>CAIPLM010000283.1 GCA_903865895.1 uncultured Rhodospirillales bacterium | reverse complement strand
CTGATCACCGTCGCGCTGGCCTCGGCGATCATCTTCGGGGCGGTTGAGGCGCTGCCCGGCGATGCCTGCGTCGCGGTGCTTCAGCGTGACGCCGTCGGCCAGCGGCTGGAGAACTGCCGGCGCGAGCTGGGCCTCGATCGGCCAGCCCTCAGCCGATACGCCAGCTGGGCCGGGGGCGCGCTGCGTGGCGATCTCGGCATCTCCGCCGGCAGCGGCAAGCCGATTGCCACCCTGCTCGGCGAGCGGCTGCGTAACACGCTGCTGCTCGCCGGCTGCACGCTGGCCGTCGGCATTCCCTTGGCTCTCCTGCTCGGCGTGTTGACCGGCCTGCGCCGCGATGGAGCGCTCGACATCGTGCTCTCCACTGGCGGCATCCTGGCGATGACGATCCCGGAATTCGTCTCGGCTACCGTGCTGATCTTCGTCTTCAGCATCGGCCTCGGCTGGGTGCCCGGCATCATGCTGGCCGCGCCAAGCGCGCCGCTCGCCGATTTCTTCCCCGGCATCGTGCTGCCCGTGGCGGTGCTGACGATGGTGATGACGGCGCATATAATGCGCACCGTCCGCTCCAGCGTCATCGAGGTGATGGCGAGCGATTTCGTGCGCATGGCCACCCTCAAGGGCGTGCCGCGCGCCCGCATTGTCTGGCGGCACGCGTTGCCGAGCGCGCTGCTGCCCGCGGTCAACGTCATCGCGCTCACCATTGCCTGGCTGCTCGGTGGCGTCGTCGTTGTGGAGAAGGTGTTCAACTACCCCGGCCTCGGCCGCTTCATGATCGACAGCATCACAGAGCGCGATCTGCCGGTGGTGCAGGCCCTGGCGCTCCTGGTGGCCAGCGTCTACGTCGGCGTGAACCTCGCCGCCGATCTTCTCACCCTGGCGCTCGATCCCCGCCTGCGCACCCATCGGGCGCGCGGCTGAGATGGGCGTGCTTGGCCGCATGCTCGCGCGCCCCTCCGGCGCCATTGGCCTCGGCCTGGTCACGCTGCACCTGCTCGCCGCCGTGCTGAGTCCCTGGATCGTGCCCTATAACGCCACTGCTATCGACGCGGCGCTGATGTTCGCCCCGCCCGACGCCGCCCATTGGCTCGGCACCGACCAGCTCGGCCGCGACATCCTGACGCGCACCCTCCTTGGCGGCCGCGAGGCGATCCTGGTGACGCTTGTTGCCACTCCCATCGCCGTCGCATGGGGCGGCCTCACAGGCGTCCATCTCGGCCTCGCCGGCGGGCGGCTCGACGATGTGCTGATGCGCGTGGTCGATGCGGTGCTGGCGCTGCCGTGGATCCTCAAGATGCTCGTCATCATCGTCACCTTCGGTGCCGGGGTGAACGTGCTGATCCCCACCCTCGCCTTCTTTTACGGCGTGCCGGTGATCCGCGTCGCCCGTGCGGCAACCCTCGGTGTGGTGGCGCGGGACTTCATCTCCGCAGCCCGCGCCCGCGGCCATGGCCGCGCGTCGATTGTCCGGCGCGAATTGCTGCCAAACGTGCTCGACGCGCTGATGGTCGAGGGGGCGATGCGCTGGTCGTGGATGTTGCTGGCATTCAGCTCGCTCTCCTTCCTCGGCTTCGGCGTGGCGCCGCCAACGCCGGATTGGGGGCTGATGATCGCGGATTCTCGCAGCTTCATGGCCATCGCGCCCTGGGCCGCCATGGCGCCGGTGGCCGCGCTTTCCTCCCTGATCATCGGCATCAATTTCACCGCCGACGCCTTCGCCAAAGCGGTCGGCCTCGACCGCGCGCAAACCGCGCCGCACTGATGCCGCCCCTGATCGACATCGCCGATCTCTCGATCGGCTTCACCACGCATGCCGGCACGCCCGCCGCCGTGCTGCGCGCGATCGACCTGCGCGTGCAGGCCGGCGAGACGATCGGGATCGTCGGCGAAAGCGGCTCGGGCAAAAGCACGCTGGCGCTGGCCGCCATGGGCTACCTCAAGCCCGGCCTCAGCGTGCTCGGCGGCAGCGTCCGCTTTGCCGGGCAGGACATGTTCGCCGCCGGCACTGCTGTCCCACGGATCCGCGGTGGCCGCCTCGCCCTCATTCCGCAGAATGCCGGCCAGGCGCTGACACCGACCATCCGCATCGGCGCCCAGATCACCGAGGCTCTGCGCCTGCACAGCAACCTGCCGGCCGCCGCCCACCCCGCCCGCGTGATCGATCTGCTCGCCCGCGTGCGCCTCGCCGCCCCGACCGAGCTGGTCGCACGCTACCCGCACGAGCTCTCTGGAGGGCAGCAGCAGCGCGTCGCCATCGCCATGGCGCTGGCCGGTGAGCCCGAGGCCCTGCTGCTCGACGAGCCGACCACCGGGCTCGACGTGACCACCCAGGCCCATGTGCTCGACCTGCTGCGCGACCTCGCCGCCGATACGGGGATGGCGATGGTCTATGTCAGCCACGATCTCGGCGCCGTCGCCCGCGTCTGCGCCCGCGTCGCGGTGATGTATGCCGGCGAAATCGTCGCCGAGGGCACCGCGCGGCAGATCCTGCGAACCCCCGCGCACCCCTACGCCAGCGGACTGATCGCCGCCATTCCCGTGCTGCACGCGCCCCGACTGCCAATTCCGCTGGAAGGCCGTCCGCCCGCGCCGGGCAGTGCCGCCAAAGGCTGCGCCTTCGCGCCCCGCTGCACCTTGGCCGAAGATGCCTGCCGGGCCGCGCCGATCGCTCTGCTCGATGCCCCGGATGGCGGAACGGCCCGCTGCCGCCGCGCCGAAGAGGCCGTCCGCCTGCCGCTACGCCAGGATGGGCTGCTGCGCACCCCGCACTCCGATGATGACGCCACAGCACTCCTGCGCCTCGACGGTATCGCGGTGCAGTATGCCCGCCGCTCGCTCTGGCAGCAGGTGACTGGCCGGTACCCTTCCACTGCCCCAGTCGTCGACAGAATCGCCCTCGCCCTGCGGCCGGGGGAGACGATCGGCCTGGTCGGCGAATCCGGCAGCGGCAAGTCCACCATCCTCAAGGCCATCGCCGGGCTCCTCGCTCCCCTGCGCGGCACAACCTCACTCGCCGGCACCCCGCTCGCGCCGAACGTCAGCCAGCGGGACGTGCGGGACCTTCGCCGTATCCAACTGATTTTCCAAAATCCCGACGAGAGCCTCAACCCGCGCCAGACCATCGCCGAGATCCTCGCCCAGCCGCTCGCGCTCTACTTCGGCCTCACCGGCCCGGCATTGCGCGCGCGCAGTAGCGACCTGCTCGATCAGGTCCGCCTCGGCGCCCACTACCTCGATCGCCTGCCGGGCCAGCTCTCCGGCGGCGAGAAGCAGCGCGTCGCCCTCGCCCGCGCCTTCGCCGCCGAACCGGATGTGGTGTTGTGCGACGAGGTCACCTCGGCGCTCGATGTCTCGGTGCAGGCGGCCGTGCTCGCGCTGCTCGACGACCTCCGCCGTGACCATGGCACCGCCTGCCTGTTCGTCTCGCATGATCTCGGCGTCGTCCGCGCGCTCGCCGACCGGGTGATCGTGCTCTACCAGGGCCGTATCTGCGAGACCGGCCCGGCCGCTGCCGTGTACGAAACCGCCGCGCATCCCTACACCGAGGCCCTGCTGGGCGCCGTGCTGGAGCCCGACCCCGACCATGTGCCCCGGCTCCTCGCGGCTGACGTCGTCGAACAGGGCCCGCCGGCTCGGGGCTGCCCATTTCAGAACCGCTGCCACCGCCGCCTCGGCACCATCTGCGACACCACCGCGCCGCCGACCCACCATCTCGGCGGCGGCCATCTCCTCCGCTGCCACCTCCCCCTCACGCCGCACCCGGAGCCCGCCGCATGACCGACATCATTCTGCTCGAAGGCGGTACCGGCCAGGAGTTGCTCAACCGCTCCAGCAACAAGGCGCCGCGCCATTGGTCGGCCGAGTATCTGCTGACGGAGCCCGGCCTCGTGCGCGCGGTGCATCGCGACTACATCCTCGCCGGCGCCCGGGTGATCACCATCAACGCCTATTCCGCCAGCTTCACCCGCATGACGCTGCTCGGCGAGGCCGACCGGGTGCCGGAGCTGCAGCGCCTTGCCTGCGACCTCGCGCGTGCCGCCCGTGACGATGCGGGAGAGGCCGGCCACGGCGTCGCCATTGCTGGATGCCTGCCACCGCTGAACGGCACCTACCGGCCGGATCGGGTTCGCCAGTTCGAGGAGAACCTCGCGGAGTATCGCCAGCTCGCCGCGCTTCAGGCCCCCTATGTCGACCTGTTCCGCTGCGAAACGCTCTCCACCGCCGACGAGGGCCGCGCGGCGGCGATGGCGGCGGCGGCGACCGGCCGCCCGGTATGGGTCAGCTGGACGCTCGATGATGCCGGCGGTACCGCGCTGCGCTCGGGCGAAACCATCACCCAGGCCCATCAGGCGCTCACGGGCATTCCCGTCGCCGCCGTGCTGGCCAACTGCACGGCCCCCGAGGCGATCAGTGCCGCCATGGCCGAACTCGTCGCCACCGGCTTGCCAACAGGCGGGTATGCCAACGGCTTCATGCCGATCCCCAAGAGTTTTCTGCCCGGCAAAACCCTCGACCAGGTTGCCGTCCGCCAGGATCTTGATCCCGCCGCCTATGCGAGGTTCGCGATGGCATGGGTCGCCGGCGGTGCGAGCATTGTTGGCGGCTGCTGCGAGACCGGGCCGGCGCATATCGCTCGCCTCCGCGCAGACCTGATTGCCGCCGGCCATACCCTCGTGTCAGTCGCTGGCATCTAGCCGCGCCTTCGGGCAGTGGCAGGGCGGTCGGTGCCGTCCCGAAGTATTTATCCATTTGCTGTTAATATGCCCTACGTCTTGCTTTGCCGGGATCAACCGCCGTCGAGGGAATCAATAACTCTGGGACCGTCACCGGGTATTATTATGACTTTAACGGTGCGCATGGTTTCACAGAAAATGGAGATATTTTCCAATACCTGAATGATCCCGCGGCGTCCCCAGGAAGCACCGTTGCGGTAGGCATTAACAACGACGGCACCGTTACCGGATTTTACAATGACAATTCCAGTGGATATTTTGGCTTCGTCAAGACGTCGAGCGGATTTACCGGCATCGTCGAACCCAACGCGGTTCCCGGAGGAACGGTCGGACTTGGAGTGAACAACGTTGGTGCAATGACCGGGTACTATACCGATGCCACTGGCG
>CAIPLM010000282.1 GCA_903865895.1 uncultured Rhodospirillales bacterium | reverse complement strand
GCCGCCGCCACCACATTGGTCGCCAGCGCCATCACCACGACTGAGAAGGCGGCGAGCGTGATCCCGTAGCCGAGCGCCTCGCCCGGGGCGATGCGGCCGGCCGGGATGGGGCGCTTCTGGGTGCGCAGCATCACCGCATCGATATCGCGGTCATACCACATGTTGATCGCGCCGGAGGCGCCGGCGGCCACCGCGATGCAGAGGATTGCGGTGAAGGCGAGCACGGGGTGCAGATGTCCCGGGGCCACCGCAAGGCCGATCCAACCGGTGAAGACCACGAGTGTCATTACCCTTGGCTTCAACAGGGCAAACCAATCGCCGGCGGTGGAGAGGTCGGTCTGGTCCGCAAGCAAAGTCAGGGAGGGCGCGCTGCCCCCCCTGTTTTCGCCGAGACCGATCTGAGTCGGTTCGCTCATGATGTTACCGCAGCCGCGGCAGTTCCTCGAAGGTGTGGAACGCCGGCGGCGAGCCGATCGTCCATTCCAACGTGGTGGCACCCTCGCCCCAGTAGTTGTCCGCAAGCTTCTGCTTCGAAGCGAAGGTCATGAAGCAGATGACCACGAACAACACCATCGAGGCGCCACCGAGATAGGCGCCGTAGGACGACACCAGGTTCCAGCCCGCGAAGGCGTCCGGATAGTCGACATAGCGGCGCGGCATGCCGGCGAGGCCAAGGAAGTGCTGCGGGAAGAAGGTGACGTTCACAGCGATGAAGGTCATCCAGAAATGGATCTTGCCGAGCGTCTTCGGATACTGGTGGCCGCTCATCTTGCCGATCCAGTAGTAGAACCCGGCAAACATCGAGAACACCGCACCGAGCGACAGCACGTAGTGGAAATGCGCCACCACGTAGTAGCTGTTGTGCAGCACCTGATCGATGCCGGCATTGGACAGCACGACGCCCGTCACGCCGCCGACGGTGAAGAGGAAGATGAAGCCGAGCGCCCACAGCATCGGCACTTCGAGCTCAATCGAGCCGCCCCACATGGTGGCGATCCAGGAGAAGATCTTGATGCCGGTCGGCACCGCGATCACCATCGTCGCGGCCATGAAGTAGGCGCGCGTATCGACATCCATGCCCGAGATATACATGTGGTGCGCCCACACCACGAAGCCGACCACACCGATCGCCACCATCGCATAGGCCATGCCGAGGTAGCCGAAGATCGGCTTCTTCGAGAAGGTCGAGATGATGTGGCTGATGATGCCGAAGCCCGGCAGGATCATGATGTACACTTCGGGGTGGCCGAAGAACCAGAAGAGATGCTGGAACAGTACCGGGTCACCACCGCCGGAGGGCTCGAAGAACGCCGTGCCGAAGTTGCGGTCGGTGATCAGCATGGTGATGGCGCCCGCGAGCACCGGAACCGAGAGCAGCAGCAGGAACGCAGTCACCAGCACCGACCACACGAAGAGCGGCATGCGGTGCAGGGTCATGCCCGGGGCGCGCATGTTGAAGATGGTGGTGATGAAGTTGATGGCACCGAGCAGCGAGGAAATACCGGCAAGGTGCAGCGCGAACAGCACGAAGTCGGCGGCCGGGCCGCTCTGGAAGGTGGAGTTCGACAGGGGCGGATACAGCGTCCAACCCGGGCCAGCGCCATCGCCGACGAACTGCCCGAGCAGGATGAGCACATAGGCCGGCGGCAGCAGCCAGAAGCTGATGTTGTTCAGGCGCGGGAAAGCCATGTCAGGCGCGCCGATCATGATCGGCACGAACCAGTTGCCAAAGCCCCCGATCAGCGCCGGCATCACCGAGAAGAAGATCATCAGCAGGCCATGCGAGGTGATCACCGCATTCCATTGCTGACCAGACGTGAAGATCTGCACGCCGGGATGCGCGAGCTCGGCACGCATCATGATCGACAGCGCACCACCCGTCAGACCGCCGATAATGGCGAAGATCAGGTAGAGCGTCCCGATGTCCTTATGGTTCGTGCTGCAGAACCAGCGGGCAAAAAAGCCCGGCATGTGATCATGATGGTCATCATGCCCGTGACCGTCATGCGCGTGGTCGTGTGTCGTGGCAGTCATCTGTCGTCTCCTACGTGCACCGATCGCGGATCAGTGCTGGACCTGGGCAAGGCGGATGGTCTCGGTCGAGGTCTGGGCCGGCGCCGGGATGGGCTGCCCCTCGGCGAATTTCGCCTTGGCCGTCTTTTCCCACGCCTGGTACTCAGCAACAGGAACCGCCGTGATGGCAATCGGCATGAAGCTGTGGTTGGTGCCGCAGATCTGGTTGCACTCGCCGTAATAGGTGCCGGGCTTGTCCACGCGCACCCAGGTCTCGATGGTGCGGCCCGGGATCGCGTAGCGCTGCACACCAACCGAAGGCACATAGAACGAGTGGATCACGTCCGCGCTGTTGGTCAGGATGCGGATGTTCTTGCCGACCGGCACCACCAGGGGATTGTCTACGTCGAGCAGGCGGAGCTGGCCGGGCTTGAGGTCGGCGTCCTGGATCCAGTCACTGCGAAAATTCAGGTTGCCGCTGTCGGGGTAGGTATATTCCCAATACCACTGATGGGCCATGACTTTCACCGTCATGTCCGCATCATGGGTGCGGTCCTCGAAGTAAACGAGGCGGAAGCTCGGGATGGCGATGACCACGAGGATCAGCACCGGAATCACCGTCCAGGCGATCTCGAGGCCGGTGTGGTGGGACAGCTTGCTCGGCACCGGATTGCGGACCGAATTGAAGCGCCACATCACGTAAACAAGCAGCCCGGCGACGAAGATGGTGATCACGGTGATGATCACCAGCACCAGGTCGTGCAGGCTGTGAATACGCTCGGCGACCGGGCTGGCCGCGGCCTGCATCCCCATCTGCCAATTGCGCGGCGCCTGCGCCAAGGCAGGCATCGCGAAGGTCACCCCGGTGGCGAGGGTGAGTAGTGTGGCGAAGAGCCGCCGTAGAACGTGCATCGGCTGATCCATCCCGCTGAAAACGTGCGGGGTCAAAAGGCACCCCGCATTGCGATAGTCGGGCTACAAGACCCCGGCGACGAGATCAAGGCCCGAACCCGGTATAACCTGCCGCTCCGATTAATTCGAGAGGCGGACCAGGGTAAAAAACCCGAGCGGCGGCACCGGCGAGAACCGGGCACGTCCGAAATCCTCGGGCTGCAGCAGAAGGCGGAAAGAGAAATCGGGGTGCCAGCCCAGCGCCCGCGACGCCGGCGCCATCGCCCGCTCCACCCACCACCGCGGGCCGCGCTCGGCGGCCGAGTGGTTAACGAACAGAATCTGCCCGCCCGGCCGCACCACGCGGCGCATTTCCGCCAGCAGGCGCCGCGGATGGGGCACCACGGAGGCCACGAACATGGCCACCGCGACGTCGAAACTCCCATCCTCGAAGCTGGTCTGCTCGGCATCCATTTCGAGCAATGCCTCGACGTTGGAAAGCCCGTCGGCCTTAACCCGGGCGCGGGCGAGCTCAAGCATGTCGGCCGAAAGATCGATTCCGGTGATACGCTTGTCCGGCGCGTAGCGCGGTAACGCCAGTCCGGTGCCGACTCCGACCTCCAATACCCGCGTCCCCGGCAGCAGGTTAACCTCCGCGGCCGCACGGCGACGACCCCAGCCGGATACACCGCCAAATACAATGTCGTAGATGCTCGCCCATCGCTTGTAGGCGGCGCGCACCGCGTCAGCGTCGAGACCGGTGGTGGGTTGTTGTTGGGCAGCCTGGCTCATTGTCATACGTCCTGTCACCCGCGGGGCCGCACTCACAGCACGGCCACGCATCCGCGTGCCGAAATTGCATACCACGGCACGGGGGAAATGGGGAGAGGTGGCTTCTACGCCACCCCCCGCTAATCAGTCGCGAGATCGACCGCCGCCGCGCGGCCGTTGGGTTGCGCCTCGATCTCGAAGCGAATCACCTGACCCTCGGCAAGTGTCCGAAGACCCGCCTTTTGCACCGCGCTTATGTGAACGAAAACATCTTTGCCCCCTGTCTCGGGCGCCACGAACCCGTACCCCTTGGTCGGGTTGAACCACTTCACCGTGCCTGTAGGCATAACCGTTCCGCCTCTCATGACCGAGAGCCGCCGGTTGGAGCCAAATGCCGCAAATGCCGAAAGCCTGAACCCCTGCGGTACGGCCCGTCCGAATGCCCTCGAAGATTGCAGATGCCTGTCCGATGCCGTTCGGAAACGTCCACGCACCCCCCTGCGGTGGCGCCCGTCCGGAATCTTACAGTCCGGTTTCAGCGCCGCCCGAGGACACGATAAACACGCAACACAGCTCTGCGCAACGCCTTGCGGAATAGGCGGCGCTCGGTGTGATCAGGCGGCGTCTTCGCGGCGGTCGCGCACCTTCACGTAGGCGATCTGGGCATGCTCCACGCAATATGGTTTGCCCTGCGCCGCCTCGGCATCGCAGAAGCGGAAGCTCTTGGTTCCCGGCTCACCGATCGGCCAGCAGCACACCGAGGCGCGCCCGACTCGGGTGGCGACAGAACGCACCGGCGCACTGCGCGTCGCGGCAGGCTCACGCACCGCAGGCTTGGGCTGGAACACCGGGCGCGGCTCAGGGGCAGGTGCGGCGATCACCGGTTCTTGGATCTCAGAGGTGCGCAGCGGGGGCAGCGTCGGGCCGGTGACGCGGCGGGGCGCGGGCGGGCGCGGGGCGCCGCCATTGCCGTCACGCCGGATCGGCGAGGGGCGGGCGGGAAGATTCAGGCGATGCGCCTTTCCCACCACCGCATTCTTGGAGATACCCATGCGGCGGCCGATTTCGGCGGTTGACAGCCCTTCGGCCCAGAGAGCCCGGAGACGCTCGATCGTCTCTTCAGTCCACTCCATCTCGTAGCTCCCATCCTCGGCTGCCTACAAGATATGGTAGCGCAGAGGCGCGGAGGGTCAATGCGCCGGGGGGCCGAATCCACAAAAACTTGTGGAAAACCGGCCCAGCCGGCGCAAGATGTTGTGGATTAAAACAGCAAACCCTTCTTCAGCATGCCGTGCACGCCCTTTTCCCCGTTGACCGTCTGGGTAACGTGGAAATCGACCGCCAGCGAGCAGAACTGGTAGGCCTCCTGGCGCGAGAGGTTGGAGCGCGACGTGATGAAGGCGATCATCTCGCGCAGCGCCTGCTTCATCGCCTGGTCGAGATCCTCGTGCATGCCCATGGAGATGTAGTGCGTCGCCGTCTCGCCGCGGGGATAGGCGAGCAGCGGGGTGGCGCCGGCTTGCTTATGCAGCGTCAGCGTGAAGGTGCCGGTGAGGCACATCTCGAGCGCGTTGATGCACACTTCGCCATCGCCCTGCACGCCGTGCCCGTCGCCGGCCGAGAACAGCGCGCCCTTCGCCAGCACCGGGAGGAACAGCGTCGAGCCCTCACCGATCTCCTTGTTGTCGAGATTGCCGCCATGCTCGCGCGGCTGCACGGTGGAGATGGTGCCGTAATGCGCTGGCGGCGCCACGCCCATCACGCCGAAGAAGGGCGCGAGCTCAAGCTCCACCCCATAGGACATGCGGCAGACGCGGCGATCGCGGTCGACCGGCATATGGGTGAGGAAGCGCTCGGGGAAATCCTCCGGCAGGGTACCGCGCAGCGGCCCGAAGCCGCAGAATCCCCAATCGGCGCCAAATTCGATTTTCTCGATCTTCACTTCCAGCATGTCGCCGGGCTCGGCGCCGATGACCGCCACGGGGCCGGTGATGATATGGCCGGGGCCGCGCGGCACCCGCGCATGGATCGCATGCAGCGCCGGCGGCACCACCATCCCGGAGCCAGGCGGCGGCAGGGTTTCGGGGCTGCCCGAGACGCATTCGAGCACCACGGTATCGCCCGAGGCGATCGTCACCACTGGCGGGATCGCGGCGTCGAACACGCCCCAGCGGACGGTTTCAGGGGTGGCGGCAACGCGGTGCACGGCCATGGCACGCTCCATTGGATGATTTTGGGGATGGCCCCTAGCCAAGCCGCTCAGGGGCCGCCGGGCAAGCCCAGAATCGTCGCGGCAGCCGAAAATTCGGCGGCGACTGGATGGCGCTCGCTCGGCGCCGCGCCGTCGCGCAGGATTTGGCAGGTGCGCATGCCCGCCACCGCGGCGGCGTCCAGTTCGGCCTC
>CAIPLM010000281.1 GCA_903865895.1 uncultured Rhodospirillales bacterium | reverse complement strand
CTTTCTCAACGCCGACGATCTCATCGATCACTGCTGCGATGCATGGAACAAACTCGAAGCCCAACCGTGGCGCATCATGTCCATCGGACTGCGCGATTGGGCGCATGGGTTCTGATCAGTGAGCATTGGTATTAACATGCAGAACAACGGCATCCTCAATGGTACCGGTGGCGTGACGATCGTGGTGAATGGCAACTATGCGATCGGCATCGGCAACAATGCCACAATGAACCTTACGGCCCCATCCACTGGTACTTTTGCCGGGCTCGTGCTGGTCGATCTCAGCACGACCTCGGCTGTGACTCAGGTATTCTCCAACAACACAACGCTGAACGTCACCGGCGCGATTTATCTGCGCAATCAGATACTGTCGCTCGAAAACAACGGTATCGCCACCAGTGGCGGCTGCACGCAGATGATCGCCCGGGTTGTCCAGATTAGCAACAACGCGTGGCTCGACAGTAACTGCGCGGGCACCGGGGTGAAGCCGATGGCGAGCTCACCCGCGGCGCTGGTGGAGTAGGCCGTGTTACACAGTACGGATGCGCGGCGCGGCTCCGCCGCGATAGAATTGGTGCTCGTGCTGCCGCTGCTGCTTATCCTGCTGTCGGGCACGGTGGAGATCGGGCTCGCGGCCATGCAGGCGATCCGCGCGCAATCCGCCGCCGAGGCGGGCGGGATCTACGCGGCGGCGAACGGGGTTACCAACCTGGCTGCGATCCAGACCGCGGTGCTCAGCGCCACGAGCGCAGCGGGGGTAACCGCCCCATCGCCCGTGGTCTATTGCGGCTGCCCTTCCGCGAGCGGCATCGCGGCCCAGGGCAGTGACTGCTCCACCGTATGCGCCGATGGCAAGGTACCCGGCAAATACGTCACCGTCACCGCGGTTGTGCCGCACACGACAGTCCTGCCCTATCTCAACCTACCACTGCCGGCCCAGTTCACCGGCACCGCGGTAGTTCGTGTGCAATAGGGCGGCGCGGATCATGCGCCTCTGGGCCAAAGACTGCGCCGGTTCCACCGCGGTGGACTATGCGATCATCCTGCCGTTGCTGCTGATGTTCGTGCTCGGCGTGGCCGATGCAGGCCGGCTGATGTGGGCCTATGGCACGCTCGCCCGCGCGATCGACGCATCGGCCCGCTGCGCGGCAGTGAACGCCATCAATTGCGGCACGGCACTTCAGGTCGCCAGCTACGCGAGCGGCCAACTCTGGGGCGTCGATGCCACGCCACTTTCGGTGACGCTGACGGACGCCGCCTGCGGCAAATCGGTCCATGGCAGCTATACGTTCAGCTTCGTCACGCCCTTCGTCTGGGTGGCGCTGCCCTTTGGCGCCGGTAATACCCTCACGCTGACGGTGAACGCCTGCTATCCCTGACGTGGCGCAGCGCGCGGTCGGCTGCGATGACGGCACAAGTGAGCGCCGTGCCGCCGAGTTGATCCGTCAGATAGTGGCCGCCGATTGGCACGATCGACGGCATCATCGCGAGATTCCACAGCAACAGCACGGCGCCGGGCCGACCGGACCCCCGGGCGGCGTAGGGCAGCAGAAGTGCGAGGATGGTGTGGTAGGAGGGGAAGGAGACGATCCCGGCCATCTCGGTGGCGGCAAAATGCAGGGATATGCCCGCCCGCATGCGTTCGAGATTGACGACGTTCAGGCGGTTCAACGCGTTGCCCTGCCCCATCAACCCATGCCAGGCCAAGGGCCCCAGTGCCGGGAGCAGCGCGGCGATGAGGCAGGTCAGCAGGCTGGTGGCCAGTGCCAGGCGGAACAGCTCGATCAAGGCCGCCCGCCGGCCGGACCAGGCGAGCCAGCCCGCGGTCAGCAGGGTCTCCGGGATCAGGCTGTTATAGACAAGCGAAAGCCCATCACGCAGCTGCGGGCGGCGCGCCACCCAATTGAACCAGGCTGGCCAATCGACGCCGAGGGCATGGTCGATCCCCGCGAAAAGCGCGTCGCGCAGCGGCAACGCCGGAAGCGCGGCCAGATAGCTCAGCAGGTTGTCGGCATGGGCGAAGCCGAGGAATAATGCGAGCGCCTCGGCCGCGTCGGCGGGCTGCACGCCCAAGCCGCGCCAGCGCAACAACAGGGCCCCTAGAAGCAACGCCGCGAGCGTGGCGAAGAACGGCGCCTGCCCATCGATCGCGAGTCCCGCGTGGGCGCACCATGCGACGTCAATGGCCGAAACAGCGACCACCGCCGCCCAGGCATATGGCC
This sequence comes from uncultured Rhodospirillales bacterium, assembly GCA_903865895.1. Taxonomy (GTDB): domain Bacteria; phylum Pseudomonadota; class Alphaproteobacteria; order Acetobacterales; family Acetobacteraceae; genus CAIYPH01. Next base: position 817 of record CAIPLM010000281.1, on the reverse strand, counting down.
AGCGGAGCATCGCTAGGGCTGCTGGCCCCGCACCCAGGTGAAGAACTCCTGGTTCGCGGTGGCGGTCGCTTCATCAACATCGATCCGGCTGGCCGCCAGCGAGCGGTTGCTGTCGCCGCTCAGGCCATAGATCAAAGCGAGATTTGCGCGGATCTGCGGCGTGGCGGAGGAGGAGCGCGCCAGTGGCACCATGATCGCCAGCGCCTCCTCGTAGTTGCGGGTGAAGGCGAGCGACAACGCCAGGTTGTTGCGGGCAGCGACATGGCGTGGCGCGATGTCGAGCGCTGCGCGATAGGCTGCCTGCGCGTCCATGTGCCGGCGCATCGCGTCCAACACAGCGCCGCGGTTAACCAGGACACGCGGATCCTTCGGCGCGGCCGCCACCGCGCGGTCGGCGGTGGCAAGGGCGTGCGGGAAGTCGTCGAGCGCGAAATAGGCGCGTGTCATGCCCAGCAGCGCCCGGGCACCCAACGACCCCGTGGGATCGACGTCGCCATATGCCTCAAGCGCGTCGTCGGGCATGCCGGCCCCGGCCAGCGTATCGCCGAGCTCCACCATGATATCGGCGGGTTTGTGGCGGTTCTCCGCGATCTTGCGCAAAAGAACGACTGCGCCCTGCACATCCCCAGCCGCACGGGAGGCGCGGGCCAGCCGCAGGTTCACCGCATCCTCGCCGCTAACAGGCTGCTGAAATTGGCGCTCGTTGTGGGGGTGCTTGACGAACGGGTGAGCTTCGAACTGTCGGGCCGGGTCTGCCGCCGCCACTGTCGCGCCGATTTTGGCCTCTGTCGGCCGGATTTAGACAGATTTTGGGTGT
>CAIPLM010000280.1 GCA_903865895.1 uncultured Rhodospirillales bacterium | reverse complement strand
GACCGCCTGCACCACCGGGAAATCGTTCTTCGAGATCGACTCCCAGCCGAGATAGCCCACGCCATGCAGCGCAAACACGCTCTCGATGACGATGGAGCCCGAGAGCATGAAGCCGAGCTGCACGGCAGCCACCGCGACCACCGGCATCGCAGCATTGCGCAGCGCGTGCTTCATCACGATCGACCAGCGGCTGAGCCCCTTGGCGCGTGCGGTGCGGATGTAGTCGGAGGCCAGCGCATCGACCATGCCGGAGCGGGTGAGCCGCATCATCGCGGGCATGGCGGAGAAGGCCAGCACGATGCCGGGCAGCACGTAGCCGTCCCAGGTATCGACGCCGGAGATCGGCAGCCAGCCGAGCTTGAGGCCGAAGGTGATGATGAGCAGCAGACCGAGCCAGAAACTCGGCATCGCCTGGCCGATCACGGCGACCATCATCACCGCGCGATCGATCACCGTGCCCTCGCGCATGGCGGCGAAAATGCCGATCGGGATGGCGGTGCTGAGCGCGATCAGCAGGCCGGTGAGGCCGAGCGTCATCGTTACCGGCAGGCGGTCGCGGATCAGGTTGGCGACGGGCTCGTGGTAGAGGTAGGAGCGGCCGAGATCGCCGCGGGCGGCGGACCACACCCAATCGAAGAACTGCACGATCACCGGGCGGTCGAGCCCGTAGGCCTTGCGGATGATCTCGATGTCCTGCTGCGTGGCCTGCGGCCCGGCGATGGCGATCGCGAGATCGCCGGACAGGCGCGTCAGCGCGAAGCTCACGGTCAGCACCGTCAGCGTTACCAGGACCGCGAGCAGGAGACGTCGGAGGAGAAATGCGAGCATTGCGTCAGCCTAGGGGCTGATCCCCCATGCAAGCAAGCCGTGCCGGAGGGTTTCGTCGGGACTGGAATGCGTTAGGCTGCGGCATAACCCGGAGCCGATGATGACCGAACGCGCCCTCGTCCTGTTCAGCGGCGGCCAGGACAGTGCCACCTGCCTGGCCTGGGCGCTCGACCGTTTCGACGAGGTCGAGACCATCGGGTTCGACTATGGTCAGCGCCATCGGGTGGAACTGGAGGTGCGGCACGCGTTTCTCGCCGGGCTGCGCGCGGGATTCCCCGCCTGGGCGGCGCGACTCGGGCCGGACCACATGCTGCCGCTGGCCGCCCTCCCCGCGCTCGGCGCCACCGCGATGACCGAGGAGATCGCCATCGCCACCGGGGCGGATGGGCTGCCCAACACGTTTGTCCCCGGGCGCAACATCCTGTTCTTCACCTTCGCCGCCGCTTTGGCCTACCGTCGCGGCATCCGCCACCTCGTCGGCGGGATGTGCGAGACCGATTATTCGGGCTATCCGGATTGCCGCGACGACACGCTGAAAGCGCTCCAGGTGACGCTCGGGCTCGGCATGGCCACCCGCTTCGTCATCCACACGCCGCTGATGTGGATCGACAAGGCCGAAACCTGGCGCCTGGCCGACGGCCTCGGCGGCGCGCCTCTGCGTGATCTCGTCACCGAGCACACCCATAGCTGCTACCAGGGCGATCGCCGCACGCGGCACGCCTGGGGCTATGGCTGCGACGCCTGCCCGGCCTGCCATTTGCGTCGCAAGGGCTGGGAACGCTACGCCTGCACATCATAAGCAACCGAGGAGACCTTCCATGCGCGCCAACCGCCTTCGCGAGAAACTCGATGCCGGGGAGCCGACGCTCGGCACCCATCTGCTATCCTGCTGGCCCACTCTGGTGGAGCTGATCGGCGCCGCCGGCGGGCATTACGACTACGTGGAATTCACCGCCGAATACGCGCCCTTCACCATGCATGACCTCGACAATCTCGGCCGTGCCTTCGAGGTCGCCGGCATTGGCGGGATGATCAAGATCGAGCAGGGCGAATATATCCACCAGGCGATGCGCGCGATCGGCTCGGGCTTCCAGTCCGTGTTGTTCGCGGATATCCGCACCGTCGATGACGCGCGCACCGCGGTGGCGGGCGTGCGGGCGGAGACGCCGGGCAATCGCCGTGGCCTCGGGCTCACTGGCGTCGGCATGCGCCGTGACGTCGGCACCAATCGCGAGGGCGGCTCGCCGGCCTATGTGAAGGCGCTCGATGACGTTGTGATCGCCATCATGGTCGAGAAGAAGGAATGCGTGGACAATCTCGACGCGATTCTCGACGTGCCGGGCATCGACATGGTGCAGTTCGGCGGCTCCGACTACTCGATGTCGATCGGGCAGACCGGCAACCGCTCGCATCCGGACGTGCAGAAGGCCGAGATGAAGACGATCGAGGCGGCGCTGAAGCGCGGCATCCATCCGCGCATCGAGATCGCCGAGCCGGAGATGGCCGAGCGTTATCTCGCGCTGGGCGTGAAGCATTTCTGCATGGGCTGGGATGTCGGCATTCTCAGCAACTACTGGAAGACCCGGGGTGCGACGATGCAGGGCATGCTGGCTGCCCCGCCGCCGAAGCCGGCGAAGGCTGCGAAGAGCGGTGGCAAGAAGGCGAAGGCGGTCGACCTCTACCGCTGAACGGCTATCGGGCAGGGATCAGGCGCTGGGCGCCTGATCCTTCGCTGCCACCGTGTTGCGCAGCACGCCGATGCCTTCGATCGCCACTTCCACGGTGGCGCCGGGGCGCATCGGCAGGATGCCGGCAGCCGTGCCGCAGGTGATGAGGTCACCCGGCAGCAGCGTCATCTCGCGCGACAGCAGGCTGACGATGCGGGGCGGCGGCAGGATCATGTCCGCGACCTCGTAGTTCTGCCGTTCGCGGCCGTTGAGCAGGGTGCGCACCCGCAGGCCGCGCCAGTCGAGACCGGTGGCGATGGCGGGGCCGATGGGGCCAAATGTGTCGCAGCCCTTGGCGCGGGCCCATTGCTCGAACCGCGGGTTGTCGCCGAACAGATCGGGCGCGGTGACGTCGTTGACGCAGACATAGCCGAAGATCGCCGCTTCGGCCGCCGCGTCGTCGAGGTCGGAGCAGCGCTGGCCGATCACCACGCCCAATTCGCCCTCGTAGACGATGCGGCCGGCGTAGGATTTGGGGGCGCGGATTTCGTCCTCCGGGCCGATGATCGAGCCGGGGGATTTCAGAAAATGCAGGGGGTAGTCAGGGATGCCGTAGCCCTGGGCGGTGGCGACGGCGTGGAAATTGTTCCACAGGCCGATGAATAGTCGCGGCCGCACCGGGGCCAGCAGGCGCACGGCGGTGAGCGGGAGGGTTTCGCCGGTGGGCGTGGGGGTGGCGAACATGTCCCCGGCGTGGACGGCGATGGTTTCGCCGTCCAGCGTGCCGAAGCCTTCCGCGTCACCGGCGGCGTAGCGGACCCATAAAGTCATGCGTCGAGCCCCGCGACCGCCTGCTCGAAGGCGGCGAGGCACTCATCGACGTCGGCCGGCCCCATGGCGCTGGAAACGCAGGAGAGGCCGCGATGGGAGATGATCATGCCGTTGACCAGCAGGCCGCGATGCAGCTTGTCGAGCCAGGCGTTGGCCTCGGGGCCGCGGGGGATGGAGCGGTAGTTCACCAGTTCCACGTCGGTCGGCACCACCTGGAACAGCGAGCCATCGCCGGCCACCTGGGCCTTCGCGCCGTGGCGGCGGAGGATAGCGTTGGCGCCGTCGCGCATGCGCTTGCCCATGGCATCGAGATGGGCGAACACGGCGGGCGTCAATTTCTCCAGCGTGGCGACGCCGGCGACCGCGGCGAGCGGATTGCCGGAATAGGTGCCGCCCGAGATCACCTTGGCGCCGGGGTGCGCGGGGTCCAGCAGGGCCATGATCTCGTTGCGCCCGCCGACGGCGCCGATGGCAAGGCCGCCGCCGATGATTTTGCCGAAGGTGGTGAGGTCGGGGTCGCCGCCGTAGCGGCCCTGGGCGCCGTCTGTGCCGACGCGGAAGGCGATCACCTCGTCGAAAATCAGCACGATGCCGTGCTTGCGGGTGATTTCGCGCAGGAAGTCATAGAAGCCGGGGCGGGGGAGCACCATGCCGTTGCGGTTGGAGAGCGGCTCCACCAGCAGCGCGGCGACGCGCGGGCCATGCTGGGCGAGCAGGCGCTCCACGCCGTCGGGGTCATTGAAGGGGAGCACCACCACCTCGTCCGGCACGTTGGCGGAGATGCCGCCGGAGCTGGGCACCGGGGTGGGGGCGGCGGAGCTGCCCCAGTTGGCTTCGGTGGAGGTCGTGCTCATCTGCACGTAGTCGTAATAGCCGTGATAGCCGCCTTCGAACTTGGCGATGGCGGAGCGGCCGGTGTGGGCGCGGGACAGCTTGATCGCCATCATCACCGCCTCGGTGCCCGAGGAGCGGAAATGGACTTTGTCCACGCTCGGCACGCGCTCGACGATCAGGCGGGCCAGCGCGGCCTCGGGCTCGGCGGGTTCGGAGAAGGAGACGCCCTTCTCGACCTGCGCGATGATGGCGCGGTTCACGTCATCGTCGGAGTGGCCGTGGACGAGCGCGGTCATGTTGTTGAGGCAGTCGATCCGGCTGTCGCCCTCGATATCGACGAGGCGGCAGCCCTTGCCGTGGCTGGCGATGATGGGCCAGGGGGCGAAAAGGTAGTGGTGGCGCGAGGTGCCGCCGGGCAGCACCTCGCGGGCGCGCGCGATGCTGCGGGCGGTGCGGCTGTCGGGCGCGAGGAAGCGGTCCAGCCGGGAGTTGGAGATGGTGCTGCTCGACATGATGGCCCCCTGCGGTTGCAAGCGGGGGAAGTGAGCGCTGCGGGCGGGCGGCTGTCAACGCGGTCGGCAGTATCCCGGCTGCAACCAAGGTCCGCTATCTGCCCCACCGGCACTTGAATCAGTCTCGCAAGGTTCGAGACTAATTCAAGTGCCTATCCACTCAGCGAGGTGCATCTGGCGGTCCGTCACTGTTTTACCGAAGAATCTCAAAAATTCCGTTACTTGTATACATATTGACGAATTCGGCGCCCTTCGCCACATGCTGAAAATCTGACTCGACGGCAGCCATGTGGCGATAGGCGAGGCAGGTGGGGGCATGTTGAAATGACATCGATCGGTATCGCGTTGGACATGAGCGCGTGAGCGGCGGGCAAGGCGGGCACGGCGGCTACAATGCGGTCGGCGGCAATGGCGGCAGCGCAAATGGCGGTGCCGGATCGGACGGCGCCTCCGGGGGGCCCGACCCCAGCCCCGGCGGTGCTGGTGGCGCGGCGGGCGCCCCGGGCACGGGCGCCAATGGCGGCGACGGCCAATCGGCGGCGGCGGTCCTTACTAACAGGCTGCTGAAATTGGCGCTCGTTGTGGGGGTGCTTGACGAACGGGTGAGCTTCGAACTGTCGGGCCGGGTCTGCCGCCGCCACTGTCGCGCCGATTTTGGCCTCTGTCGGCCGGATTTAGACAGATTTTGGGTGT
>CAIPLM010000279.1 GCA_903865895.1 uncultured Rhodospirillales bacterium | reverse complement strand
CGAATGCCGACGCCGCGGCTGGAGGGGTATTCCTCCCAGTGCATCAGCATGTGATGCACCTCGGCGTGGCGGCCCACCCCGTAGGCGTTGATGGCGGGCAGCCCCACGACGGGGGCGGTTTCGCGCACGGCGGCGTGGCCGGGATAGGGATCGTCGAAGAACGCGGTGGAGAAGGGATCGAGATCGATTGTGGGGATCATCGCCGCCTAGCCCGCGATGGCCTGGAGAATGTAGTTCACCCCGGTATCCCGGGTCGCCTTCCAGCCGCCGCGCATTGGATCGGGGGTCATGCCGGCGATGTCGGCGACGCGGAGCCCGGCCGTGCGGCAGAGCGCGCCGAGTTCGGCGGGGGTGAGGAAGCGGGCGTGGTCATGCGTGCCGACCGGCAGCAGGCGCAGCACGTATTCGGCGCCGAGTTTGGCGACGAGGTAGCTGCGTTTCGTGCGGTTGAGGGTGGAGAGGAAGAGTGTGCCGCCGGGTTCCAGCAGGCCGGCGAGCAGGGCGACGAAGCGGGCGGGGTCCGGCACGTGCTCGATCACTTCGAGCGCGGTGATCACCGGGAAGCGCGTGCCTTCGGCCAGCAGATCCTCGGCGAGGCCGACGCGGTAGGCGAGTGCGAGGCCCTGGCCCTCGGCATGGGCGCGGGCGGCGTCGATGGCTGCGCCCGCGGCGTCGAGGCCGAGGATGTCATGGCCGAGCTTGGCCAGCGCCTCGGAGAGCAGGCCGGCGCCGCAGCCGACGTCGAGGATGCGGGAGGCGGGCGCGATACGTGCGTCGATCCAGCCGGCGCGCAGCGGGTTCATCGCGTGGAGCGGGCGCATGGGGCCCGTCGGGTCCCACCATTCGGCGGCCAGGGCGTCAAAGCGGGCGACTTCCTCGTTCGACACCACGCCGGTCTGTGCTTGCTGCATGTTGCTCATACCCCTCGGCGCCAGTATGTGTGCCGCCCATCGCATTGCACAACAGCCCGTCCTAAGCCGGGCCTCGCCTGGAAGAGCCGCATGTCAGCCGCCCCCTCTGCCAAATCCGGCACCCGTATCGTCATGAAGTTCGGCGGCACCTCGGTTGCCGACCTCGATCGTATCCGCAATGTCGCCGCGCGCGTGAAGCGCGAGGTGCAGGCCGGCAACCAGGTGGCCGTGGTGGTCTCCGCCATGGCGGGGGTGACCAACACGCTGGTGAAATACTGCCAGGACCTGTCGCCGCTGTTCGATCAGCGCGAGTATGACGCGGTGGTGGCGACTGGCGAGCAGGTGACCTCGGGGCTCACCGCGATCGCGTTGCAGGAAATCGGCGTCAACGCGCGCTCCTGGCAGGGCTGGCAGATCCCGCTCAATACGGATGACCAGCATGGCAAGGCCCGCATCGAGGGCATCGAGGGCGCGGCGCTGATCGCCTCGATGGAGGCGGGCGAGGTGCCTGTCGTGGCCGGTTTCCAGGGCGTCGGCCCCGGCAGCCGCATCGCCACCCTCGGGCGTGGCGGTTCGGATACCTCGGCGGTGGCGCTGGCGGCGGCGTTGAATGCCGATCGCTGCGACATCTACACCGATGTGGACGGCATCTATACAACCGATCCGCGCATCGTGCCGAAGGCCCGCAAGCTGCCGCGCATCGCCTATGAGGAGATGCTGGAGCTCGCCTCGGTGGGCGCCAAGGTGTTGCAGACCCGGTCGGTGGAACTCGCGATGAAGAAGCGGGTGCGGGTGCAGGTGCTGTCGAGCTTCGCGCCGCCGGAGGTGTTGGGTGGGGATTTGCCGGGCAGTCTGGTTGTGGATGAGGATGAGATCGTGGAACAGGAAATCGTATCGGGCATCGCCTACTCGCGCGACGAGGCGAAAATCACCGTCCGCCATATCCCGGACCGTCCGGGCGTGGCCGCCGCCATTTTCGGGCCGCTCTCGGCCGGGGGCGTAAATGTGGACATGATCGTGCAGAATATCGGCGCGGAGACGTCCAGCACCGACCTCACCTTCACCATCGGCAAGACCGACCTGCCGCGCGCCAAGGCGATCCTGGCGGAGCAGCAGGAAAAGATCGGCTATGCCGAGCTGGTGGCGGATGCGGATGTGGCGAAAATCAGCGTCGTGGGCGTTGGCATGCGCAGCCATGCCGGCGTGGCCAACACCATGTTCACCGCGCTGGCGAGCAAGGGGATCAACATCCAGGTGATTTCGACCAGCGAGATCAAGGTTTCGTTGCTGATCGGCGCCGACTACACGGAGCTTGCGGTGCGCGCCTTGCACACCGCCTATGGATTGGATGCCGCGTGAGCATGATCGCCACAGGCCGGAGGCTGGAGGCGTGAATCATGCGAACCAAACTATGACCGACCGCGCAGCCGCCCGCGCGACGCTCGACCGGCTCTGGGCGCGGGGAACCGCGTTCCTCGGCACCGAGGTCGCGATCATGGGCGGCGCGATGAGCTGGGTGAGCGAGCGGAACCTTGTGTCCGCCATCTCCAATGCCGGGGGGTTCGGGGTGATCGCATGCGGGGCGATGGGGCCGGCACTGCTGGAGAAGGAGATCGCCGCCACCCAGGCGATGACCTCCAAGCCCTTCGCGGTGAACCTCATCACCATGCATCCGCAGCTCGATGATCTCGTGCGCGTCTGCATCGCCGCCAAGGTGAGCCATGTCGTGCTGGCCGGCGGCATTCCGCCGGGGGGCGCGGTGAAGGCGGTGAAGGACGGTGGCGCGAAGCTGATCGCTTTCGCGCCGGCGCTGGTGCTGGCCAAGCGGCTGGTGCGCTCGGGGGCGGATGCCATCGTGATCGAGGGCAGCGAGGCGGGCGGGCATATCGGCCCGGTGTCGCTGACGGTGCTGGCGCAGGAGATCCTGCCGCATCTGAAGGACGTGCCGGTGTTCGTGGCCGGTGGGCTGGGGCGCGGCGAGGCGATCCTCTCTTATCTGGAGATGGGGGCGGCCGGCGTGCAGCTTGGCACGCGCTTCGCGGCGACCACCGAGAGCATCGCGCATGAGAATTTCAAGAAGGCCTTCGTGCGGGCCAATGCGCGGGATGCGATCCCGAGCATTCAGCTTGACGAGCGGTTTCCGGTGATCCCGGTGCGTGGGCTGGCCAATGCCGGCACCAAGCGGTTTCTGGCCCATCAGGCGGAGACGCTGAAGCGGTTCGACAGCGGCGAGTTGGACAAGGAGCAGGCGCAGCTCTCGATCGAGCATTTCTGGGCCGGGGCGCTGCGGCGCGCGGTGATCGAGGGGAATGTCGATGATGGTTCGGTGATGGCTGGGCAGTCGGTCGGGATGGTGACCTCGGTGCAGAAGGTGGCCGACGTGATCGCCGAGCTGATCGCCCAGGCCGAGGATGCGTTGATCGCCCGCGCCGCCGTCTGAT
>CAIPLM010000278.1 GCA_903865895.1 uncultured Rhodospirillales bacterium | reverse complement strand
GTTCTGAGCCCATTGCTGGCCCATCGGGCCGTTCCAGGACTCGACCTGGCGGCGATGGCGTTCGGCGGCGTCGGACATCGGGCTACTCCGCTGCGTCCTGCAGTTCGGCCGCGGCGGAGCGCACCCACACCGCGGTATCGTGGAAAACGGCGCCGCCGAGCGGCGGGGCCGGGTCGTCAGAGGTGAGCGCGTTGATGCCGATGCCGCCCTCGAAATCCGCATGCGGCCAGATGCTCTCGATGATCACCACGCCGGGCTGCAGCCCCTCGAACAGCTTGGCATGCACGAGAATGTCGCCGCGGGCGTTGCCGAGGCGCACCCGCCCGCCCTCGATGATGCCGAGCCGGCCGGCATCGGCGGGGTGGATCAGCACGCTCGGACGCCCCTCCCGCTTGCGCCCGGCGGCGACCTCGGTGAAGGAGGTGTTGAGGAACTGCCGGGCGGGGGCGGCGACCAGGCGGAACGGGCGCTCGGTGCCCGACTCGTCGATCACTTCCATGTGGTCCGGCAGTTTCGGCATCCCGTGGTGGCGCGGGCCGATGCGCGACCAGTCCGGCGCGAAGTGGAACTTGCCGTCGGCATGGCCGAAGCCGTCCAGGAAATGCGAGGCGGCGAAATCAGGCTGCGCATCGATCCAGCGCCGCGCCACCACCTCCTCCGCCCCGGGCCAGCCGGAGGCGCGCAGCGTGGCATCGACGATCTCCATCGATGTCATCGCGAAGGCGGGATGCTCGGCGCCGAGCCGGAGGGCGAGGCCCTGCAGCACCTCGTGGTTGGAGCGGCACTCGCCGGGCGGCTCGATCAGCTTGGGGCCGATCTGGATATGGCTGTGTCCGCCGGCCTGGTAGAGGTCGTCATGCTCCATGAACATGGTCGCCGGCAGCACGATGTCGGCGAACTTGGCCGTCTCGGTCATGAACTGCTCATGGACGACGGTGAAGAGGTCTTCGCGCTTGAAGCCGCGGATCACCTTGTTGCTGTCCGGTGCGACGGCCACGGGATTGGTGTTCTGGATCAGCAGGGCGTGGATCGGCGGTCCGTCGCCGAGTTCGGTACGATCGCCGGTCAGCGCCGCGCCGATGCGGCTCTGGTCGATCACCCGCACGCTTGGGTCGACCGCATCGAGCCCTTCGATCAGCGTCTTGTCCCAGTGGTAGATGGCGCGGTTGTTCCACAAGGCGCCGCCGCCCTTGTGCACCCATTTGCCGGTCACCGTCGGCAGGCAGGTGACGGCATGGAGGTTGGCGGCGCCGTTGCGCATGCGCGTGAAGCCATAGCCGGTTCGGATATAGGCACGCTCGGTGGTGCAATAGAGCCGGGCGAAGGCCTCGATCTCGGTGACGGTGAGGCCGGTGATGGTGGCGGCCCATTCCGGCGTCTTCGTCGCCAGATGGGCTTCGAGCGCCTCGGGGCAGTCGGTGTATTTCGCCATGTAGTCGCGGTCGGCATGGCCGTCGCGGAAGGCGATGTGCATCACCGCGCAGGCCAGCGCCCCATCAGTGCCCGGACGGGGCGCGAGGTGCAGGTCCGCCTGCTGGGCGGTGCCGGTGCGGTAGGGGTCGATCACCACCAGCTTGGCGCCGCGGCCTTTTCGGGCCTTGGCGATATGGGTCATCACGTTGACCTGGGTGTTCACCGGGTTGCCGCCCCATACGACGATGAGGTCGGCCTCCGCCATTTCGCGCGGATCCGGCCCGGTATAGCGGCCGACGCCCGCCATCCAGCCGGCCTCACAGGTGGCGGTGCAGATGGTGTTGTGCTGGCCGGAGTATTTCATCACGTGGCGCAGCCGGTTGATGCCGTCGCGCTGCACCAGGCCCATGGTGCCGGCGTAGTAGTAGGGCCAGATGGTCGCCGGGCCATGTTCGGCGGCGAGCGCGGTGAAGCGCGCCGCGATCATGTCGAGCGCCTCGTCCCAGCCGATACGGCGGAACTGGCCGCTGCCCTTGGGCCCGGTGCGCAGCAGCGGGTGCATCAGGCGGTCGGCGTGGTGGATGCGGTCGGCGTAGCGCGCGACTTTCGCGCAGATCACGCCATCGGTGTAGCTGTTGGCGGCGGCGCCGCGGACGGCGCCGATGCGGGTCCCGTCGATGACCTCGACCTCCAGAGCGCAGGTGGAGGGGCAATCATGCGGGCAGACGGAGGAGCGGATGGTGCTTGTCATGGAAGCAGCGTGATACGAATCACGCCTGCTCCGCAACTACCTCCTATGGGGAGGCGTCGGCGATGGCGCGCAGGCAGTCCTTCTCGCTGAGCTTGACGGGCGAGCGGGTGGTGGCGTGGGCGACTTTGGCCGCGGTGCCGGCGGGGAACATCATGATATCCAGGCTGCATCCGTTGGCGTGGGCGTAGAGCCAGACCTCGCCGCCGGCCTCCGCATGCCGCAGCACGGGCTGGCCGAGCATGGTGGTGACGTCGTCCGGTAACTTGCCGATGAGTTGAACGGCACGTTCCGGCGCGGCGCGCACAGGCTTAGCGGCCTGCGGCACTGCCGCCTCGGGCATGGGGGCAGGGGGCGGCATGGCGCAGCCGGCCATCAGCGCGAGGATGACCAGCGGCGCCGCCAGCGGCAGACGGCGTCGCATGATGTCAGTCGGCGGTTTCAGGGCCACCAGCGGGGCGGGGCGCCTCGGTGATCATCTCGATCCGCCCGGTGATCTGCCCGCCATCCTCGACCTGGAGGCGACGGCAGCGAGCGGTACCAAGCACCTTGCCGGTGGCGCGGACGATGAGATTGCCGCGGGCAGTCAGCGTACCATCGATGGTACCGGCGATATCGGAATCCTCGACTTCCACTTCGCCACGGAACACGCCGCCCTGGGCCACCACCAGTTCGGTGGCATGCAGGATGGTGGATTCCACCGTTCCCTCAACCACCAGCCGCTCGGCATCCTGGACGACGCCCTGGACGCTGATGCCGCGGCCGATGGTCAGCGTGCGCTTCTCAACCGGCGCGCGGGCCGGGGCGGCGCCGGGGCGTTGCGCGGCCGGGGCGGAGCCGGGCGGCGGCGCGGGCTGTGAGCCGGAAAAGGGCGGACGGCTCATGGGTTGGGACTCCTTGGGAGAGGCTGGACGGAAGGGCGGCACGCCAAGCCCGCTATCGGCCCCTTGGGCCGGAGGGGCG
>CAIPLM010000277.1 GCA_903865895.1 uncultured Rhodospirillales bacterium | reverse complement strand
GCACCCAAATCGGCGCCAGCGTGCAGTTCTCAAGGATGGTGAGGTGCGGGAACAGGTTGAAGGACTGGAACACCATGCCAACCTCGCGCCGGATGGTATCGAGCGCGCGGAGATCGTCGGTCAGCTCGGTGCCGTCGACGACGATGCGGCCTTCCTGATGTGATTCCAGCCGGTTGATGCAGCGGATCATGGTGGACTTGCCGGAGCCCGAGGGGCCGCAGACCACCACGCGCTCACCCTGACCGACGGAAATCGTGACGTCCCGCAGCACGTGCAGGGCGCCGAACCACTTGTTCACCTTGTCGAGAACGATGGCGGGCTGGGTATCGGTGGCGACGGCTTGGCTCATGATGGGGTTCCTTCAGCGCCGAACGGAGCGGCCGAATTCGGCCTCGAGTCCGCGGCTGTAGCGGGACATGGAGTAGCAAAACACGAAGTAGATCACCGCCAGCACGAGGTAGACCTCGGTGCTGTAGCCCTGCCACACCGGCTCGGCGAGGGCCACCTTGGCGGCGGTCAGCAGGTCAAAAATGCCGATGATGAGAACCAGGGAGGTATCCTTGAAGGAGCCGATGAAGTTGTTGACCATCGGCGGGATCACCATCCGCAGCGCCTGCGGCAGAATGATCAGCCGCATCTTCTGCCAATAGGTGAGGCCGAGCGCGTCGGCCGCCTCGTACTGGCCCTTGGGTAGCGCCTGCAACCCGCCGCGGATCACCTCGGCGAGATAGGCGGCGCCGAACAGGATGATGCCGAGCTGGGCGCGCAGCAGTTTGTCCGGGTTCAGCCCCACCGGCATGAACAGCGGGAACATCACGCTGGCCATGAACAGCACGGAGATCAGCGGTACGCCGCGCACCAGCTCGATATAGACGATGCACAGCCAGCGCACCGCCGGCAGGGTCGTGGCGCGTCGGCCAAGGGCGACGAAAATCGCCAGCGGGAAGGCCAGCGCGAGGCCGAATGTCGCCAGGATCAGCGTCATCGGCAATCCGCCCCAGCTGTCCTGCGGCACGAAGGCGAGGCCGAGCACGCCGCCCCACATCAGCACGCCGATGACGAACAGCGTGGCGATCCAGATCAGCGCCAGCTCCTTGCGCCAGAAGCGGCGCATGGCGGAGACCACGAACAGGCCGATGAACAACGCGATGCAGATGCCCGCCCGCCACTGCTCGTCGAAGGGATAGCGGCCGAACAGGATGAAGCGCCACTTATCGCCGATCACCGCCCAGCAGGCACCAACGCCCTTGATGTTGCGGCAGTCCGAGGGGTCGATCACCCCCTGCGGCGATTTCGGCACCGTCCAGACCGCGTTGATGAACGCCCAGTCGACGAAACCGATCAGGGAGCGGGCGATGATGTAGATCAGCGCCAGCGTGACGGCGGTCGAGAGCCATGAGTTGAACAGGTTGGCCCGCATCCAGGCGACGGGGCCGGCCACCAGCAACGGCGGCTGGGTGCGCGTGGCGGAGGATGCGCCGATCGTCGTGCTGCTCATCGTCTCAGCGCTCCACCAGCGCGATGCGCGCGTTGTACCAGTTCATGAACAGACTGATCGACACGCTGATGGTGAGATACACCAGCATGATCATCGCGATGCCCTCCACCGCCTGGCCGGTCTGGTTGAGGATGGTGTTGATGATGGACACCACGTCCTGGTAGCCGATCGCCACCGCCAGCGAGCTGTTCTTGGCGAGGCTCAGATAGGTGCTGGTCATCGGCGGGATGATCACCCGCAGCGCCTGGGGCAGCACGATCAGCCGCATCACCGAGCCCGGCCGCAGGCCAAGCGCGCCGGCCGCCTCCCACTGGCCGGTCGCCACCGAGAGAATGCCGGAACGCACGATCTCCGCCGTGTAGGAGGCGGTGTAGAGGACAAGGCCGAGAGTGAGAGCGCCATATTCCGGGCTGATGGTGAGGCCGCCGACGAAGTTGAAGCCGCGCAGCACCGGCATTTCCAGCGTGAACGGCGCGCCAAGCGCGGCCCACACCAGCACGGGAAAGCCGATCATCAGCGCGAGCCCCGCCGGCCAGACGCGCGGACGGATGCCGGTGGCCTCCTGCTTGCGGGTGGCCATGCGCGCCCAGGAGGCGGTGCCGATCCAGCCGAGCACGAAGGCGGCGAGCGCCCAGCTATGGGCATCCTGCCATTCCAGCAGCGGCACCTTGATCCCGCGATTGGAGAGGAACACGCCCTCCACCGGGTGCAGCGACGCGCGTGGCGCCGGCAGGCCCTGCACCACCGCGTACCAAAAGAACAGCTGCAACAGCAGCGGAATGTCGCGGATCGTCTCGACATAGACGGCCGCCAGCCGCGACAGCAGCCAATTCTTCGATAGCCGGGCGATGCCCACCAGCGTTCCGAGAATGGTGGAGAGAATGATGCCGACCACCGAGACGCGCAGCGTGTTGAGCACGCCGATCCAGATCGCACGGCCATAGGAGTGCACCGCCGGATCGTAGTCGATGGAATGCTCGCCGATCGGGATGCCGGCAACGCGATCGAGGAAGCCGAAGCCGGTGGCGATGCGGCGCACCTGGAGGTTCGTCATCGTGTTGGAGACGAGGTACCAAATCAGCCCGGCGACCCCGCCGATGATGACGACCTGCCACACCAACGCGCGCAGTCGCGGGTCGGACCAGCTCAGTTCGAACCCGCGCGACGGCGGCCGACGGGAGTTCATGCGTGGGTCGGTGGTTGCGCCGGACATTGGCAGGCGAGTTCCCTTGGTTCTGTGTGCGGCCGATCAGCGCGCATGCATCGTCAGCGATGCTGCCATGCGAAGCAAGCCGCTGTCGACTCCGTGTGACGAATTAATTCGCTGTTCGCAAGTCGAACATCGGGTCGGCCGCCTGCTCCGGCGTCACCGCGGCAGCGCCGGCAAGGAAACGCCGTGCAGCCATATGGTCGGGCGCCCGGTTCAGCGATTCCACCGCCAGCAGCCGCTCTCCCTGGTAGCAGAACACCGAGAAGGCGCCGGATGCCGGGTCGCCGCGCAGAATTGTGCGGTCATGCCCGCCGGAAAGCCCGGCGATCTGCAGCTTCAGCGCCCCCTGGTCCGACCAGAACCACGGCAGCTTGGCATAAGCCGCCGGCTTGCCGAGCAGGCGATCGGCAAGGCAGCGCGCCTGGTCGGAGGCGTTCTGCACCGATTCGAGCCGGATGCGCCCCTGCCCTTCCATCGGAAAGGCCGCGCAATCGCCCATGGCGGAAATCGCCGGGTCCGCGGTCGCCAGCAGCGAATCGACCACGATGCCATTGCCGACCTCCAGCCCCGCCGCCGCGGCGAGGCCGGTATTGGGCACCACGCCGATAGCAACCAGCACGAGATCGGCCGGCACAATCTCACCGGTGGAGAGTTCGACTCCCTCGGCGCGCGTGGTTCCGATGATGGCGCTAACGCCCGTGCCGGTGAGCAGCCGCGTGCCCCAGCCACGATGGGCGGCGGCGAGATAGTCCGACATCACGGCCGAGACGCCACGCATCAGCGGGCGCGGCGCCGCCTCGATCAGGGTGACGGCGATGCCGCGCTCGGCGGCGACGGCGGCGAATTCGAGGCCGATGAAGCCGGCGCCGATCACCACCACGCGCTTGAGATCGCCAAGGATGGCCTTCATCCCCCGCGCCTCGGCGAGGCTGCGCAGGCCAACCACCCCCGGCAGATCGGCACCGGGCACCGGCAGCGCCCGGTTGGCCGCGCCGGTGGCGAGCACCAGATGGCCGTAGCCAATCCGCGCGCCTGAAGCGGTGACCACCGCATGCCCAGCACGATCGATGGCGGAGGCAGGGTCGTTCTCCACCACCGTCACATTCTGCGCCGCGTAGAAATTCGCCGGCCGCAGGGCGAGCGCGGGCTCATCCATGTGGCCGGCGAGAAACGCCTTCGACAAAGGCGGCCGCTGGTAGGGCAGGCCAGCCTCGTCGGCGATCAGGGTAATCGGCCCGTCGAAGCGGCCCTGTCGCAATGAGGCCGCCAGCTGGATCGCCGCGTGACCGGCACCCACCACGACAACTGACGTCATCCGGCTATCAGTTCCGGATGCGGACAGGCATCGAAGTATACCCCCTCACGAAGGTGGACATCACCCGCTCCGGCTCCTCCAGCACCTCGATATCGAGGTCCCGCTTGAGGATCTCCTCCCACACGATGCGCAGCTGCATCTCGGCGAGGCGGTTGCCGACGCAGCGATGCACCCCGAAGCCGAAGGAGAGGTGTTGGCGCGGGCGGGCGCGGTCAACAACGAGTTCGTTGGGATTCTCGATGACCTCTTCGTCGCGGTTGCCCGAGACGTACCACATGATCACCTTGTCGCCGGCCTTGATGTGCTTGCCGCCGAGCTCAATGTCCGACACCGCGGTGCGGCGCATATGCGCCAGCGGGGTCTGCCAGCGGATGATCTCAGGGACAGTGCTGTCCAGCAGGTCATGATTGGCCCGCAGCTTCTGGTACTGCGCCGGGAATTTGCTGAAAGCGTAGAGCCCGCCGGTCAGTGAGTTGCGGGTGGTGTCATTGCCGCCAACGATGAGCAGGATAAGATTGCCGAGGAATTCCTGCGGCGTCATGTTCCGCGTGCTTTCGCCGTGCGCCAGCATGGAGATCAAGTCGGTGGTGGGCGGCGCGTTCACCCGCTGGTTCCACAGCGTCATGAAGTAGCCGGCGCACTCACGCAGTTCAGCCTGGCGCTGCTCCTCGGTTTCAACAACGCCGCCCGGACCGGCAACACTGGTCGCCACGTCCGACCAGCGGGTGAGCTTGCGGCGGTCATGGAAGGGGAAGTCAAACAATGTCGCCAGCATCTGCGTCGTGAGTTCGATCGACACGCGATCCACCCAGTCGAACGCTTCGCCGCGCGGCAGGCCGTCGAGGATGGTCTGGGCACGCTCGCGGATCGTGTGTTCGAGGATGGCGAGGTTGCCGGGCGCCACGATGGGGCTCACCACCTTGCGCTGCGCATCATGGATCGGCGGGTCCATTGCGATGAACATCGGCAACGGGAAATCGGCGCGCTGATCGCGAATGGCAATGCCGCCAAGGGTGGAGAGGGAGGAGAACACCTTGTGGTTGGTGTCCACCGCCATGATGTCCTTGTACTTGGTGATTGACCAGTATGGCCCGAACTCGCTGTCACGGGTGAAATGGATCGGGTCTTCCTTGCGGAGACGCTCGAAATAGGCCCAGTGCGCATTGTCCTTGAACAGCTGCGGATCGGCCGGCGCGAGATCGGCCAGCGGAGTCGACCAGGCGCGCGCCTCGGCAGCCCGCACCGCGTCCATCGAAATATGGTTCATTGCAGTTCTCCCTCGGGCGCGCGCGCCCGGTTGATCTCAAAAAGACGCTGGCGCCTTTCTAGCAGAACCGGCGCGCGATCGCGACGAAATCAGTGTTGGCCATCCGGCGTGTGCACCACGATCCCGTCGAGCGCGTCGCTCATCATGATCTGGCAGCACAGGCGGGAGTTGTCCTTGGTGGCGGCGGCGAAGGAGAGCATGGTCTCCTCGGTCTCGGTGCGGCCGCCGACCTTCTCCCACCAATCCGCCTCGACATAGACGTGGCAGGTGGCGCAAGCGCACTCGCCGCCACAGTCGCCGTCGATGCCGGGGACGTTGTTATCCACCGCGGCGCGCATCAGTGATTCGCCGTTGGCCGCCTCGACGGTGTGGGCGGTTCCGTTGTGTTCGATGAACGTGACTTTCGGCATTCCTGGACGACTCCCTGGGCAGACTTCGGCGCACGGGCGCGACGCCCGGGCCGGTCTTCTACCGGTCTCTTAGAGCATCCCGGGCGGAAGTGAAATCACCACCGCTGCCGTTGCGCGGCCGTCCGACTACTTCGTCTTCGGCCGGCCCCGCTTGGGCAGCCACCACTTGACCGGCTCGGGCTCGCGCTCGATGCGCGGGCGGCCGGGCTTGCGCTTGGGTGCGGCATCTTCGGCCGGCGCCGCCGCAATCTTGGGCGGACGTCCGCGCCGGCGGGGCGCCGGCGTGTCGGTGGGTTGGGCCACTTGTGCCGCGGGATCAGCCGGGACCACCACGCCCAGGGTTTGCGCTGCCCGCTCGGCCCTGGCGCGGCCGGAGACCTCATTGGCGAGGCGGAATTTCAGCGCGTCGAGCTCGGTTGCTGTCGCGGCGGCGCGGGCCTCGGCGCGGCGTGCCGTCTCCATCGCCTCGTCGCGCGCCATTGAGATATGGCCGAGCTTGGTGCGTAGGTCCTGGATCGTGGCGTGGGCTTCGCGCAGCGCCCGCTCGGCCGCCTCATGGGCATTGCGCTCGAGCCGCAAAGCAGCCTGTGCCGCCTCAAGCTGCTCGGTGGCAGGGCCGGGGGCTGCCCGGCGCGGTGTCGGCGCCTCGGCTGACCTTGTCCCGGAAACCACCATCACCGGTACCTCGCCATCCCTGACGAAGCGACGCTTCTGGCCGTCCTGGCTGCCGCGCCCGGTGGGGGTAGCCGAGAAATTGGCCTGCTGGGCGCGCGGTTCGCGTGGTGCCCGGCTGCCGATACGCTCCAGCGCGCGGCGCATATTGGCTTCCGTCTGGTCTGCCTGCGGCGATGCCGGTTGGTCAGGCGCCATTTGATCGTCTGTCACAATGTTTATAGCCCGATTCATCTCGGCCAGTCACGGCCGGTTTACGATGGCACAGACAATTTCGGCATTCACATACGGTATTGGGCGAATCGCCGACCATGTCAGTTGTGATGAAACAACTGCGCAATTAGGTTTACCGCAAGTATTTTTTTCGCAACCGGCCGCGGATAATGCGATTGAAATAATCAGCGCGCGCGGCGCCGCGCGCGCGCTAGTCCGCCGATTCCGCCAAGAAGTAGAAAAACACTGGAAGGTTCGGGAACCGTGTTGCTCGCGGCATTCACGAGATTGATCCCGGCGGTCGAAAGCGGCTTGTAGTGCAATTCGCCATTTCCGACGAAATTGCTGGCGACCAGGCCGCCATCGATCGGGCCGGAATTGGTCACTGTGGCATTCGGGGCGATGATCGTTCCGGCGAATTCTGTGGTGATAGCAATGCTAGTCGCGTTGTAGAAATTCCACAGCACGTTGCCGGCATATGCTTGCCCGTTGAAATTCGTGCCGCCGGCGGGCGTGTAATTGCCGCCGGTGCCGGACGTGTCGACGTTGATGATGAACAGGCTCGCGCTGCCCAAATTCATCGTTGGGTTGCCGATCGCCTCAAGCTGGGCCGAGGTCAGGTTCAGCACCGCGACGTTCGAGACCCCACTCACGGTACCGGCGCCGGCGGTAAAGCCGCTGCCGGACAGCGAGGAGCCGCTGGTGTTCTTCAGTAGCGAAAGCGTGGCCGACAAGGTGGCGATCTGCTGCCACATCGTGTTGAAAGGGGTCGGGAAGGCCGCGTTGTAGGTGACGGACCCGGCCCCGGAGAAGGTGGCGCCCTGGCTGGCCGTGCCGACCTTCACCGAGAGGTTGTTCGCGTTGTAGGTGGCACCGGCAGTGTTGCCCAGCACGTTGATCGAGCCGAATCCGCCCAGGCTGGATGGCAGCACGGCAGCGTAATTCATCACCGTCGCCGAGCCGGTCAGGTCGCCGCCGACCAGGATCGGCCCCTCAGAATCAGCAGTAGACCTGAAGTCATGCAGCGTCATCGCGTTGAAGCCGGTCAGTAGGTCGCCATTGCTCGGCGACGCGGCCAGAGCGGCGTGCCCCAGCATAACAAGCCCGGCCGCGGCGATCGCGACGCGCCCGATCGGCGATCGCGCAGAAACGGGGCCGCGAGGGAGGTTCGACGTGCTGAGAGCGTTCATTTGGCCAGGGCCTATCGGGGACTGCGAAAACTGGAGGCGAGGCTGGTGTTGCGCCGCAGCATTTATCTACACCAGGTTGTGGGAGAACTCAAGAAAACACCTCAATAATTATTCAATTTCTGATATTTTACACAACGCCTGACAAACCTCAGCAGTTGCTGTTTGAGGTCGCCTGCTGCTAGAATTTCTGAAACCACGGCCCCACGCGGCCTGCCGCGCGCCAGGGCCTCGGAGCCGGAGGAAACCATGCTCACCAAGGCCCAGATCGAAGAATACAACGAGGTCGGCGCCATCGTCGTACCTGACGTGCTCAGTCTCGCCGAGGTGCAGGAACTGCGCCGCGTGACCGACGAATTCGTCGAGAAGTCCCGTGCCGTCACTGCCCACAACGCGGTGTATGACCTGGAGGACACCCACTCCCCGGCGCAGCCGCGGGTGCGGCGCATCAAGGAGCCGCACAAGAACCACCCCTCCTACGCCGCGCTGGTGCGCCATCCCCGCATCGTCGAGGTGCTGACCGACCTGTGGGGCCCGAACGTCCGCTTCGATACCGCCAAGCTGAACCTGAAATCGGCCGGCTACGGCGCCGCCGTTGAATGGCACCAGGATTGGGCGTTCTACCCGCACACCAATGATGACCTCGCCGCCGTAGGCGTCATGATGGACGACATGGAGCTCGCCAACGGCCCGCTCATGATCCTCCCCGGCACCCACAAGGTGCCGAAAGTCTATGACCACCATGCGGACGGCAAGTTCTGCGGTGCGATGGACCCGGGCAAGAAAGAGGTCGACTACACCTCCGCGGTGCCGCTGGTCGGCAAGGCCGGCTCCATCACCGTGCACCACGTTCGCGCCGTGCATGGCTCGGCGGTGAACACCTCCAACAAAGACCGCCGCCTGCTGCTGTTCCAATATCGCGCCGCCGATGCCTGGCCGCTGATCCTCACGCCGAAGTCGATGGAGGATTTCGACAGCCTGATGGTCGCCGGCCAGCCGACGCTGGAGCCGCGGGTAACCAACGTGCCGGTGCGCGTGCCGCTGCCGCCCGCGGACAAGCAGGGCTCGATCTACGAGAACCAGAAGGCGCTGGCGAATCGCTACTTCGCCATCCCCGAGGCGCTCAAGCCGAAGCAGGCCGAGCCCGCGAAGTAAGCCTCAGGCCTTTTTCTGCCAGCCGCGCTCACCCTGCTGCCAGTAGGTGAGCGCGTGCCCGGCGGCTTTGGCCGCCGCCCAGCGCCGCCGCGCCGCCGCGACTGCCTCCTCGTCATTGCCGTCGAACAGATCAAACACCCTCTCATAGGGCGTGAGATCGGCTGCCTCGCAATTGTCGATGAGGAAGAGGAAGCGCGCGCCATTCGGCGCCTCATCCTCCGTGGTCAGCCAGATCGGCTGCAAATCGGCATTGCCGGCGGCCGTGCTGCCATGCGGCAGCCAGTCCGGCTCATGGCACAGCCACAAGGCGGTATCGAGTGCGGAGACCCGCTCCGGGCTGCCGCAGCGGATCACCGCCCGCTGCCCGGCGGCGAGCGTGCGGCCGAGCAGCTGCGGCAGGGCTTGGTCGGGGCCGGTGCGCAGCAGGTGATAGAAGCCAATATCCGCCATGGTGCTTACCGGGGAAAAGGAAGCGGTTCTTTTTTGAAAAAAAGAACCAAAAAACTTTTGTCCATTGTGCTCCGCGCTCTCCCGGGAGGGTGCGAAGCGAACGGAT
Organism: uncultured Rhodospirillales bacterium; assembly: GCA_903865895.1. Classification (GTDB taxonomy): domain Bacteria; phylum Pseudomonadota; class Alphaproteobacteria; order Acetobacterales; family Acetobacteraceae; genus CAIYPH01. The sequence continues at coordinate 36,303 of CAIPLM010000277.1, read as the reverse complement.
AGAAAGTTTTTGCTTCGTTTTTCAAAAAGAAGACCTTCCTTACTTCTCGTAATTATCGGCTACCATGCGATCCAGCAACCGAACACCGAACGCCGTCGCCCCCTTCGGAATGGTCGGCGCGTCCTTGCCGGACCAAGCGACGCCGGCGATGTCGATATGGATCCACGGCACATCATTGACGAAACGCTGGATGAACTGCGCCGCCGTGATGGCCCCGCCCGGACGGCCGCCGATGTTCTTCATGTCGGCGATGTCGGACTTGATGAGCTTGTCATAGGCATCGCCGAGCGGCATGCGCCACACCGCCTCGCCAGTGGTCTTGCCGGCGGCGAAGAGCTGGTCGGACAGCGCGTCGTCATTGGCGAAATAGCCGGCCGTCTCGTGGCCGAGGGCGACCATCATGGCGCCAGTGAGGGTGGCGAGATCGATCATGAAGCGCGGCTTGTACTTCTCCTGCGCGTACCACAACACGTCGGCCAGCACGAGGCGGCCCTCGGCGTCGGTGTTGATCACCTCGACAGTCTGGCCGGAATAGGTGGTCACCACGTCACCGGGGCGCTGGGCGTTGCCGTCCGGCATGTTCTCGACCAGGCCGACCAGCCCAATCGCGTTGACCTTCGCCTTGCGCCCAGCGAGCGCGGCCATGAGGCCGACGACGGTGCCGGAGCCACCCATGTCCCACTTCATGTCTTCCATGCCGCCGGCGGGCTTCAGCGAAATGCCCCCGGTGTCGAAGGTGACGCCCTTGCCGACGAAGCAGAGCGGCGCCGTCTTGTCGGCCGGCGCGCCGTTCCAGTGCATCACCACCATGCGCGGCTCATTGGAGCTGCCTTGCGCCACGCCCATCAGCGCGCCGAAGCCGAGCTTCTTCATTTCCTTGGGCCCGAAGGTCTCGATCTTGAGGCCGATCTTGTTCAGCCCCTCGATGCGCCGCGCCATCTCCGCGGGGTTCAGCACATTGGGCGGCTCGGAGACCAGGTCCCGCGCGAAGTAGACGCCCTCGGCCACGCCCTTCAGCGGCTCCCAGGCGCTCTTCACCTTGGCGGCGCTGTCGGCCAGCAGGGTCAGCTTGGCGAGCTTCGGCTTGTCCTCGGCCTTTTCCTTGGTGCGGTAGCGATCGAAGCGATAGGCGCGCAGCACGGCGCCGAGCGCGACGGAGGCGGCCTGGGCGGGGCTCAGCCCGGCGGCGGCAACGGCGGCGGAGGCCTCTTTGGCGAGGGCGGCGGTGATGGCACCGCCGGCGGCCTCGAGATCCCGGTCCGCCGCGTCGGCGAGCTTGCCGAGGCCGACTGCGAGCACGCGCGTCAGCCCAGCGCCGGGGGCCAGCACCATCGTGCTCTGCCCCTTGCGGCCCTTGAACTCCGCGACCGCGAGGGCACGCCCGATGGCGCCACCGGTCGCCTCATCCGCGGCCTGGGCCAGCCCAGTATCGAGCACGGCCCCTTCCTCCAGCAGCAGCACGAGCGCGCCCGACTTGGGCAGCGCGGATTTGGCGACGGTGATATCGAGCATTGCGGGCTCCTGCGGGGGATTGATCTGACCCGCGATAGTAGCAGCGCGCGGCGCGTTGGCCAGTGCAGCCACGCGATGGCCTTGACGGCGGGCGAGTGACGGCCAAACCATGCGGGATCAGGAGGGACTGCCATGAACGATCTCGCCCCCAGCCTCAACCCGATCCGCCCCGATGCGCGCGAAGAAATCCCGGTGATTGACCTCGGCCCCTATCTCGCGGGCGTCCCCGGCGCGCGGGAAAAGGCGGCGGCCGAGCTCCGCCATGCCTTCGAGGATGTCGGCTTCTACTTCATCGTCAACCACGGGGTGCCGCAGTCCCTGGTCGATGCCGCCTTCGCCGCCGCCGCGGGCTTCCACGCGCAGCCGCTGGAGGAGAAGCTGAAGCTCAAGATCAACAGCCACAATATCGGCTATTTGCCGGTGCGCGGCTCGGTGACGCGGCACTCCAAGATCAACGAGGGCAACAAGCCCAACCTCAACGAGGCCTTCTTCGCCAAGCGCGACATCCCGGCCGACCATCCGGACGTCGTCGCCGGCCTGCCTTTCCGCGGGGCCAACCAGTGGCCAGAGAACCTGCCAGGCTTCCGCGAGACGGTGCTGCAATACCAGGCGGCGCTGGAGAAACTCGCGCTCTCAATGGTGCCGCTCTACGCTCTCGCGCTCGATCTGCCGGCCGACGGGCTCGACGACAAGTTCCGTGACCCGATGTACACGCTGCGCATGTCGCACTACCCCAAGGTGGAGGTGGTGGAGGAAAACGAGTTCGGCCTCGCGCCGCATACCGACACCTCGTTCATGACCCTGCTGGCACAGAACAAGGTGCCCGGCCTCTCCATCCGCCTGCCCAACGGCAAATGGGTGGATGCGCCGGCGCTGGAGGGCTCGTTCCTCGTCAACGGCGGCGACATGCTGCGGCGCTGGACCAATGAGCGCTTCCTCGCCACGCCCCATCGGGTGATCAACCGCTCCGGGCAGGAGCGCTACGCCATCCCGTTCTTTTTCGACTGCAATTACCGCGCGGTGATGGAATGCCTGCCCACCTGCACCGGGCCGGGAAATCCGCCGAAATACGAGCCGATGGCCTATCCCGAGTACATGGTGTGGTACCGCAACCTCAACTACGGCGCCCAGAACGACGGCGGCGCCAAGGGTAGCGACGGGGTGAAGCTTTCGGCGGGGTGAACCGCGCGCGGCCTCTGCTATAAGCCGCCGCCATGAGCGATACCCCTGACGAGTCCGCCCCGCCGGTGATGCGGGGCGTCGGCGTAATCGAGACGGCATTGGAGACGATGCCGCTCTCGCCCGGCGTCTATCGCATGCTCGATGCCAAGGGCGAGGCGCTCTACGTCGGCAAGGCGCGCGCGCTGAAAAAGCGCGTGGTCTCCTACACGCAGATCGCCCGGCTACCGGAACGGCTGCGGCGGATGGTGTCGGAAACGGTGTCGATGGAGATCGTCACCACCCATACCGAGGCCGAGGCGCTGCTGCTCGAGGCCAATCTCATCAAGCGGCTCAAGCCGCGCTACAACATCGTGCTCAGGGACGACAAATCCTACCCCTGGCTGGTGCTGACCGAGGACCACGACTACCCGCAGATCGCCAAGCATCGCGGCGCGCGGGTGCGCAAGGGCAGCTATTACGGGCCTTTCGCCTCGGCCTGGGCGGTGAACCAGACGGTGACGGCGATGCAGCGGGTGTTCCTGCTGCGCTCCTGCACCGACACGGTGTTCAACACGCGCAACCGCCCCTGCCTGCTGCACCAAATCCGCCGCTGCTCCGCCCCCTGCGTCGAGCGGATTTCGCGGGAGGACTACGCGGGGTTGGTGGACCAGGCCAAGACCTTCCTCTCCGGCAAGGGCGGCGCGGTGCAGGCCGCACTGGCCACCGAGATGGAGGCGGCGGCCGAGACGCTGGAATTCGAGCGGGCGGCGGCGATTCGCGACCGTATTCGCGCACTCACCACCGTTCAAGGCACCGACATCATCAACCCCGCCAGCCTGACGGACGCCGACGTGATCGCCGCCTGGCAAATCGCCGGGCAAAGCTGCGTGCAGGTGTTCTTCTTCCGCGGCGGGCGCAACAACGGCAATCGCGCCTTTTTCCCGGCCCATGCCAAGGGGGAGGAGGCACCGGAGGTACTGGCCGCCTTCATCGCCCAGTTCTATGACGATAAGCCGCCGCCGCCCCTCGTGCTGCTCAACCACCCCATGCCCGAACAGGATCTCATCGCCGAGGCGCTCACCATCAAGGCCAACAGCTTCGGTGGCGGTAAGCGGGTGGAGATCGCGATCCCCCAGCGTGGCGAGAAACACGCTGTGGTGGCGCATGCCGAGCTTAACGCGCGCGAGGCGCTGGAGCGCAAGCTCGCGGAGAGTGCGGGGCAGGCGAAGCTGCTGGACGGGGTGTCGGAGGTGTTCGGTCTCGCTGCCCCTCCTGCGCGCATCGAGGTCTACGACAACAGCCACATCATGGGCACCAACGCCTATGGCGTGATGATCGTCGGCGGCGCCGAGGGGTTCATCAAATCCGCCTATCGGAAATTCTCCATCCGCGGCGCGATCACCCCCGGCGACGATTTCGCGATGATGCGCGAGGTGCTGGAGCGCCGCTTCGGCCGCGCCCTCAGGGAGGAGAAAGAGGGGCCTGGCACGCCGTCATGGCCGGACGTGGTGCTGATCGACGGCGGCGCCGGGCAGCTTTCGGCGGTGCGTGGGGTGTTGGAAGAGCTTGGGGTGGATGACGTGCAACTCGTCGGCATCGCCAAGGGGCCGGACCGCGATGCCGGGCGCGAATGGTTCCACATGGAAGGCCGCCCGCCCTTCCAGCTGCCGCCGCGCGACCCGACACTCTATTATTTGCAGCGGCTGCGCGACGAGGCGCATCGCTTCGCTATCACCACCCACCGCGCCGGCCGCTCCAAGACGTTGGTGACCAGCGAGCTCGACGAGATTGCCGGCATCGGTCCGTCACGCAAGCGGGCCTTACTGAACCATTTCGGCTCGGCGCGTGGGGTGAAGCAGGCGGGATTGCAGGACCTGGAATCGGCACCGGGCGTCTCTCGCGAGATCGCCCGGCGGGTTTATGCGCATTTCCATCCCGGCGCGCATGTCGCCGGGAATGCGTAGCGGTGATGACCTACTTCGCCGTGAGGGTCAGTGGGCGCCGAAAGAGAACACGTTTGTAGGGCGAATGATTCATATCCAGGCGAACATAATAGATCATCGGATTGTTGGTGATGGTCGAGAAACTGCGATCGCTCGCAGCGGGATCGAGCAGTGAGAAATACTCATAGAGCCAATTGCCCGCAGGGTCGGCAGCCTGGATGTCCGCGGTGCTCATGACCAGGAGCGGCTTGGACCAGCTGATCAGGTCCCACGAGGCACTGAGGTAAAGACCGGGAAGCCCCCAACGGGAGTCGGGTGTGAACTGCGTGGTGAGGTACGCGCCGCTGGCCGGATGATAGACAAGGCTCTGCACTTCGCCGAGTGCGCCGTTGCCAACTGGCGAGCAGATGTAGTTGGCCGGGTTGCTAATCTTGGTTTGGACGTAGGGGTTGGCGAAGCTCACGTTGAAGCCCCGGCCATCAAAGCCCTGCCAGGACGCCGGGTCAAAGACGTTGTTCGTACGGATCAGACATGGGCCATAGGGCGCGGCACGGTACGGCCAATTATTGATCATCGCATAGTAGAAGCGACCGTTCGTGACAATTCCGGTGGGGCTGTTGTAGCCCGCCGGCCCACCATCCAATCCTTTGTTGAACTGATATGGCAGCCCGGCGACGTAGTTGCGCGGCGCGGCGCTTTCAGTGAAGGTTTGGCCGCCATTCGTCGACTGCGCGTAGCCTATGACGTTGTACCAGCAGTAGAAATTTGCATTGGCCGCCGGGGCAAGGCACTGCCCAGGCACCTGCTGGCCGTGGTACTCAGTATGAACCAGTGCCGCGATAGTCTTGCCGTCGTTGGTGTAGAAACCGGCGAGCCATTGGCTTTGGGCGAAGTGCGCGGGATTGGGGTCTTGCGCCGAGTTCATCACGATGGCGCAGTTCCGAGCGACCGTCAGCAGCGAGTTGCCGGTCATCGCGCGATTGGTCGACCCGCTCGCGTGCAGATGAACAATGCCATTGCTGTCTCGATAGGCGCGGGCCGGGGCATCTGGCGTGTCGGTCGCATCACACGCCTGCGACGTCGTGTCAAAGACCGGGACTGCCGGGCCAGTGAACGACGATGTCAAGGCCGGCGGCGGCGGTGGAGCGGCATATGAGTAGGAGGCGAGTGCCACGAGCCCCAACAGTAGGGCAGCGCCGCGTATCAGCTTAACCGATGGGGTTACCGTCAACATTATGATCATCGCTTTTCGATTCGAGTTCATCGGTTACCCGACGCATGAGGGCTTATACCCCCTCCAACCTGAACCATTCCTGAAACTGCGTTCATAAAGCCAGTAGCATCCGCGTGAGGACGACGACGCGGATGGAGGCTAAAGCGATAGCTGAGCTGCTGGAAGCGCGGCTATCGCGCTAGCTGATTGTTTCATAGAGCAACTTCAGCCGGAGCCCCTCGTCGTTTGATCACCTGTTGCCTCAGCGCTCCTGATGGCTGCGAACAAGCGCCGCGGTGCGAAACAGGCCGTGGATGAATTTGCTGTAGGGGAGTGCCAGAAACAGCGCGAGCACGAAGCCCAGATGCAGCGCCAGCAGCCAGCCCATGGCGGGAGTCGCGCGGAAGGCGAGCAGCAGCAGACCGGTCTTGGCTACCCCTGCGAGAAGGATCAGCATGGCGTATTCACCACCGAGCACCGCGCGGGCCGCGGGTGCAGGGTCCGCCAGCACCTTCAGCCATAGCAGGCCGGCGGTGCCGATCAACATCAGAATGCCTCCGACCGTGCCGAGCAGCACCGGCAGGCTCAGCAGGTCGTAGGGCGCCACCAGGCCAAGACCATGGTGATACAGCGTGGCGACTGAGGTGGCGGCGAAACACAGCAGGAATCCATAGGCCATCGCGTGGTGCAGCCAGCGCCGCTGGTGGGAGAACCCCTCGCCCGGATAGTTGCAACCGTCACCGCCTCCACCGAGATTGCGGAGCGTCATTGAATCATGCAGGGCGTGGGCGAGCGCTTTGGCGGTGATCGTCCCTCCACCTGATGCCCGCCAGAACGCGGTCGTCGACATCGCCATCGCCAGCAGCGCGAAGAGGAATACCGCCGAGGCGCTCCAGACCATCGCCTGGTAGGAGATCACCGCGAAGAAGGCGCCCGGACCGGAATGGGCGCGCAGCATGACGTCCGGCGATTGCAGAGATCCGGCCAGGAGCAGCACCAGCGCCACAGCCAGCGCAGTCAGCAGCGATACGGCGGTGCCGTTGCGCTCGAACAGCTTCGCCATCGGCCGCGGCCAGGCGTGCTCGGCGTAGCTCTCCACCCGCAGCGCGGCGAAGGCCTGCGGCACGTTGATGCCCCAGGGATGCGGCGGTGCGTATTGGCAGGCGTAGAAGCAACCCTGGCAGCCATGGCAGAGATTGGCGAGGTAGTTAAGGTCGCCGTCGCTGAACTCGCGCTTCAGCTGCATCGCAGGGAAAACCGCGCAGAAGCCCTCGCAATAGCGGCAGGCGTTGCAGATTTCCATGTTGTGGCGGGCATCCGCCATCGCCTCGCTCGGCAGGGGCAGGTCGGCCATCGCTCAGTTCCTCGCCGCGCGCGCGGCTTCGCGCCCGGCAATGCGGCCGAATACGGTGCCAATGGTCATGCCAAAACCCGCGAGATAGCCGCGGCCGAGAATATTGCCGGCCATGATTTCCCCGGAGGCGAAGAGATTGGCGGAGGGCCGACCATCGGCCATCAGCATGCGGGCATTCTCGTTCACCTTCACACCAAGATAGGTGAAGGTGATGCCGGGGCGCAGCGGATAGCCGTAGAACGGCGCCTCCTCGATGCGGCGCGCCCAGTGCGTCTTGGGGGGGGTGAGCCCCTCGGTGCGGCACTCATCGAGGCCGGTGCTGTCGAAGCGGCCGGGTTGCACGGCCGCGTTGTACTCCGCCACCGTCCGCTCCACCGTGCCGACATCAAGGCCGAGTTTATGGGCGAGTTCCGCCAGGCTGTCGGCCTTGATGGCGGGATAGACCGAGGGCATGAAAAGGGAATAGGCCTTGGCGTCGCAGATAGAATAGGCGATCTGGCCGGGCTGCTGGGCGATCAGGCGGCCCCAGATGGCGTAGCGCTTGGGCCAGACATCCTCGCCTTCGTCATAGAAGCGCACGCCGTCGCGGTTCAGCACCACGGAGAAGGGCACGCTGTCGAGCCTTGTGGAGATGCCGCCATCGAATTGCGGGCTGCGGGCATCGAGCGCCACGGCGTGGAACTGGGTGGGGTCGCCGATTGGGGCGACGCCCTGATCCAGCAAGGTCTTGAGCACGCGACCCTTCGCATAGGGCGTGCCGCGGATCACGAAATTATCTACCGCGTCGCCCCAGTACTGCCGCATCCAGTCGAGATTGGCCTGGAAGCCGCCGGCGGCTGCCACGACACAGCGGGCGGTGACGCTGGCGGGGAAGCCACGATGGTTGAACTCGGCCGAGCGGACGAAACCGTCATCGACATGGAGGTTGGTCACCTCGGCATCATAGAGAATATCGACGCCCAGGCGCTCGGCGGTGGCGTAATAGGCGTTGAGGAGCGCCTTGCCGCCGCCGAGGAAGAAGGCGTTGGTGCGCGAGAGGCTGAGCGTGCCGGAGAGCGCGGGCTGGAAGCGCACGCCGCAGGCTTCCATCCAGGGCGTCATCTCGGCGGAGACGCGGATGGTCATGCGGGCCAGGGGCTCATCGGTGATGCCGCCGGTGACGCGGCGGAGATCGTCCCAGTACTCGTCCTCGAGATAGGAGCCGGTCAGCACCTTGGTGGGGGCCTGGTGCATGCCACGGAAATTGCGGGTGTGGCGCGAATTGCCGCCGCGGAAGGGTTTTGGCGCGGATTCGAGCAGCAGCACGCTCGCGCCGGCCTCCCGGGCCGTCACCGCGGCACACAGGGCGGCGTTGCCGCCGCCGATGACAAGAACGTCGTAGATACGGGTCAGGTCGGCCATGCTTCTCTCGACTCTCCTCGGCCCTCTCTGCCCGCATGGGCCGAAGCTGACAAGTCCGGGACGTGAAAAGGGCGGCCCGCGTGGCGGGCCGCCCTGTAAATTTTCCCGACTCGTTGCCGAGAGGCGCTGATCAAGCCTTGCGGCGGCGACGGACCAGACCGAGCCCGGCCAGACCGGCCCCGAGCAGCGCCATCGTCGCGGGCTCAGGCACCCGGCCCTCATAAAAATTACCTAGTTCCCACGCCACGCCCGGTGTCGCGGCGATAGTGATCGAGCTGATCGGGTTCGAGCCCGTGAAGCCGACAAACTGCGCGTTCTGCGAAGGATCGGCCAGCGCGGCCGGGCCGCTGAAAAGTGTGACACCGCCAGCAAGCGCGGTCGACTGGGTATTGGCGGTCACGACACCGGCGGACGTAACCTGGATCTGCGAGGTCGCGCCAGTCGAGTCAGTCAGAGTGATCGTCACGTTCCCGGTCTGCGCCGAGTTAGCCTTTGCATTCTCAAGGAAAAATCCGAAGGAACTCACCAGCGGAGAGAAGTTGCCGATCGTGATCGCAGTGTTGCCGCTGCTGTCGACGAACACCGACCCTGTTGGCACGTTCTTCAGCGCGCCAGGCGTGCCGAGAGAAATCGTCGTCGCGCCGCCCGTTTGGCTGGACGCGAGGCTCACACCAGGTGACGTCCCGAGAGGGACGGTGACGGTGGCCGTGCCGGCTCCGGTCACTCCGGCGGGCGCAAGTGTCGTGCGGGTTGCCCAGGAGTTCTGGAACCAGGACGAAATGGCGGTACCGCTACCGGCCGTCGTGCTGGACCCTTGGCCGATATAGCTCTGAAGGGCCGCCTGCGCATCGCCCGCAGAGACGGCGACCAACGCCGCAGCACCAGCGAGGAAGGAAAGTGCCTTGGTTAAACCCGTCATACCAACCTCCAAAATCGCCGCACCGGAGCACGACACTCGTCCATCATTGGATCGGCACATTGCTGCGCTATCCCTGCCTCCAGTAAAGCAAAGTGCATGCCACGGATTTAAGCAAGCAGATTCAGCACCCTAAATGTCGCGCCGGCTATCCCTGTAAAGGAATCCGACAAACTTAGCAGTAACGTCACATTTCGACACACGAAGACAACCCTTGGCTGGAACGAAACTGCCCGCCCCTTGGCGGGGCGGGCAGGATGCGGGAGTAGAAGGACGGCCAAAGCCGCGGAAACGGGAAGCTCAGACCGCCTTCTTGAGGGTCGGCGAGGCCTTGAATCGCACGGTCTTGCCGGCCTTCACCTTTATCGCCTCGCCGGTGCGCGGGTTCAGCCCCTTGCGCGCCTTGGTCTTGCGCACCGTGAAGGTGCCGAACGACGGCAGGGTGAATTTGCCGGACTTTTTCATCTCCTTGACGATCGCGGCAATGAGGTCGGTCGCGGCGCGATTGGCGGCAGTGCCGGTCAGGGCAGCGGACTCCTGGATGACTTTGGCGATGAAGGCTTTCGACATGGTATGTTCCTTGATGGATCGGGTTGGTCCCGAGGGCTGTGTGACTGCCAAATTTTTATCGTCGGAAACCGGCCGAGCCGCAGTGCGACTCGCGGGAGTTTCCGAATAGCAACATCTGGTAACGTCGAGATTCCAGGGACGCAAAAGAATTCGTCATCCATGCTACGACTTTGCCCACCGCCGAGCCCACGTCAGGGGTTTTGGCGATCCGGCGCCATCGTGCGAGATAGGGACATGACCCAACCCGCTCCCCCCTCCCTCCCCGCCACCGAGACGGTGGACCCCCGCTACACCGCGCTCGACACCTGGCCGCCGCTCTTCCGGCTCGAGGCGATGTGGGAGGGGCAGATGGCCGCGATTGCCGCGGTGCGCCCGGCCCTGCCCGGCATCGCCGCCGCCGCCGAGGCCGCGGCGCGGCGCCTCGGCACCGGTGGGCGACTGGTCTATGCCGGCGCCGGCACCTCCGGGCGCATTGGGGTACAGGATGGCGCCGAGCTCCCGCCGACCTTCGATTGGCCACAGGCGCGCATCGTCATGTTGATGGCCGGCGGCGAGGTGGCCTTTACCCGCTCGATCGAGAACGCCGAGGATGATCGCGCGGCAGCCGAGGCGGCAGTGGTGGAGCACGCGATCGGCGGCAATGACGTGGTGCTCGGGGTGGCCGCCAGCGGCAGCACGCCGTTTACCACGGCGGCAATTCGCGCCGCCCGGGCGCGCGGCGCGCTGACCATCGGCATCAGCAACAGTGCCGGCGGCGCGCTGCTCACCGCGGCGGAGCATGGTATCCTCGTTGAGACCGGGGCCGAGGTGGTGGCCGGGTCCACACGGATGAAGGCGGGCACGGCGCAGAAAGTGGTGCTGAATCTGTTCTCCACCGAGGTGATGATCGCCCTCGGCCGGGTGCATCAGGGGTTGATGGTCGACATGCAGGCCAAGAACGCCAAGCTGCGCCTGCGCGCCATCCGCATGCTGCGCACGCTCACCGGCGCGGCCGAAGACGCGTTGGAGGCGGCGCTCGCCACCGCCGGGGGCAATGTGAAAACGGCGGTGCTGGTGTTGCAAGGGCTCGATCGGGCGGCCGCGGAGGCGCGGCTGGCCGCCCATGGCGGGCATTTGCGCGCGGCGCTGGCGGGGCTCGGCCAATGATCATCCGCGCGCCCCGGCTGTTCGACGGCATTCGCTTTGATGATGCGCGGGACGTGGTGATTGAGGCAGGCCGCGTCACCGCGCTTCGCCCGGCCGGCAGCGCTGAAGCAACGGAGTTGCCCGATGGCGCCATGCTGATGCCTGGCTTCATCGATCTCCAGGTCAATGGCGGCGATGGGGTGATGCTGAATGACAATCCCGCGCCCGGCCGCCTCCGGCGGATCGCCCGCGCCCACGCCAAGGCCGGCAGCACGACCATTCTGCCGACGCTGATCAGTGGCACGCGGCCTTTGCTGGCTGCCACGCTGGCGGCGGGGCGGGAAGCGATCGGCGAAGGTGCGGCGGGGGTGGCAGGCATTCATCTCGAAGGCCCCTTCCTGGCACCCACCCGGCGTGGCGTGCACCCGGCCGAGGCGATGACCCTGCCGACCGAGGAGGACATCGCCGCCCTCTGCGCCCCCTTCCCCGGCCGGCTGCTCGTGACCCTGGCGCCCGACATGGTGCCGCCGGCGGTGGTGGCGCGCCTGGTGGCGGCCGGCGTGATCGTCTTCGCTGGGCATACCGATGGCAGCTTCGCGCAGATCGAGGCCGGGCTGGCCGCGGGGATCAGCGGTTTCACGCACTTATATAATGCGATGTCCCCCTTCACGGTGCGGGAGCCCGGTGCGGTGGGCGCGGCGCTCGACCACCCGACTGCGCGCGCCGGTATCATCGCCGATCGGCTGCACGTCCATCCCGCCGCCATCCGCGTCGCGCTGCGCTGCATGGGGCCAGAGCGGTTGTTCCTGGTGTCGGACGCGATGGCGACCGCGGCCTCCGACGTCACCGCATTCGAGCTCTACGGGCAGAAAATCACCCTGACCGACGGGCGGCTGACCAATGAGGGGGGCACGCTGGCGGGGGCGCATCTCACCATGGCGGAAGCCGTGCAGATCGCAGTGCGCGATATCGGCATTTCACTGGCCGACGCGCTGACCATGGCGACGCGCACGCCGGCGGACGTGCTGGGGCGCAGCGATCTCGGCCGCATCGCCCGCGGGGCGGCAGCCGATTTCGTGGCGCTCGATCGGGATTTGTCGGTGATTGGGGTGTGGCAGGCCGGCCAGCGGATCCGCTGACCGGCCGCCGCTGGATTACAGACCGGCCTGGGTGACGAACTTGGTGTTGAGGTAGGCTTCCATCGCCTCAAGCCCGCCCTCGGAGCCGTAGCCGCTGTCCTTGATGCCGCCGAACGGCACTTCCGGCAACGCGAGCCCGTGGTGGTTGATCGACATCATGCCGGCTTCCACCTGCGCCGCGATGGCATTCGCCGTCTTGGCCGAGCGGGTGTAGGCGTAGGAGGCGAGGCCGTAAGGCAGGCGGTTGGCTTCCGCCACCACGTCCTCGAAGCCCTTGAACGGCACCATCAGCGCCAGCGGGCCGAAGGGCTCCTCGTTCATGACGCGCATGGAGAGGTTGAGCTCGGTCAGCACGGTCGGTTCGAAGAAATTGCCCTTGTTGCCGATACGCTTGCCGCCGGTCTTCACCGTGGCGCCTTTCTGCACCGCATCGGCCACGAAGCCTTCCATGGCGGAGACGCGGCGGGGGTTGGCGAGCGGGCCCATGGTGGAGGTCGGGTCAAGCCCGTCGCCCACCTTCAGCGCTGCGGCGATGGCGGTGAACTTGGCGACGAATTCCTCGTAGACCTTCTCCTGTACCAGGAAGCGCGTCGGCGAGACGCAGACCTGGCCGGCATTGCGGAACTTGTTGGCGGCGAGGATTTTCGAGGCGGTATCGACATCGGCGTCATCGAACACGATCGCCGGGGCATGCCCGCCGAGCTCCATCGTCACCCGCTTCATGTGCAGCCCGGCAAGCGCCGAGAGCTGCTTGCCGACGGCGGTGGAGCCGGTGAAGCTGATCTTCTTGATGGTGGGGTGCGGGATCAGATACTCGCTGATTTCCGCGGGAATGCCGTAGACCAGCTGCACCACGCCGGCCGGCAGCCCGGCATCGACATAGGCGCGCACCAATTCGGCGCAGGAGGCCGGGGTTTCCTCCGGGCCTTTGAGGATCACCGCGCAGCCGGCGGCGAGTGCCGCGGAAATCTTGCGCACGGCCTGGTTGATCGGGAAGTTCCACGGCGTGAAGGCGGCGACCACGCCGACCGGCTCCTTGATGACGAGCTGATAGACGCCCTCGGCGCGGGCGGGGATGACGCGGCCATAGGCGCGGCGGCCCTCCTCGGCGAACCACTCGATCACATCGGCGGCGACGCCAAGCTCGCCCTTGGCCTCGGCGACCGGCTTACCCTGCTCCATCGTCATCAGCCGGGCGATCGCCTCCGTGCGTTCACGGATAAGGCCGGCGGCCTTGCGCATCACCTTGCTGCGCTCATAGGCCGAGACCTTCTTCCACACCGCGAAACCGCGCTCGGCGGCTTCCAGCGCACGGTCGAGGTCGGCGCGTTCGGCGTGGGCGACGGTGCCGAGCGGCTCGGAGGTCGCGGGGTTGAGCACGGTGAGCGTGCGGCCGGCGGCGGCCGGGGCCCAGGCACCATCGATATGGAGGGAGACATTTTGATACATCGGGGAATCCTCAACTGGTCGGGCGAGTAGGCGCTATAGCCAATTCAACACGGCGCACCATAGACTTTTGCCGCCGCCGGGTCGAGGCCGGTGCGTGCCCGGGACATCTGCGTGGTGCAGTGCAAAAACTTTGCAGCATTGCCGGTTACGCATGGTTGCATCGCGCCCGGTATTGAGTCAGCGTGACCGCGGGTAAAACCAAAGAACAGGGAGACTGGCATGACCTCACTTCCAGCGCGCATCATGCGTGCCGGCCGTTACGCATTGGCCGCGGGCGCCGCGATGCTCTTCACGAGCGTTGTCGCGCAGGCGCAGGTGGCTCCCCCGCCGGGGCCGACCGTTGACGCCATCAAGAAGCGCGGGATGCTGAATTGCGGCATCGACACCGGGGTTCCCGGCTTCGCCTTCCAGGACAACAAGGGCGTTTGGCACGGCATCGACATTGATTACTGCCGCGCCGTGGCCGCCGCCGTGCTCGGTGACCCCGACAAGGTGAAGTACACCGGCACCACCGCCGCCGCACGCTTCACCGTGCTGCAGTCCGGCGAGATCGACATGCTGGTCCGCGATTCGACGCTGACCTTCACGCGCTCCACCGTGCTCGGCCTCGAAGAGGTTGCGGTGAACTTCTACGCCGGGCAGGGCTTCCTGGTCCGCAAGTCGATCGGCGTCACCAAGGCCGCCGAACTCCAGGGCGCCACCATCTGCATGGTGACCGGCGCGACGCTCGAACTCAACATCGCCGACTTCGCCCGCTCGACCGGCGCCAAGATCGGCTCGCTGCTGTTCGAGAAGCCGGAAGAGGCGATCGCCGCCATGGAAGCCGGCCGCTGCGACGGCTACACCGACGATACCGGCTCGCTGGCCGGCATGCGTTCGACCCTGAAGAAGCCGGATGACTGGTTCGTCATGCCCGAGCTGATCTCCAAGGAGCCGCTCGGCATCCACACCCGCTCGGGCGATCCGCGCTGGCAGAAGATCCTGTTCTGGCTCGACAACGCGCTCAAGTCCGCCGAGGAATTCGGCGTGACGCAGGCCAATGCCGACCAGATGAAGGCCTCCAAGGACCCGTTCATCCTGCGCCTGCTCGGCGTCGAGGGTGAGACCGGCAAGGCCCTCGGCCTCGAGGAAGCCTGGGCGTTCCGCGCCATCAAGACCGTGGGCAACTACGGCGAGATGTACGAGCGTCACTTCGGCCCCAAGGCGCTCAACCTGCCGCGTGGCCAGAACAACCTCTACACCAAGGGTGGCCTGCACTACCCGCTGCCGATCCGCTGATCGGCTGTTGATGACACAGGGGTCAGCGCCTTGACGACACGACAGAAGGCGCTGACCTGGCAGGCGGTGGTGGCGGTGGCCACCGCCGCCATCCTGCTCTTCTTCGCCCGCAATGTGTCGGACAACCTCGCAATCCGCGGGCTGTCCTTCGGGTTCGATTTCCTCTGGCGCAAAGCCGGCTTCGATATCCCGTTCCATCTCGTCGAATGGGACGTGAACTTCCCCTATGGCCGTGCGCTGTGGGTCTCCGGCGTCAACACGCTGTTCGCGGCGGCGATTTCCATCGTGGTGTCCTCGGCGCTGGGGCTAACGCTGGCGTTGATGCGGCTCTCCGGCAATTTGCTGGCCGCCGGCACCGCGCGCACGCTGGTGGAGATCATCCGCAACACGCCGCAGCTGCTGCAAATCGTGTTCATCTATTTCGCCGTGCTGCAGGCTCTGCCGCAGCTGCGGCAGAGCTATAATCTCGGCGCCGGGCTGTTCCTCAACGTGCGCGGCCTCTACGTGCCCGCTGCCTCTGGCACGGCGTGGGATTGGATCACCGGGCTCACGCTTATTGGCGTTGCCCTCGCCGCCGTGCTGTGGCGGCGGGTTGGGGTGCTGTTGCCGCGGCTGCTGGTGCTGCCGCCGATCCTGATCATCGGCCTGGTCATCGCCGGTTTCACCGCGACATGGGACCCGCCGGCGCTGAAGGGCTTCAATTTCGCCGGCGGCGTGCGCATCCCGCCGGAGGTGCTGGCGATCGTGCTGGGTGTGTCGATCTACACCAGCGCCTTCATCGCCGAGAACGTGCGCGCCGCCATTCTCGGCATCCATAAGGGGCAGACCGAGGCGGCGCGCTCGCTTGGGCTCTCGGCCGGACGGACGATGGCGCTGGTGATCCTGCCGCAGGCGCTGCGTATCCTGATCCCGCCGCTGACCAGCCAGTATCTCAACATCATCAAATCCACCACGCTGGGCGCCGCGATCGCCTACCCCGAGATTTTGCAGATCATGGCGCGCACCGTGCTGAACCAGTCCGGCCGGGCCATCGAGGTGATGACCATCGTGCTCGGGGTATTCCTCGCGGTGAACCTCATCACCTCGCTGGCGATGAACCATTGGAACCGCAAAATGGCGCTGCAAGGCCGATGAAAATCCTGCGCGCCCTGTTCGGCTCCCGCGGCAACGCGATCATCTCGCTGCTGATGATCGGGCTGTTCGCCTGGGTGGTGCCGCCCTTCCTCTCCTGGGCCTTCACCCACGCGGTGTGGGACGCGGTGAACCGTGCCGCGTGTAGTGCGGCCGATACCGGCGCCTGCTGGGCCTTCATCAAGGCGCGCTTCGCGCTGTTCTTCTACGGCGTCTACCCCGAAGGCGAGCGCTGGCGCGTGCATCTCGGCCTCGCTCTGCTGGTTGTGTTCGGCGTCGGTGCGCTGTTCTCGCAGCGGCGGCGCGGCTGGTGGTTGCTCGGGCTGATGGTGCTGGTGCCGATCGCCGACGCCATCCTGCTGATCGGCGGTATTTTCGGCCTGCGCGCCGTGCCCACCAATGATTGGGGTGGGCTGATGCTGAACGTGGTGATCTCCTTCGTCGCGCTCGGTGGCTCCATCCCCATTGGCATCGCGCTGGCCTTCGGGCGGCGTTCGCAATGGCCGGTGATCCGCACCCTCTCGACCGTGCTGATCGAATTCTGGCGCGGGGTGCCGTTGCTGGCGGTGCTGTTCATGGGGCTGGTGCTACTGCCGTTGTTCCTGCCCAATGGGGTGAACGTCGACAACCTCGTGCGCGCGCTGATCGTGATGACGATCTTCACCGGCGCCTATATGGCCGAGACCATCCGTGGCGGGTTGCAGGGAGTGGAGTCCGGGCAATCCGAGGCGGCGCGGGCGCTTGGCATGCATGAGGGGCAGGTGAACCTGCTGATCGTGCTGCCGCAGGCGCTGCGGCTCTCGATCCCCGGGATCATCAACATCGCGGTGGACCTGTTCAAGGACACCACGCTGGTCTCCATCGTCGGGTTGTTCGACCTGATGGGCGTGGTCAGCCAATCGCTCAAGGACACCGCCTGGACCGGGCTGGCCGCCGAGGGCTACGTGTTCGCGGCCTTCGTGTTCTTTTTCTCCTGCCTGGTGATTTCGCTTGGGGGATCGGTGCTGGAGAAGCACTTCTCCACCGCGCCCGGCGCGGCGAAGCGCTGAGCCCATGCCCGCCCTCCCCCGCCGCGCCGCGCTGACCGCCTCGGCGGCGATGTTGCCGCGATTTGCCATCGCCCAGGCTGATACCCGCCCGGCGATATCGGTCGCGGTGGCGAAGATCGCCAATTCCGGGGTGCTCGACGTGTTTCGCGAGCAATCCTCCAACGCCTCGGAGCGCTGGACGGGTTCGATCCTGGAGACGCTGATCGGGCGCAACCAGCAGGCGGGGCTCGAGCGCGTGCCGGGGCTGGCCACCGCGTGGCGGCGGACCGATGGGCGGACGGTGGAGCTCACGCTGCGGGCGGGGGTGAAGCTGCATAACGGCGATACGCTGAGCGCCGAGGACGTCGCCTTTTCCTTTGGCGCCGAGCGGACGCGCGACGAGGCACTGCCGGCCGATGTGCGGGCGGTGGCGCGGCGCTATTTTCCGGCGCTGGAGCGGGTGGAGATTGTCGATCCGCTCACCGTGCGCTTCGTCAACCGCACGGTCGATCTCACATTGGAGGGGCGGCTTTCGGCCGGGGGCAGCCAGATTGTCGCGGCGCGGGCCTGGCGGGAGCGCGGGACCTGGCAAGCGAACCGCAATGCGCCGGTGGGCAGCGGCCCCTATAAATTGCGCGAGTTCAAGCCTGATGCGGCACTCATCCTCGACGCGCATGACGAATACTGGGGCGGGCGGCCGCCGGTGAAATCGCTGCGTTTGCTCGAAATCCCCGAGACCGCCGCCCGCGTGGCCGCGCTGCAATCGGGCGAGGTGCAGTTCGCCTGCGATATCCCGCCGGACCAGATCGCCGGCATTGAAAAATCCCGCGGGCTTGAGGTGCAGGGCGGGCTGGTGCCCAATCATCGTATTCTCGCCTTCGATAAGCAGCACCCCGCGCTGGTTGACCCGCGGGTGCGGCTTGCCATCGCGCATGCGATCGACGGGCAGGCGATCGTCGATGCGTTGTGGGCCGGGCGGGCCCGGGTGCCGCCGGGGCTGCAATGGGAGTTCTACGGGGAGATGTTCGTGCCGGGATGGTCGGTGCCGGCCTATGATCCCGCGCGTGCCCGCGAGTTGCTGAAGGCGGCCGGTTACAAGGGCGAGGCGATCGCCTATCGCGCGCGGAACGACTACTACACCGCCGAGATCGCCACCGCGCAGATCATCGTCGAATTGTGCCGCGCGGTTGGGCTGAACCTGGTGCTGGAGGTGAAGGAGAACTGGCCGCAAGTGCTCGACAAGGCCGGGCCGCGCGGGGTGCGCGACTGGTCGAACTCGCCGACCTTCGATGATCCGGTGTCCTCCATCGTCAACCAGCACGGGCCGAACGGGGCGCAGCGGGCAAATGGCGAGTGGTCGAACGACGAGATGAACCGGCTGTCAGGCGCGCTGGAGGCGGGCACCGACATGGCGGAGCGGCGGCAGATCTTCGCGCGCATGCTGCAGATCTGCGAGCGGGAGGACCCCGCTTACGTCGTGCTGCACCAGAACGCGGCCTTCGTGGCCAAGCGCAAGGAGCTGCCCTGGCGGGCAGCGCCCTCGTTCTTCCTTGATTTCTCGCCGCGGAACTGGCGGGGCTGATTAGCCCGCTTGGGCCGCGGTGAGTGCCTGGGCGATGTCGCGATAGAGGTCTTCGGGGTCCTCGATCCCCGCCGAGAGGCGCAGCAGGTCGGGCGGGCAGGGGGAGCCGGCGCCTTCGATGGAAGCGCGATGCTCGATCAGGCTTTCGACGCCCCCGAGCGAGGTGGCGCGCTTCCACAGCGTCACCCGGGCGGCGGTGGCGATCGCTTTGGCCTCGCCGCCGCGCACGCGGATGGAGAGCATGCCGCCGAAACCGCCCGTCATCTGCCGGCGCGCGACGTCATGGCCGGCATGGCCGGGGAGGCCGGGGTAGAGCACTTCGGCGACGCCGGCGTGGTTGGACAGGCGCAGCGCCAGCTCCATCGCGTTGTCGCAAGCCGCCTTCACCCGCAGCGGGAGGGTGCGCATGCCGCGGATCAGCATATAGGCCTCGAACGGGCCGAGGATCTGGCCGAGGATGGAGCGGGTGCGGCGGATGCGGGTCCAGAATTCGTCCTGCACGCGGGTGGCGAGGGCGCCGGCGATGACGTCGGAATGGCCGTTGAGGTATTTGGTGGCCGAATGCATCACGATATCGGCGCCGAGTTCGAGCGGGCGGGTGAGCAGCGGAGTGGCGCAGGTGGAATCGACCGCGACGCGGGCGCCGGCTGCATGGGCGATGGCGGCGACCGCGGCGATGTCGGTGATGGTCCACATCGGGTTGGACGGCGTTTCGAGCCAGATCAGCTTAGTCTCGCCCGGGCGCACGGCGGCCTTTAGGGCATCGAGATCAGTGGTGTCGATCAGCTCGATGCGCAGGCCCCAATCGGTTGCTTCATGGAGCAGCCAGTGGCGCAGGCCCCAGTACATCACCTGGGGCGCGATGACGTGGTCGCCCGGCTTCAGGGAGAGGAATACGGCGGTGGCGGCTGACATGCCGGAGCCCAGCACCATCGCGGCGGCGGCACCTTCGAGGGTGGCGATGATGGCCTCGGCCTCGCGCACGGTGAGGTTGTCTGGCCGGCCGTAGATATTGCCGGAGCTATAGGCGTTATCGGGGTCACGGATGAAGGTGGTCGCGACATGGATGGGCGGCACCAGGGCGCGGCTCGGCTCGTCGATGGCGCCAAGCGCCTGGGCGGCGAGGGTGCGGGGGGACCAGGTGGAGGTGTCGGGGTGCGATGTCATGCGCTAGGTGTAGCCGCCCCACCTCGTCGCGACCAGCAAGGGAGCTGCAATGCGCCTCGTCATTTTCGTGCTGGCACTGCTGCTCGCTCCGCCCGCTTGGGCGGAGACGGCCAGCGTGTCGATCCTCACCTATCACCGGTTCAACCCGCATGGTTCGCCGGGGGCGACGACGGTGAGCACGCCGGTGTTCGCCGCCCAGATGGCCCGCATCGCCGAGCGGGGCATTCCCGTGGTGGCACTGCGCGCGGTGGTCGCGGGCGAAGGGCTGCCGGCGCGCGCGGTTGCGATCACGGCGGATGACGGGCATCGCTCGGTTTATACCGAGATGTTCCCCATCCTGAAGCGGCACGGCTTTCACGCCACGCTGTTCCTCAACCCGCCCGGACTCGGCCAGGGCAGCTATTTGCGGTGGGAGGAACTCGCCGAGATGATCGCCTCGGGGCTGGTGGATTGTGAGCCGCACACGGTGAGCCACCCGCATTTCCCCACGGAGCAGGCGCGGCGCACCCGGGAGGATTACGCGCAATTCGTCGCCCGGGAATTGACCGCGCCGCGCGCGGTGCTGGCGGCGCGGCTCGGCGGGGCGCAGGACCTGCTGGCCTGGCCCTATGGCATCCATGATCCGGAGCTGGAGGCGGCGGCGGCGGCGGCCGGCTACCGGGCGGCCTTCGCGCTTGGCGGACGGGCCGCGCTCGCCGGGGCGCCGCGCTTCGCGATCCCGCGTTATCAGGTGTATGAGGCCGATCTCGGGGCACGCTTCGATGCGGTGCTCAATGGCGTGCCGCGCGGCGCTAAATAATCGAGCGGATTTGGCATAAACTGCCCAAATTTCAGGCTTTATTTAGACCGATTTCGAAATCATGTCACGATTTCTTCATGACGCAGGAGCGGCCCGATTCCTGCTAGGACATGGCCACCGTCAACAACAGGAGACCTGGCCGATGACCAAGCCGACTGACTCCAAAACCTCCGCCGAGGCGACCATGCGCGCCGCGCGCGGCTTCACCCGCCGCATCCTGCTGCGCCGCAGCGCCGCCATCGGCACCGTTGCCGCGATGGGCCCCTGGGTGGTGAAGGACGCGCTGTCCTCCTCCGGCGTGCTCAACGTGCTGAACTGGGACGACGAGCTGCCCAACCCGGTGATCCCGACTTTCGAGAAGAAGACGGGCATCAAGGTCAACACCACCCCTTTCAGCCAGAACGAGGAGCAGATCAACAAACTGCAGGCCACCGGCGGCGGCGGGTTCGATCTGTGCCAGCCCACCGCCAATCTGGCGCCGGCCTATAAGGACCTCGAAGTGCTGCAGCCGCTCGATATGAAGCGGATGACGCCCGACACCATTCTGCCGGCCTTCCTCAAGACCTCGGCCGATTTGTGGACCTGGGAGGGCAAGCTCTACCACGTGCCGCATTGCTGGGGTTCCGAGGCAATTTCCTGGCGCACCGACCTCACCACGCTCGACTACAAGACCCTCTCCTACGGCACGATGTGGGAAGACAAGTACAAGGGCAAGGTGCAGGGCCGCCCGCATTCGCTGATGCTCGGCATCGGCCTGTGGATGGACGCGACCGGCAAGCTGCCGAGCAACCGCATGCTCGACGCGTTCAAGAGCGAAGAGAACTTCAAGAAGATCTACGACCAGATCCTGCCCTTCGCGATCTCCCACAAGTCCTGGATCAAGCAGTTCTGGGACAGCGCGGACAACACCAAGTCGGGCCTGCTCGATAACGGCGTCGTCATCGGCCAGACCTGGGACGGCCCGCCGATCTCGCTGAAGAAGCAGGGCAAGCCGGTCAGCTACATGGCCCCGCAGGAAGGCGCCATCACCTGGCTCGACGGCTGGTCGATGCCGAAGACCGCCAAGAACGTCGAACAGGCCTATGAGTGGCTGAAGTTCGTGCATTCCGCCGAAGGCTCGGCGCTGGTTGCCGAGGGCTCGGGCTACAACCCGGTCGCCAAAGGCGCCGACGCGCTGCTGTCGCCGGCGGCGAAGAAGATCTTCTCCGAGGCCTATCCGGACGACGCGCTCTCGAAGATCTGGCCGCGCCCGTCGGAGTCGTCGTGGCTTGTCGAACTGCGCAACCAGTACGCCGAGAAGTTCAAGGCGGCGTGAGGTTGCCCGGCATCACGAACGGACGTCCGCGGTCATGACGGCGGACGTCGAACTCGAGGCGGTGACGGTGCGGTTCGGCACCTTCACCGCGGTGGAGAATGCCTCGCTGAAGATCGAGGGAGGGGAATTCTTCTCCTTCCTCGGCCCTTCCGGCTGCGGCAAGACCACGATCCTGCGCACCATATCCGGGTTCATCGAGCCCTCATCTGGGCAGGTGCGGATCGGTGGGCGGGATATGCGCGGCATCGGCGCCAATAAGCGGCCGACGGCACTGATTTTCCAGTCGCTCGCGCTGTTCCCGATGATGACGGTGGCGGAGAATGTGGCCTATGGGCTGCGGGTGCGCGGTGCCAGCAAATCCGCCCGCATGAAAAAGGCCGAGGAGTTGCTGAACCTCGTCGCGCTCGGCGACCAGGGGGGCAAGAAGGTCGATGAGTTGTCCGGCGGCCAGCGCCAGCGCGTCGCCATCGCCCGTGCGCTCGCGGTAGAGCCGCAGGTGTTGCTGCTCGATGAACCGCTGTCGGCGCTCGATCTCAAGCTGCGCCAGCACATGCGCAATGAGCTGCGCGCCATTCAGCGCCGCGTCGGCATCACCTTCATTTACATCACGCATGACCAGGGCGAGGCCCTGACCATGTCCGACCGCATCGCGGTGATGAATGCAGGGCGGATCGAGCAGATCGGCGATGGGCGCAGCGTCTATACCGCGCCGCGCACCGCCTTCGTGGCCGGGTTCGTCGGCGAGAACAACGCGATGCGCGGCAAGGTCGCGTCAGTGGGCGAGGGGTTCGCGGTGGTGGAAACCCCGCTCGGCGCCTTCCGCGGCACCAATCCGCTTGGCCTCACAGCGGGGGCACCGGCGGTGCTGTTCGTGCGGCCGGAGGCGCTGCATATCGGCAGCACCGAGAATGCCTGCACGGCCGCGACGACCGAGGTGGCCTACGAGGGAAATCTCACCCATGTCGGTCTGCGGGCCGATGACGGCAGTCATTTGCTGGTGTTGCTCGGCGGCGGCGAGACGCGCTCGGCGCCGCCGATCGGCGCGCGCGTCGGGCTCGGCTTTGATGCCGCCGACGCCATCGTGCTGCCGCCGGGCTGAGCCATGCTGGCATCGGTCGGCCATCCTTTCGTGCTCGCATTGCCGGTGGTGGTGCTGGCGATGTTCCTGTGGATCGCCCGGCGCGAGCGGCGGCTCGGCCTGGTGCAGGGGCCCGGCTATTTCCAACGCAACGGCGTGCCGATCGGGCTGTTTCTGCTGATCGCCGTGCTCGCCTGGGCGGTGTTCATGATCGTGCTGCCGCAACTGTTCATGATCGAGCTGTCGTTCCGCCCGAAACTGCCGCCCTCGCAGACCTTCGGCCCGCGGGACGTCTATTCGCTACAGAACTACCACTATTTCCTCTACGGGAGCCCGACCAGCTCGGCCAATTGGAACACCGTGCATTTGCGGGCGTTCTGGCAGACCATCGTCGCCTCCATCGTGGTGACGTTCGCCAATTTCGCGCTGTGCTACCCGCTCGCCTTCTATATGGCGCAGGTGGCGGGGGCGGCACGGGTGCGGTTTCTGCTGCTGCTGCTGATCACGCCGTACTGGGTGAACGAGATCCTGCGCGCCTTCGCGTTTCGGGTGATGTTTGCGAGTTCCGGGTTGATCAACAAGCTGCTGCTGGCCGGCGGGCTGGTGGCGGAGCCGATCGATTTTCTCGGTCTCGACGTCGGCATGTATGCCGGGCTCGGCTACGCCTACATGCTGCTGATGGTGTTCCCGCTCTACAACGCCATCGAGGCGATGCCGAAGGCGCAGATCGAGGCGGCGCGGGACCTCGGTGCACCGTGGTGGCATATCCATCTCTTCGTGGTGATGCCGTTTGCGCGGCCGGGCATCGCCTCGGGCTGCACACTGGTGTTCATGCTGACGGCGGGGGCGCTGGCGGCGCCGCTGGTGCTGGGCGGGCCGCGTTCGCTGTGGTTCACGCCGATTGTGTATGACCGGTTCTACCAGGCCTTCCACTGGCCGCAGGGCTCGGCCTACGCGCTGATTTTGCTGCTGACCTGTATTGCCTTCGTGCTGGCGGTGATGCGGATCGGCAAGCTGAGCCTGGTGGAGATCACGCGATGAAGATCGCACGCGGAGTCCCGCGATGAACTCCCGCATGATCAACCGCATCATGGTCGGTTTCTACCTCGTGGTGTTCTTCGCCTATTTGTTCGGGCCGCTGGTGATCATGAGCATCACCGCGTTCAACACCTCGCCCTATCCCGCGGTGATGCCGTTCGAGGGGTTCACGCTGGAGTGGTTCCGCATCCTGTTCGCCGACAAGGACATGATGATCGGGCTGCAGAACAGTCTGCGCATCGGCGTGCTCGTGGTGCTGATATCGGTGCCCTGCGGGCTCGCCGGCGCCATCCTGATGCATCAGGTGCTGCCGCGGCTGCGCAACTACTACTACATCGTCGTGGTCTCGCCGGTGCTGACACCCGGGGTGATCATCGGCATTTCAACGGTGATTTTCTGGAAGGATTTCACTGCCGCAACTGGTGCATCCTTCCTGTATGACGGGCTCATCCTGGCCAGCCTCGGCCAGTCCTCCTTCATTTCAGCCTATTGCATGCTGATCTTCCTCTCCCGCCTGCAGCGCTTCGATCATGCGCTGGAGGAGGCGGGGCTCGATCTTGGGGCGAGCAATGCGCAGGTGTTCCGGCATATCCTGATCCCCTATCTGCGCCCGGCGATCCTTTCGGCCTCGGTGATGGCGTTCCTCTCCAGCTTCGAGAACTACAACACCACCACCTTCGCCATCCTCGCCGACAAGACGCTGACCACCGTGCTGGCTGGGCGGGTGCGTCAGGGCTCAACGCCGGCGATCAGCGCGCTGGCGGTGACCATCATCGCCGTCACGGTAGCGGGCACGATCGTCTATGAGCTGATCAAGCGGCGCGAGGATGCGCGCAAAGCCGCCACCATGCGCCGCGCCCAAGATGCCGAACGGCTGGAGATGGCGGCGGCCTGAGTGTCCAACCGGGTATCGCGCAGATGCGAATGGCCTAACCGCACTTAGTGCCGGGCAGACCCTCAGCTTCCTGGTTGATCAGGGCAGGGCCTCCCCATTCCCCTCACCGGCATCCGCGCGGATCGCGGCCATCACCGCATGGGTGCGGACAATGCGGTCGGCCGCGCCGGCCGGAGGCGCCTCCACCTCGCGCAGCATGGCCAGCACCGCGGCGTCAAGCCAGGGGCGCACGTCAGCGCCATCGTCGCGGTGGATGCGCACGGCGCTGTCGAGCGGCGTGATGCGCAGTGCCTGCTGGGTGCCGATGGCATCGATCTCCACTTCGCCGAGCCCAGGCGCAGGGAGGCCGGCGGGGAGGCATTTGGCGAGTTCAATTGTGACGACGACATCGTTCGAGCTGCGCAGCAGGATCACCGCGCTGTCGCGTTCGGCGCCGAACAGGGCACCGGCGGTGACGCGCACGGTTGGGAAGTCGTCGGGGATGGCAGCCGTGATGAAGGCGACGGCTTCGGGCGCGAGGTCTTCCAGTACGTCGCCGGGGCCGCGGGGCTGGCGGATGGCGATGTAGAGTGAGGTGAGTTTGCCGAAAGCGGGGTCGGCGATGGCGGCCAGGCCGCGGCGGGCGGCTTCGCCGTGGGTGAGGTCGGCACAGGGCAACAGGGTGCCGCCACCGGCGAGCGCGTCGCGAAGGGCGGCGAGGTCAGCTTCCGTGCGCGCAGGCGCGGGACCGCTGATGACGGTCTTGCCGGCCTTGAGCGCCGCGATGATCGCCGCCAATCCCTCCTCGCCCGGCAGATCAACCAGCACGGCGGCAAGTGCGGGGTCTTCGGTAATGTCCCGCCAGGAACGGGCGGGCGTATCGACGAGACGGATGCCGCCGAGCGGCGCGCCGTGGCCGCGCAGGGCCTGGGCGTGGTGGCCGTTGCCGATGATGCCGAGCGAGATCATGCCAGTTCTCCCATCGCGATCGCGCGGCCTTCATGGGCGGAGCGGATGGCGGCGAGCGTAATCGCCAGCGCCGCCCGCGCCTCGCTGGGCGGCATCACCAGCGGCCGGTCTTGGCGGATCGCGTCAACCAGTTCGGCGAGTTCGCGCGCATAGGCCGGCAGGTTGTGCAGCAGCATTTCGTACTGCGCGGGATACTCGGTGCCGGCATCGGTGAAGCGGGCGAGGCCGGTGAGATCGTGGTCGCGCGCGCGAATGGCGCCTGACGTGCCGTAGATGTCGAGCTGGTGGAAGGCGGGGTAGCCGGGCGGCGTGTTGTTGAGCACCTCGGCCGAGCCGATGGCGCCGCCCTTGAAGCGCACGGTGAGGCTGATGAAATCGATCACCCCCGGGTTTTCGGCGATGGTGACGTTGATTTCCGCCTGCACGCTCTCCGCCTCCTGGCCGCTGAACCAGCGCAGCAGGTCGGTCTCATGGATGGCGTTGATCATCGGCGCACCGCCGGAAATCTGCGGATTTCCGGTCCAATGCGCCGGGGACCACCAGATTTGCGGGCGGCCGCGCGAGCGGCGCTCATTCTCGCGCAGCAGCCGCACCGCGCCGATTTCGCCACGCTCGATCGCGGCGCGGATTTCCATGTAGCGGCGGGTGAAGCGGCGGCTATGGCCGATCAGCAGATGCACGCCGGCGGCCGCGCAGGCATCGATCATGCGGTCGGCCTCGGCGAGCGTGCGCGCAAGCGGCTTTTCGCACAGCACGTGCTTGCCGGCGGCGGCGGCGGCCGAGACCTGCTCGGCGTGGAGATATTCGGGGCTGGCGACGATCACCGCGGCGATATCGGGCCGCGCCAGCACGGCCCGGTAGTCGGTGGAATGGGCCGCTCCCCAGGGCGCGGCGGCGGCCTCGGCGGCATGGGCGTCGACGTCGGCGGTGGCGCGCAGGTCTACGTGTTCGCGCAGCGCCGCTATCGCCGGCAGATGCGCGGAGCGGGCGATGCCGCCGCAGCCGATCAAGCCGATCCCCATCCTGTCCATGCGAGCCTCCCGCGTTCGGCCGCGAGTATTGGCGGGATCGCGCGCCGGGGCCAGTGGCTTGCGTGTGCGCTTCACGGCGTTACCATCGCCGCCTCAAGCGCGAGGAGACCGCCGATGCATGCCCTCACCGGATACACTGATCGCTGGAGCGCCAAGCAGGGCGGCGCGATCCGTTTCATGGTTTCGAGCGCCGGCAGCCGCCCGTTCAGCGTCCGCTTCGTGCGCCATCTCTGCGCCGACCCCAATCCCGCCGGGCCGGGCTATGCCGAGGTGGCGATGGCAAGCCCGATCGATGGGCCGCGGGACGGGCTGGAGCAGGAAGCGCATCTCGGCAGTTTCGGCCATGTGCCCGCCTTGCAGGCGGACCTGCATGGTGGCGTCGTACTGACCGCGACGATCTGGCCGACCACGCCGCGCAAGGGCCGCCAGGGGATCGTCGCGCTCAAGATAGGCGCCTGGCAGTGCGCGCTCGGCATCGGGCCGGAGGGCGGCGCCATGGTGGAGGCGAGCGGGCCGGATGGGGCGCTGCAGCGGGCGGAGGTGCGGCAGAAGCTGCATCCGCACCGCTGGTATCGGCTGACCGCGGCGATCGGTCGCGATGGCGGGCTGCAAATCACCCAGGCGCCGCTCGCGCCGCTGGCCGACGCCGGCCGGGCCGCCGGCCAAGCCGCGCCGCCGCCGAGGGGCGCCGCCGAAGTGTTCCTCGCCGCCCTGCCGCCCGAGGGCAACGCCCCGGCCAGCGCGCATTTCAACGGCAAGATCGAGCGCCCCAGCCTGCGCGGCCCCAGCGGCGCCGCCCATGCCGAGTGGGATTTCAGCCTGGGCATGGGCAGCCAGACCGCCACCGACATCGGCTCGCACGCCGCCCACGCCCGCCTCGTCAACCTGCCGACCCGGGCGATGACCGGCTCCAATTGGACCGGCGCGGTGCATGACTGGAAATCCGCCCCCGCCCAGTACGGCGCCATCCATTTCCATGACGACGACCAGGGGCCGCTGGGCTGGCGGGAGAGCTTCGCGCTCACCGTGCCGGCGGACTGGCCGAGCGGGCTCTATGCCGCGCATATCAAGAACGACGCGGGCGAGGACTACATCCCCTTCGTCGTTCGTCCGGCGAAGCCGCGCTCCGACGTGGTGTTGCTGATCCCGACCTTCTCCTACCAGGTCTATGGCTGCTACGTGCGCCCCGGCCGTGGCGCCGAGATCGCCGCCCGCGCCGCTGCCTGGGGTGCGTTGCCCGAGACGCCGGACATGAACCCGCAATTCGGCCTCTCCTGCTACAACCACCATGCCGACGGCTCCGGCGTGGCGCTGATGACGCAAGCCCGCCCGATGCTCGACACCAGGCCGCGCCAGTTCGCGCTGATGGACCCCATCGAGGGCGGCTCCGGCACCGCGCGCTGGGTCTCCGAGAGCTATATCGACCAGTGGTTGCACACCATCGGCATGGAGCATGACGTCATCACCGATCATGACCTCCATGACGAGGGTGTGGCGGCACTGGCGCCCTATCGCGTGGTGATCGCCGGGCAGCACCCGGAATATCATTCCGAACGGATGATGCAGGCCTTCGAGGACCATCTCGGGATGGGCGGCCGGTTGATGTATCTCGGCGGCAACGGATTCTACTGGCGCGCCGAGCCCTCGCCAGAGCAACCAGAGACGCTGGAGGTGCGCCGCGCCGAGGGCGGCATCCGCGTGTGGGAGGCGATGCCGGGCGAGAGCTATCACCAGTTCGGCGGCGGCTACGGCGGGCTGTGGCGGCGCATCGGGCGCTCCAGCCACAAGCTGGTGGGCATCAGCTTCTCCACCCAGGGCCGCCATCTCGGCTTCCCCTATCATTTCATCGACGGCATGCAGGACCCCCGCGTGGCCTTCATGCGCGAGGGGTTGGACGTGACGCCGGGGGTCAAGTTCGGCACCGCCGGCTATATGGGTGGCGGCGCGGCGGGCTTCGAGCTTGACAGCGTGAACCCGAAATACGGCACGCCTCCGCATGCGCTGGTGGTTGCCAAGGGTATCGTGATTCACCCCGACTATGCCTGGGTGAACGAGGACATGCTGGTGCACCGCCATCCCCTGCCGCAGGAGGATTGGTCCTGCGCGGATATGACGTTCTTTGAAACCCATGCGGGGGGCGCGGTGTTCTCGGTCGGCTCGATGACCTATGTGGGGAGCCTTATGGTGAATGGCGGCGATAGCGCGTTGAGCCGGCTGACCGCCAATGTGGTGCGCCGGTTTGCCGATCCCGCAAAATTTACGGTGCCGGACGCCTGAACCGGGTATCTTGCCGATACGTCTCGCAAAGGTATCTCGTGACCTACGTCGCCGCTTTCCGCGCCTATGACTGGAGCCCCGACATCGAGGCGCTCGCGCACCGCTTCTTCGCGGCCTGCCCCGGCGCCCGCCATGTGGTGCTGGCCGATGAGACCCGCGGCCCGCTGCCGAACCAGCCGTTCGAGAAAGTGTCGCACACCGATGACACCAGCCGCTTCGGCCTGCCGAACCATCCGCAGGGCCGCTCGCTGTGGTACAATGTCGATTACGGGCTGTATTTCCTCGCGGAGGCCCTTCCGGGCTACGACTACTACGTCGTTTCGGAGTCCGACCTCGCGGTCAACCTGCCGCTGACCGATATGGTGGAGACCGCGCGGCGCGAGTCGATCGATTTCATCGCGCGCGATTGCCGGCCCGCCGATCCCGAGTGGATCGCGCAATTCGGTGGCGCCGAGGTATTTGTCAGCCCCTGGCGCAGCCTGTTGTTCTTCATGGTGCTCTCGGCCCGTGCCATCGCCCTGCTGCTGGCCGCGCGGCAGATGCTGGCACGGCGCCGGTTGGAGGGGCAGGTCGCGATTTGGCCATTCTGCGAGATGTTCGTGCCCTCGGTGCTGGTGAAGATGCAAGGCGTGACGATGGCTGACGTGGCACGGTTCGCCGATGTCGAAAACCTCAACTATCGGCCGCGCGTGTCGATCAACGATCCGCGCTCAAGCGCACCGGGAAGCCTGGTCCACTCCGTGCTCGGCAGCGACAAATTTATTGCAGAAACGATCGAGGATCTCGGTGCCACCACGTATCTGCAGCCGGGCACAAAGCTTCACCAGGAATTGCGGTATGAGCCCCCGGAGCGGGTGATCGCCCAGGTGCGGGCGGAATTCATCAAGACCGGTGACCGTGTGAGCCTAGCAGCGCTTGATCAGGCCCATCCCGAACGGAGCGCGCCGCCCATGTCATCGAGTGATATCGCGCTGGGCAAGCCGGCGCTCAGCAGCTCGGTCTCCGCCTGGTCCCGCCACCCCGATCCCGCCCGCGACGCCGGGGTCGCCAACGGGGCCACGCTACCCGATGATTTCGCTTTCCATACTGATCTCGAGGATCGGCCGTGGTGGATTGTCGATCTCACCGAGGAATACGTCGTCGATGCCGTTGAGATCGTGAACCGCGCGGCCATTCCCGACAAGTTCCGGCAATTCACCATCGAGAGCTCGCGCGATGGGCAGGGCTGGCACACGCGGCTGACGAAGTGGACGCTGGAGCCGGTCTCAGCGGACCCCGCGCAGCCCTGGCGGCTCGATTTGTCCGACCCCTTCGTGGCGCGCTTTGTGCGCATCCGGCTGCTCGGGCGCGATACGCTGCATTTGCGCCGGGTGCGGATTTTCGGCCGGGCGATCGGCGGCTAGGCGGCAAACCGCCGAGGATCGATCGCCGGGAGAATGCGTGTAGCCCCGGGCAGCCAGTCCGGCGCCCGCTCGGCGACGAGATCGGTGAGCAGGCGGCCGGCGGCGGCGGAGGTCAGGATGCCGTCACCGCCCTGGCCGACGAACCAGAAGAAGCCATCGCCTTCCGCGGCCGGCCCGAAGGCGAAGGCGCCGTCAGGGGTGAAGGTGCGCAGGCCGGCCCAGGCGTGCTCGACGCGACGCACGTCGATATCCAACACCTCCTGCATGCGGGCAATGGTGAGGGCGATGTCGAGTTCTTCGGGCTGCACGTCATGCGGGAAGCTCGACGTGGCGTCGGCCGGGGAGATCATGAGGCGGGTGCGCGCCTCGGGCTTGCAGTACCAGCTGCGTATGGGATCATAGAGGCGTGGCCAGGCCGCGACGTCATGCGGCCCGGGGTCGATCAACACCGCGGTGCGCCGCTTCGGCGTGAGGCCGAGCGGGCGAATGCCGGCCTGTGCCGCCACCTCGTCGCCCCATGCGCCGGCGGCGTTGACGAGGATGGGGGCGGTGATCACCGTGCCATCGGTGGTCTCCACCCGCCATTGCCCACCATCACGCACGATGCGCTGGGAGCGGCGGCGGAAGGTGACGGTGGCGCCGCGGCTGCGGGCGAGGCGGAGGTAGCCTTGCAGCAAAGTGGCGACGTCGATGTCGTAATTGCCGGTCTCGATCGCCGCCGCGACAGCGTAGCCCGGACGGATCGCCGGGATCAGGTCTCGCAGCGCGGCGACGCTGATTTCGCGGATATTGCTGCGGGTGGCGAGGATATCGTGCAGGTCCGCCACCTGGTCCGGCGCAACGGCGAAAGCCACCGGGCGCTCGGTGAGGATGGTGGTGGCGGCAAAGCCGGGCGGGGGGGTGCTGAGGAAGCCGAAGGACTCCCGCGCCAGCCCGCGTTCCCACTCCGGCCCACCATTGGCCACCCATAGCGCCGCCGAGCGGCCGGAGGTGTGGTAGCCCGCCGCCTCTTCCGCCTCGATCAGCGCTACCGGGCGATCGGCGGCGAGATGCGCCGCCGCCGTCGCCCCGGCGATGCCACCGCCGATGACGATGCAGCCGGTGGCCCGCGTCTCCATTTCAGGCGTCAGGTCTTCTCGACGTCCCCGCCCGCCTCGACCCAGCCTTTGAAGCCGCCCATGTTGCGCACGTCGGTGAAGCCCATGTCCTTCAGCGTCTTGCCGGCGAGCCAGGCGCGGCCACCGGAGGCGCAGTAGAGGATCACTGTGCGGTCCTTCTGCAGGGCGGGCTCATGGCTCGGCAGCGTGCTGTCGGCCTTGAATTCCAGCAGCCCGCGGTTAATGGCGAGCGCGCCCTTCACCTTGCCGGAGGCGGCGATTTCCGAACTGTCCCGGATATCGAGCACCACCGCGCCGGCGGCGATCAGCGGCTTTGCGTCGGCGGGGGAGATGGCGGTCACCGAGGCTTGCGCCTCGGCGACCATCTGCATGGCGGTCTTGCTCATCGGCTTTGCTCCTTACTGCGCCACCGCGCCCGACCAGGGCGAGGCGACGTCACTGATGCCGGTGCGGGTGCCATCGGGATGGCGGACGATGATGTTGGGGCAGGCGAAGTTGATCGGCACCGCCGTCGCCTCGACCACTTCCAGCGCTCCATCGGCCGCGAGGCCGGCCAGCGTGGCGGCATCGAGCCGGCGATCGGCGGTGACGTTGTCGGTGCTGGAGACGTCGATGCGCGGAAAATGCGCGGCGTCCTCGACGGACATGCCGAAGTCCGAGAAGAACGACATCACCTGGAACACCGAGGCCATGATGCGCCGGCCGCCCGAGGCGCCGATGGCGAGCATCGGGCCGGTGTCATCCTTCATGATGATCGGGCACATGTTGCACAGCGGGCGCTTGCCGGGGGCGACCGAGTTGGCCTGGCCGGGCCGCGGATCGAACCACATCATGCCGTTGTTGAGCAGCACGCCGGTGCGCGGCATCAGCACGCGGCTGCCCATGGAGGACATCAGCGTGGTGGTCATCGCCACCATGGTGCCTTCCTGATCGCAGACGGTGAGGTGCGTCGTGCAGGTCTCGGCCGCATTCTGGTCGGCCTCGCCGAGGCCGGAGAGACGGACCTCGTAGGCATCCTTCATGGTCTTGGCGAGGGCGCGGAACCAGGCCTCATCGGGCGTGTCGCCCCAGGGGGCGGATTTCATGGCGGCCAGCACGTCCATCAACGTCGGCGCGGCGGTGAGGCCGGTGGCGAGTTGGAGGGTGCGGCCATTGCGCCATGGCACCTCGGTGGCGGGCACGATGCGCGCCTGGCAATTGGCCAGATCGGTCTCGTCGATGATGACGCCGGTGTCCTTGAAGTCCTGCGCGAGGGAGCGGGCGATGTCGCCCTCGTAGTAGTCGCGCAGCCCGGCGTGCTGGAGGCGTTCGAGGGTGGCGGGCAGGTTGCCCTGGGTGAAGAAGCCGGGCGTGCCCTGGTAGGGCGGCACCGGCGGCAGGCCGTTGCGCAGGTAGACGCGGTTGCTCTCGGGGTATTTCGCCAGCACCGAGGCGGAGAGCGCGATCTTCAGCGTGGTGTACCAATCCTGCGGCAGGCCGCGCTTGGCGAGCGCCACCGCGGGCTCCATCACCTCCTTGATCGGCAGGCGGCCCCAGGTGGAATGCAGCTTCTCATAGCCGGCCACCGAGGAGGGGATGGCGACCGAGAGCGGGCCATGGATATTGGCGTCATTCTCCACCTCGGCCCAGGCGAACAGGTCGGTCGTCATGCGGCCGGTGAGCTTGAACTGGTCGGGGCGGGTGTGGCGCGGCGCGACGGGGCCGAAATCCATCACCTCCGCGGATTTCTCGCCGGCGCGATGCACCACGCAGAAGCCGATGCCGCCGATGCCGGAGTTCCACGGCTCCTGGCTGGCAAGCGCCAAAGCGGTTGCCACCGCGGCGTCAATCGCGTTGCCGCCGGCCTCCAGCACGGCAACGCCGGCATCGGCGGCGCACTTCGCCTGGGAGACGACAATGCCGCGCTTGCCGTTGGCGGCCGGCTTGGTGATCTGCCAATGCTGCGAAATATGGGGCCCCGGTTGGTAGGTCATGGCGTTTCCTCCTGTGCTGGGCGGAGTGTCCACCGAGGCGCCCCTCGTTGCAACAGGGCTGGCTATGCGGTGGCGCGCATCCAGGGCGGGCCGATTTCGCGCAGCTCCGCCTGCACCGGGCAGTCCTCGGCGTGGGAGCCGGGCAAATAGCCGAGGCTCATCAGGAACTCGCCGACGATCTCGCCGCCGGTGAACTTGAAGGTCTTGCCGAACAGCTTCACCCAGTCCTTCCTCTCGCGGGGATGGTGGGTATCGAGCCAGGCGGCGAAGCTGCCGTGCTCCGCGCGCAGTTGCTGCACCACCCCGGCATTATGGATGATCGCCGCCACTTTCAGGCGGTTGCGGATGATCGCTGGGTCGGCCAGCAGGCGGGCGACGTCTTCTTCGCCATAGGCCGCCACCGCATCGACGGCGAAACCCGAGAAGGCCTCGCGCATGCCGAGCCGGCGCTTCAGCACCAGCTCCCAGGAGAGGCCGGCCTGCATGATCTCAAGCACCAGGCGTTCGAACAGAATTGTCTCGTCGCGCTGCGGGAAGCCGTATTCGGTGGCGTGGTAGGAATGATGGACGGGATGGCCCGGTGCGATGCGGCAATAGGTGCTCATTTGCAGGTTCTCCTGAATTGCCTATCAATTGCCACATGGCCGCATCCGAACCCACCCCGCCCCCGTCAGTCGCGGCGATTTTCGCCGGATTTTTCTCCGTCGGCATCATCGGTTTCGGTGGTGTACTGCCGATCACTCGGCGCATGATCGTCGAGCAGCGGCAATGGATGAACGGCAAGGAATTCACCGACATCCTCGGCCTGTGCCAGTTCCTGCCGGGCGGCAACGTGATCAACCTCGCCGCCGCGGTGGGGCATCGTTTCCGCGGCATCCCCGGGGCGCTGGCCGGGCTCGCCGGGCTGATGTGTGCGCCGATGGCGATCGTGATCGCGCTCGGCCTGTTCTACGGCCATTTCCAGGATGAGCCGCTGGTGCGCCGGGCCTTCGCCGGGCTGGCGGCCGCGGCGTCGGGCCTGATCGTTGCGATGGCCCTAAAAATCGCCGCGCCATTGCGGACCGACCTGCTGGGCGGGCTCGTCGCGCTCGTCACCTTCGCGGCCATCGTGTGGCTGCGTTTGCCGTTGCTGGCGACCATGGCGGTGATGGCGCCGCTTGGCATCGCCCTGGCATGGAGGCGCGCACGATGAACGACCTGATCGACCTCGCCGTGCTCTACGGCCACCTCTCCTTGCTGGCTTTCGGCGGCGGCCCGACGGTGCTGCCGGAGATGCAGCGCCAGATCGTCGAGCATGGCTGGATGACGGGAGCCGAGTTCGCCGCCCTGTTTGCGCTGGCCCAGGCGGCGCCGGGGCCGAACATGCTGGTCTCCACCCTAGTCGGATTGCGCGTTGCCGGGTTGCCGGGCGCCATTATCGCCACGCTCGGGATGATCACCCCCTCCAGCGTGCTGACGGTGATTTGCCTCAGCGCCTGGGACCGTTTCCGCGATGCACCGTGGCGCAAAATTGTGCAGGCCGGCATCGTGCCAGTCACCGCCGGGCTGTTCCTCGCCGCCGCTTTGCTGATCGCGCAAGCCGCCGACCGCTCCATCCCGCTTGCGCTGCTGACGGTGGCGGTCGCCGGTGTCAGTTTCGCGACCAAAATCCACCCGCTCTGGCTGCTCGCCGCCGGCGCGAGCTTAGGGGTTATCGGCGCGGTGTGAACCGGGTAAGACGTTCCGGTCCAAGGGAGAAACACCATGCATTTCTACAATTCCGTCGGCCCCAACCCGCAGGTCGTGCGCATGTTCATGGCCGAGCGCGGCATCGAGGTTCCGCAGACCACGGTCGATCTGCGCGGGGGCGAGAACCGCCGGGCCGAGTACATGGCCAAGAACCCGTTCGGCCAGCTGCCCTGCCTGGAGTTGGATGACGGCAGCTTCCTCGCCGAGATCACCGCCATCTGCGAATATCTCGACGAGACGACGCCGGGCATGTCGCTGATCGGCGCCAATGCCAAGGAGCGCGCCGAGACCCGCATGTGGGTGCGCCGGCTTGACCTTAATGTTCTCGAGCCGCTCGCCAACGGGTTCCGCTTCAGCCAGGGCATCAAGCTGTTCCAGAACCGCATCCACGTCATCCCCCAGGCTGCCGATGATCTGAAGCTGACCGCGCAGAAAAACCTCACCTGGCTCGATGGCCAGATGGCCGGCAAGACCTGGATCTGCGGCAACCGCTTCACCCTGGCCGACGTGCTGCTCTACTGCTTCTTGGCCTTCGGCGCCGCGGTCGGGCAGCCTTTGAACCCGGAGAACACCAACCTGCTCGCCTGGTTTGATCGCGTGAAGGCCCGCCCCAGCAGCGCCGCCTGAGCAGGGTAGCAAGCGCTTCTTTTTGAAAAAAGAAGCAAAAACTTTCTGACCGTTTGCTGTGCGCTCTCCCCGGAGGGCTCGGAGCAAACGGATAGAAGTTTTTT
>CAIPLM010000276.1 GCA_903865895.1 uncultured Rhodospirillales bacterium | reverse complement strand
GCGGCGGTGGCGGCGGCGGCAGCGACTATCGCGGCGGCGGCAATGGCGGCTTCGGCGCCGGCTATGGCGGCACTGGCGGCAGCGGCGGCGCCGGCAGCGCGGGCGGCGGCGGCGGGCTTGGGGCCGGCGGCGCGATCTTCGTCCAGCAGGGCGGCGTGCTGATTTTCCAATCCGGCACCGAATCCGGCGGCCTGGTGAAGGGCGGCACGGCGGGGAATGACCTCGGCGGCGCCGGCAAGGCCTTTGGCGCCGGGCTGTTCATCCAGGGTAACCAGGGCATCACCTTCGCGCCCCCGTCCGGCCAGGTCCTCTCCATCGCCGACGTGATCGCCGACATGGCCGGCTCCCCCGCCTTCTTCAACGGCGGCGTCGGCAGCCTGACGGTCAGCGGCGCCGGCACGGTGGTGCTGAAGGCCGCCGATACCTACACCGGCGGCACCCAGCTCGGCGGCGGCGGCACGCTGGAACTCGCGGCCACCGGCGCCGCCGGCAGCGGGCCGATCAGCTTCACCGCCACCGGCACCACGCTGCGCCTCGATAGCGGCGTGACGCTCACCAACATCATCCAAACCCCGCACAACGGCGACGTGATCGACCTCCTGGGCTACCAGGGCGGCAGCGCGGCCTTCGATCCCTTCGCCCACACCATCACCGCGACGCTCGGCGGCAACAGCCTCGTCCTCTCGCTCGACCCGGCGCTGACGCCGAGCTTCACGGTGGGCAATGATGCCGGCGGCACCGGCCTCGCCCTGGCCTTCGCCGCCTGCTACGCCGCCGGCACCCGCATCGCCACGGCGGCGGGGGAAACCGCGGTCGAGGATCTGCGCCCCGGCGACCGCGTGCGCTCGCATTTCGGCGGGCTGGTGCCGGTCTCCTGGATCGGCCATCGCCGCGTCGATTGCCGCCGCCATCCGCGGCCCGAATCCGTCTGGCCGGTGCGGGTGCGTGCCGGCGCCTTCGGCCACGGCCTCCCCGCGCGGGACCTGCTGCTCAGCCCCGACCACTCCGTCTACCTCCAGGGCGCACTGATCCCCATCCGCTATTTGGTCGATGAGGCCATGGTGGTGCAGGAGCCCGTGCCCGCGATCCGCTACTTCCACGTCGAACTGCCCGCGCATGACGTGATCCTCGCCGGGGGGCTGCCGGCGGAGAGCTATCTTGACACCGGCAACCGCGCCGCCTTCGAAAATGGCGGCGGCGCCGTGGCGCTGCACCCCGATTTCGCGCTCCGCGTCTGGGAGACCCGCGCCTGCGCCCCGCTCGCGGTGGACGGGCCACCGGTCGCCGCCGCCCGCGCCGCCCTGCTGGAGCGCTCGGTGGCGCTCAGCTACGCGCTCACCGACGATCCCAGCCTGGTGCTGCTGGCCGATGGCGTGGCGGCATCCTGCATGCGGGAGGGCAATCTCTACCGCTTCGCCCTGCCCCCCGGCGCCCGCGCCGGACGGCTGATCTCCCGCCACTTCCGCCCGGCCCGGCTCCTCGGCGGCACCGATGACGATCGGCGCCTCGGCATCGGCATCGCCGCCATCACCCGCGACGGCGCCGCGCTGCCGCTCGACGATGCGGCGCTGGGCGCGGGCTGGTACGCCGCCGAGGCCGGCCTGCGCTGGACCGATGAGGATGCCGCGCTCGACCTTTCCGGCGCGGCGGCCCTCGAGATCGAGATCGGCATGGCCGGGCTCTATCGCGAGGCGCCTCAGCCCGCAGCCCGTCGCAGCCGCGCCGTTTGATCAGCGCCGGGGGCCCAGGCCGCCCCGCGCAACCTCAGGCATCGCAGCCCTCGGCGCGCAGCAGATCGATCACATCGCTGGCCGGGATATCGCCCTGGGTGAAGGCGCGGCCGATGCCACGGCTCAGCACGAACACCAGCTTGCCGTCGCGCGCCTTCTTGTCGCGGCGCATATGGCCCACCAGCCGCTCGGCCGACAGCCGGCGGTTGAGATGGTGCAGCTCGGCGGGCAGGCCGACCGCGGCGATATGGGCAATCACCCGCTCGGCATCCTCCGCGCTGCAATGGCCGAGGCTGGCCGAGAAGCGGAAGGCGAGCCCGATGCCCACCGCCACCGCCTCGCCATGTAGAATAGTGCCGTAGCCAAGCTCGGCCTCCAGCGCATGACCGAAGGTGTGGCCGAGGTTCAGCAAAGCGCGGCCGTCATTCGGCTTCTCCTCGCGCTCATCGTCACCCACCACCAGCGCCTTGAAGGCGCAGGCGCGCAGCACCGCCTCCGCCTGCGCCGCCCGGTCCCCCGCGATCACCGCCGCGCCATTGGCCTCGCACCAGGCGAAGAAGGCGGCATCGCCGATCAGCCCGGCCTTGACGATCTCGGCATAGCCGGCCCGCAGCTCGCGCACCGGCAGGGTGGCCAGCGTGGCGGTATCGGCGATCACCATGCGCGGCTGATGAAACGCGCCCAGCAGGTTCTTGCCGTGCCGCGTGTTGATGCCGGTCTTGCCGCCGACGCTCGAATCCACCTGGGCGAGCAGCGTGGTCGGGATCTGCACGAAGGGCAGGCCGCGCAGGGTGGCGGCCGCGGCGAAACCGGCGAGATCCCCCACCACGCCACCGCCGAGCGCGATCACCGCGGTGCGCCGCTCCACCCCGGCATCCAGCAGCCCGTCCACCAGCGCCTCGAAATTGGCGAAGCTCTTGGAGGCCTCGCCCGCTCTCACGGTGATCGCGGTCGCCGCGATCGCGGTCTCCGCCAGCCCGTCCATCAGCGTCTTGAGGTGCAGCGGGCCGACGCTGTCATCGGTGATCACCACGGCGCGCTTCTGCGGCAGCACCGGGGCGAGCAGCGCGCCGGCGCGGGCCAGCAACCCGTCGCCCACCACCACGTCATAGCTCGAGGCGGAGAGCGCGAGCGACAGCCGCCGCGCCGGCTGCCAGGCGAGGATCGCGTCCAGCACGTGCCCCGTGGTTATCTCGGGGCTCTCGTCATCGCAATCTACGATGATGTCCGCCTCGGCGTAAACGGGGTGGCGCACCCCCATCAGCCGCTGCAGCACCGCCTCGTGGTCGCCATCGCGCAACAGCGGTCGATGGGTCCGCCCGGCGACGCGGCGCAGCAGCACCGGCAGCGCGGCGCGCAGCCACACGCACACCGCCTCACGGCGGATGGTGGCGCGGGTATCGGCATCCATATAGGCCCCGCCACCGGTCGCCAGCACCAGCGGCTCGCCGGCCAGCAGGCGGCGGATCACCCGGCGCTCGCCCTCGCGGAACTCCTTCTCGCCGAAGCGCTCGAACAGCTCGGGGATGGTGCAGCCGGCCGCCAGCTCGATCTCGGCGTCGGCGTCCCGGAACGGCAGGCCGAGGCGGGCGGCAATGCGCCGGCCGATCGAGGTCTTGCCGGCGCCCATCAGGCCGACCAGCACGATGCTGCGCCCGGCAAGCTGCGGGGGGATGGTGAAACTTTCGCGGTGAAGCTCGGAAGGGCGGGTCATGCCGCGCATCTAGCACAGCCCCGCCCGGTTGGGCCAAGAGGGCCGCGCACGGGCCTTGCCGCGGCGCCCCGATCGCGCCAGATAGGCGCTATGCGCGGCATCGTCTGGATCATCCTCCCGCTTCTCGCCGTCGGCCTGGTGGCCGGCTTCTTCGCGCTGGGCGCCTTCCCGCCGGAACCGAAGATCGAGGCGGTGCAGAAAGTGCTGCCCAATGAGCGCTTCGGCCCGCGGCTGTGACGCAGCCGGCGCGCCCCGCATGAGCACGCGCCGCGCCATCGAGCCCGATCGCCACTGCGAAGCCTTCCTCGAAATGCTCGCCGCCGAGCGGGGCGCCGCGCGCAACACCCTGCTGGCCTATGAGGCCGACCTCGGCGGTTTCGCCGCCTTCGCCCGCGCTCGCGGCCAATCCGCCGCCGGCGCCGATGGCGAGACCCTGCGCGCCTGGCTGCGCGGGCTCGACGAAGAGGGCCTGGCCGCCCGCAGCGCGGCGCGCAAACTCTCGGCGATCCGCCAGTTCCACCAGTTCCTGGTGCGCGAGAACATCCGCGCCGATGACCCCACCGCCCTGCTCGACAGCCCGCGCCTGCCGCGCAGCCTGCCGAAATACCTCTCCGAGGCCGAGGTGGACGCAATGCTCGCCGCCGCTCCCGCGCGCCCCAAGGCGCAGGCACTGGTCGCCACCGCCGCGCTCGAACTGCTCTATGCCAGCGGCCTGCGCGTCTCCGAGCTGCTGGCCCTGCCACGCTCCGCCCTGGGCAGGGACGCCGCGATGCTGATGGTGCGCGGCAAAGGCGGCAAGGAGCGCGTGGTGCCGCTCTCAGGCGCCGCCCGCGCCGCCGCGGCCGCCATGCTCGCCGCCCGCAAATCCCCCGGGAGCTGGCTGTTCCAGGGCCGCGGCGGCCAGGCGCTCACCCGCCAGGGCTTCGCCCTTATCCTGAAGCAGGTCGCGCTCGATGCCGGGATCGACCCCGCCCGCGTCTCGCCCCACGTGCTGCGCCACTCCTTCGCCAGCCACATGCTGGCCCGCGGGGCGGATCTGCGCAGCCTGCAACTCCTGCTCGGCCATGCCGACATCGCCACCACCCAGATCTACACCCACATCCTGCCGGAACGCCTGCAAACCCTGGTGCAGACCCATCATCCCCTGGCCGAGGGCAAGCCCGCCCCACGGCGGCGCGGATGAGCCTTGTGCCATGCTCCGGGGCACGTTGAGCGGCTGGGGCTGACGCGCGGGCCGGTTGGTGCTAAGG
Source organism: uncultured Rhodospirillales bacterium (assembly GCA_903865895.1). Lineage (GTDB taxonomy): Bacteria > Pseudomonadota > Alphaproteobacteria > Acetobacterales > Acetobacteraceae > CAIYPH01. The sequence continues at coordinate 6,936 of CAIPLM010000276.1, read as the reverse complement.
GCCGCCCATGCGCCATTTTCTCGATTTCGAAAAGCCCGTCGCCGAGCTCGAAAGCAAGATCGAAGAGCTCAGGAAGATGTCCGAAGCCGACGGCCTCAACATCGCCGAAGAAGTCGCGCGGCTGACCGAGAAGGTCGACCGCCAGCTGCGCGCCACCTACGCCAAACTCACCGCCTGGCAGAAAACCCAGGTCGCCCGCCACCCCGAGCGCCCCAAGGCGAAGCACTACATCTCCAGCCTCATCACCGATTTCACCCCCCTCGCCGGCGATCGCGCCTTCGCCGACGACGCCGCCATCCTCGGCGGGCTCGGCCGCTTCCGTGGCCGCTCAGTCGTGGTGCTCGGCACCGAGAAAGGCACCGACACCGAAAGCCGCGTCGCCCACAACTTCGGCATGGCGCGGCCCGAAGGCTACCGCAAGGCGCGCCGCCTGATGGAACTCGCCGGCCGCTTCGGCCTGCCGATCCTCACCTTCGTCGATACCTCCGGCGCCTTCCCTGGCGTGGAAGCCGAGGCGCGCGGCCAGGCCGAAGCCATCGCTCGCTCCATTGAGGCCTGCCTCGAAGCCCCCATCCCCGTCGTCGCCACCATCATCGGCGAAGGCGGCTCCGGCGGCGCCATCGCGCTCGCCGCCGGCGATAGCGTGCTGATGATGGAACACGCCATCTACTCGGTGATCTCCCCCGAAGGCTGCGCCGCCATCCTGTGGAAAGACGCCGCCCAGGCCCCGCAAGCTGCCGAGGCACTGAAAATCACGGCCGAGGACCTCAAGCGCCTCAAACTGATCGACGCGATCATTCCCGAGCCGATGGGTGGCGCACATCGCGAACCCGAGGTCGCGATCAAGGCGGTTGGCGATGCCATGGCCAATGCCTTGGGCCCGCTCTTGCAGCTCGACCCGGCGACGTTACGCCTCAAGCGCCGCGAGAAATTCCTAGAAATGGGCCGCGACGCCCTGGCTTAGCCGGGCGCCGCGGAGCCACATATCGGCTAGGTCGCGAACAGCCCGCGCGCGCGCAGTTCCTCCACCACCCGCTCCGCCAGCACATCTGCTGGGGCGGAGGTGGTGTCGAGATGGATTTCCGGGTTGATCGGCGCTTCATAGGGCGCCGAGACGCCGGTGAAGTTGGGGATCAGCCCGGCATCGGCGCGCTTGTAGAGGCCCTTGGGGTCACGCCGGCGGCATTCATCGACGGGGGTATCGACAAACACCTCGAGGAACTCGCCCTGGGCGTGCAATTCGCGCGCGGCAGTGCGGTCGGAGCGATAGGGCGATATGAAGCTCACCAGCACGATCAACCCGGCCTCGACCATCAGCTTGGCCGCCTCGGCGGCGCGGCGGATGTTCTCGATGCGGTCGGCCTCGGAGAAGCCGAGGTCCCGGTTCAGGCCATGGCGAACGTTGTCGCCATCGAGCATGAAGGTGTGGCGCCCGATGGCGTGCAGCTTCTGCTCAACCAGGTTGGCGATGGTGGACTTGCCGGCGCCGGACAGGCCGGTGAACCAGATGGTCGCCGGGTGCTGGTGCTTCTGGATGGCGCGGGCGGCCTTGTCGACCTCCTGCTTCTGCCAGACGATGTTGCCACCAGTATCGGCTACGCGGGTGACCATGCCGACCGCGACGGTAGAGTTGGTCATGCGGTCGATCAGGATGAAGCCACCGAGATCCTTGTCGCCCGCATAAGCTTCGACCGCGATGGCGGTGCCGAGCGTGACGGAGACATGCGCGACGTCGTTCATCTTGAGCGTGTCGGCGCCGCCATGCTCATAGGTGTTGATGTCAACGCGATGCAGGATGCGCGTGACGGTGCCGGCCACCGTGGCGGCGCCAAGCTTCAGCAGGTAGCTGCGGCTCGGGTAGAGCGGCGCCTCGGAGAGCCATACCAGATTGGCGTCGAAGCGATCGCTCACGGCAACCGCGGCGCCCGTGGTCACCACGTCGCCGCGGGAGATATCGACCTCCTCGGCCAGCACCAGGGTGATCGCGTCACCCTGCAAGGCCACGTCGCGATCGCCGTCCATGGTGACGATACGCTTCACCGTGGCGCCCACGCCGGAGCTAGCCACCGCGATGCGCTCGCCGGGGCGGATCGACCCGGTGGCGACCGTGCCGGCATAGCCGCGGAACGTATGGTCCGGCCGGCTCACCCATTGCACGGGCATGCGGAACGGCTTGGCCGTGTCGTCCGATACGTCAACGGTCTCGAGGTAGTCGAGCATCGTCGGGCCCGAATACCAGGGCGTGCGGTGCGAGGGGACGGTGATGTTGTCGCCGAAACGCGCGGAGATCGGGATCGCCTTGATGCTGGCGAAGCCGAGGTTCTTCACCATGTCTGCGAACTGGGCCTGGATTTCCTCGTAGCGGGCCTCCGAGAAGTCCACCAGGTCGATCTTGTTGACCGCGAGGACGACGTGGCGGATGCCCATCAGCGACACCACGAAGGCATGCCGGCGCGTCTGCGTCATCAACCCGTGGCGCGCATCGACCAGCAGCACGGCGAGATCGGCGTTGGCGGCGCCGGTGGCCATGTTGCGGGTGTACTGCTCATGGCCGGGCGTGTCGGCGACCATGAAGCGGCGGCGATTGGTGGTGAAGAAGCGGTAGGCGACATCGATGGTGATGCCCTGCTCGCGCTCGGCCTCCAGCCCGTCGACCAGGAGGGCGAAGTCGATCTCCTCGCCGGTGGTGCCGTGGCGGACGCTGTCCTTCTCGAGGGTGGCGAGCTGATCGTCGAGGATCTGCCCGGCCTCGTGCAGCAGGCGACCGATGAGGGTGGACTTGCCATCATCCACGCTGCCGCAGGTGAGGAAGCGCAGCAGGCCGAGCTGGGCCTGCTCGATCAGGAAAGAGTCCAGGCTGGAGGTGGTAGGAGTGTCGGCGTTCATCAGAAATACCCCTCGCGCTTCTTCTTCTCCATGGAGTCGGACGCATCCTTGTCGATCAGCCGCCCGCCGCGCTCGCTGACCCGGGTGGCAAGCATCTCGGCGACGATATCCTGCAGCGACAGGGCGCCCGATTCGACGGCGCCCGACAGCGGCCAGCAGCCGAGCGAGCGGAAGCGCACGGTGCGCATTTCCGGCTTTTCGCCGGGCAGGTACTGCATGCGCGACTCGTCATCGACCACCAGGATGGTGCCGTCACGCACGACGGTCGGCAGTTCCTTGGCGAAGTAGAGCGGCACGACGGGCAGATTCTCGAGCATGATGTAGGTCCAGATGTCGAGCTCGGTCCAGTTCGACAGCGGGAAGACCCGCACCGATTCGCCCTTGTTCACCCGGCCGTTGTAGAGGTGCCAGAACTCAGGCCGCTGGTTCTTCGGGTCCCACTCATGGGTCGCGGTGCGGAAGGAGAACACCCGCTCCTTGGCGCGAGATTTCTCCTCGTCGCGCCGCGCGCCGCCGAACGCCGCATCATAGCCGCCGGCGGTCAGAGCCGCCTTCAGGGCAACCGTTTTCATCGCATGGGTGTAATAGCCGCCATGCTCGAAGGGGTTGACCCCCTGCGCGCGGGCTTCCTCGTTGGTGTAGGCGATCAGCTTGACGCCGAGCCGCTCCACCATCTGATCGCGGAAGGTGATCATGTCCCGGAACTTCCACTTCGTATCGACGTGGAGGAGCGGGAAGGGTGGCTTGGCCGGGTAGAATGCCTTCATCGCGAGATGGAGCATCACCGTGGAGTCCTTGCCGATCGAATACAGCATCACGGGATTGCGGCATTCGGCGGCGACTTCGCGGATGATGTGGATGCTCTCCGCCTCGAGCCGGCGGAGATGCGGGATTTGTTCGTTCATGCGGCGCTCAGCTTCCTGAATTGATGCGGCGGATCGTATTCGTCGTACTATGGCCTTCTTCAAGTGGGATTAAAGCGACGCGTCCGCCATAGGAAGTCACGAATTCGCCACCCACCACTTGATCGATCCGATAGTCGGCCCCTTTGAACAACAAGTCCGGCCGAATCGCCTGGATCAAACGAAGCGGTGTGTCCTCCTCGAATAGCACCACGAGGTCTGACGACGCGATCGAGGCCATGACGGTGGCGCGTGCCGTCTCGTTTTGCACCGGCCGGTCCGGTCCTTTCAGACGGCGCACCGAAGCATCGCTGTTGAGGCCGACCACCAGGCGGTCGCACTGGGCACGCGCCCGGGCCAGCCCGCGGACATGGCCGGGGTGGATGAGGTCGAACACACCATTGGTGAAGCCGATACGCAGCCCGCCGGCCCGCCAGACGGCGATGCGCGCCAGTGCGCCATCGAGGTCCGCCACTTTTTCGTCGATCGCCAATAATTCCGTGCGGTGCAGGGCGTCGAACAACTCTGCGTGAGTGACGGTCGCGGTGCCGTGCTTGCCGACGACGATGCCGGCCGCGGCGTTGCCCAGTGCCGCGGCCTCGGGCATCGCGGCGCCGGCGGCCAGGGCGAGCGCGAAGGCCGTCACCAGCGTGTCACCGGCGCCGGAGACGTCGGCCACTTCCTGGGCGCGGGTAGGGATGTGCACCGGCGCGGCGCCGCGGCGCACCAGTGTCAGCCCCTTCTCCGAGCGCTTCACCAACACCGCGCCGGCATCGGCCTGCAGCCGCGCCGCCTCGCCGGCCAGAGCCGCACCTTCGTTGGATGTGGCCTCGAGCCCGGTGGCCCGGGACACTTCGAGCGCGTTTGGCGTCAGCACATCGGCCTGCGCATAGGCGCCGAAACGGGCGCGCTTGGGGTCGATCACCACCCGCACCCCCGCCGCGCGCGACAGTGCGATGGCGCGCTCCAGCACCGTGTCGGTCAGTACGCCCTTGGCGTAGTCCGACAGGACAACCACGTCGCTGCCCGGCAAGGCTGCGGCGAAGCGGGCGAGTACCTGCTGCTCGACATCGGGCGGCAGCGGGTCGGTCACCTCCTCGTCGAGTCGTAGCAATTGATGGCCGCCGGACATGAAGCGCGTCTTCACCGTCGTCGGCCGGCCCGCCACCCGCACCAACTGGTCGGCGATGCGCGGCTCGGCGGCCACCGTCGCCGCCAGCTCCTGGCCTGGCCCATCCTCGCCGACCACCCCGATCAGGATGGCGCGCGCGCCCAGTGCGGTGGCGTTCTGCGCCACGTTGCCGGCGCCGCCCAACACGTGGCGGCGGGATTGCGCATGCAACACCGGGATCGGCGCTTCGGAGGAAATCCGCCGCACATCGCCCAGCACGTAGCGATCCAGCATGACGTCGCCGAGAACCAGCAGCGTGAGCCCCGAAAACCGTTGGAGATGGGAGGCCAGCGCAGCTTCACCCGTGCCGGCGGCAGTTCGCTCCGATGCCAAATCGCATGCCCATAAAGGTTTGAAGGAGCCCGCTTATAAAGAAAGAGCCGGCCACGCGATAGAGCGTGGCCGGCTGAGTTTAGGCCGGTGCATAGGGGGAACAGGTCGCCCGGCCGGAACCGGCCCTATCGGGCCGGGATCGCATCACGCTTTTGATCGGCAATCGCCGGTCAGAAGCGGTAACCCACGCCAAGGCCCACCACGGTGGGGTTGAGTGCTGTCTTGGCGACGATCGCGCCGCCATTCAGCTTTGCCTTGGTATCCAGAAAGATCTGCTTCACATCGACGTTGGCGTACCAGCGCCCTTCGAGGTTGATGTCGAGGCCGGCCTGCAGCACGGCACCGAAATTACTCTGCATCGACAGCTTATTGACCGTGCCGCCCGCCGCGCTGGTGCCGTAGAACAGGGTGTAGTTCACGCCGGCGCCGAGATAGGGGCTGAACTGGCCCTTCGGGTTGAAGTGGTATTGCGCCGTCAGGGCTGGCGGCAGCACCCAGGTGGAGCCTACCGGCACGTTGCCGAGCGCGGTGCGCGAGCCGGTGATGCTGTGTCGCGAGGTCGCGGCGATCAGTTCGACTGCAATGTTCTCGGTGAAGAAGTAAGAGAAATCGACTTCCGGCGTCACCATGTCGGTCGTCTTCACCGAGCCGCCGATCGCCGAGATCGACGAGGTGGAGTTCTGCGGCATCACGTCGATCACGCGGGCACGCACCATGATGCTGCCGGCAGACTTGCCGCCGTCGGCCGATTGTGCGGCGGCGGGAGCGACGAGCATGGTACTCGCAAGCAGCGCGGCGACGAAGCCGCCAGTGATGGCTTTGATAAACATTACAAGCCTCAACTTCTCAGTCGCTCTAATGCGGCATCGTTTTCAAACAAGACGAACGATCTGCCCAATTGCGCGCCGGCGCTTTGATGTGGATCAACGATTTCGCCAGTGATGCGGCGGAAGATGCGCCATGCACATCACCGATCTCCTCCCCCACTACGATGTCGCCGTGCCGCGCTACACCAGCTACCCCACGGCGCCGCATTTTACCCCGGCCATCGGTGCGGACACCTATGCCGCCTGGCTGCGCGCGCTGCCGGATGCGCCGATATCGCTTTACCTGCACGTGCCGTTTTGCGCCGAGTTGTGCTGGTTCTGCGGCTGCCACACCACGGCCACCCGCTCTACCGCGCCGCTCGAAGCCTATGCCGACACGCTGCTGGAAGAGATCGCTCTGCTGGCTATAGCCGCCGGGCCTGAAGGGCGGCGCCTCAAGGTTGCCCATATCCATTGGGGCGGCGGCACGCCGACGGCCATGCCGGGCGCACGCATGCGCGAGATCATGGCCGCTCTGCGCCGCCGGTTCGACGTGCTGCTTGACGCCGAGATTGCCGTCGAGATCGATCCGCGCACCTGCGACGACACGGTGCTCGACACGCTGGCGGCGATCGGCTGCACGCGGGCGAGCCTTGGGGTGCAAGATTTTGACGAGCGGGTGCAGCAGGCGGTGCATCGCCACCAATCCGCCGCCATCACCCAGGCCTGCGCCGATGGGCTGCGCGAACGCGGTATCACCGCGATCAATCTCGATCTCATCTACGGCCTGCCCTACCAGACCGTCGCCTCCGTCACCGCCACCGTCGAGCAGGCGCTG
>CAIPLM010000275.1 GCA_903865895.1 uncultured Rhodospirillales bacterium | reverse complement strand
CTCACCATGGCTCACATTGCCCGAACGCTCGTTCTGCTGCGGCAAGATCGCCGCGGCGTTTCGTTCCTCGAATTGGTCTCAAGCGCGGCCCTGCTCAGCGGCATCATGATGGTAGCCGGCACGACGTTCGAGCGGGAATTGCACATTCTCATCGGGAGCGTGCGCGCGGCCGTGATCGGGCTGATGCGCTGACCGCGGGCCGCCAGCGCATCCCCCTATCACACTACGAGCGCGGCGCGGCCGCCACGGCGCCGAACATCGGCAGCGCCCGCGCCCAGGCCTTCAACCCGTCATCGAAGCTCGACAGGCGGAAGAACTCGTTGGGCGCGTGGATGCGCTCATCGGCGATCGCATAGGACAGCATCACCGTCTCCAGCCCCAATCGATCCTTGGCCATCGCCGAGATCGGCAAGGTGCCGCCGACTCCGACGCGCAGTGGTTTCTGTCCATGCACGTCGGCTATGACACGCTCAACCGCAAGTAGGAACGGGTCTTCGTCGGGCACAACATAGGCGGCGCTGCCACCGCGGCTACGCACCATGTCGAGATCGGCCCAAGCGGGCAGGTTGGCGCGCAGATGCGCCTCCAGCGTCTCCATCGCACGCACCGGATCCTGCCCCGGCCCGAGCCGGCAGGTCAGTTTGGCGTGCGCTTCCCGGGGGATGACGGTTTTGCCGCCCGGCCCCTGATAGCCGCCCCACATGCCGTTGACCTCGATGGTCGGCCGTAGCCACAGCGACTCCAGCAGTTGCACCCCAGGCTCGATTGCCCCCGAACGGGCACCGATTTCGCTGAAGAACGCCGCCTCGTCGAAGCCGAGCGCGGCCATGGAGGCGAAGTCGGCGTTGGAAGGGCGCTTCAACCCATCGAGGAAGCCCGGCACCGCGATGCGGCCTTCGGCATCGTGCAATGTGCCGAGCAGGCGGGCCAGCACCATCGCGGCATTGGCCACCGGCCCGCCATAGCGGCCGGAGTGCAGGTCGGTGCTCGCCGTGCGCACGGTGATTTCGCAGCCGGTGTTGCCGCGCGAATTGGTGTTGATGGTGGGCAGGCCCGGCCGCCAGCGGCCACCATCGGCAGAGATCAACACGTCCGCAGTCAACAGGTCGCGATGGCTGTCCATGATCGCCGGCAGCGACCGGCTGCCGACCTCCTCTTCCCCTTCCAGCATCAGTTTGACATTGACCGGCAGCCCGCCGGTGACCGCGAGCCAGGCCTCCATGGCGGAGACCGCGATCCACAGCGGCGACTTGTCGTCGGACGCGCCACGGGCATGGATGCGGCCGTCGCGGATGGTCGGCTCGAAGGGCGGCGTCTCCCACTGGTCGAGCGGATCGGGCGGCTGCACGTCGTAATGGCCGTAGACCAGCACGGTCGGCTTGCCCGGCGCACCGAGCCAGTTGGCATAGACGACGTCATGCCCCCCGGCGTTGAGGCGCTGCACGTTGTGCATGCCGATACGGTTCAGCCGCGCCTCCAGCAACCCGGCGGCGGCTTCCATGCCCGGCTTGTAGGACGGATCGGTGGAGACCGACGGCTTGGCGATGAAGCCCAGCAGCTCATCGAGCAGCCTTGCCTTGTTCTCCGCCATCCAGTCATCAACGGCGGCAACGCTCATCGGCCGCCATCCACCTGGATGACCTGGCCGTTGACGAAGGCGCCGAGCTCGGAGGCGAAGAACAGCACGCCATTGGCGATGTCCTGCGAGGTGCCGAGGCGCTTGAGGGCGATGCGGCTGACCAGGGCGGCCTGGCCGTCGTCGCCGTAGCTCTCCCACTGCTTCTCGGTCGAGGGGTTGGAGCGGATGAAGCCGGGCGCGACGGAATTGCAGGTGATCCCGTAGGGACCAAGCTCATGGGCGAGCTGCCGGGTGAGGCCGACCACGGCGTGCTTGGCGGCGCAGTAGGCCTGGATCCCCGTCAGCGACGCCTGGAGCCCGGCGCCTGAGGAGATGTTGATGATGCGTCCCCTGCCCGCCCGCTTCATCGCCGTCATCGCCGCGCGCGAGACGGCCATGGCGGCGTTGACGTTGACGGCGAAAACCTTGTCCCAATCCTCGTCCGGCACCTCGTCGAGCGGGCGTACCACCTGGCCGGCGACGCCGCCGGCGTTGTTGACCAGCACGTCAATGGCGCGGCCCTGGCAGTGCTGCTCGATCGAGTGGACCCAGGCGGCGGCCTGCTTGCGGTCTGTGAGGTCGACGCGGCTGCCGCGGATGGTGGTCCCGGCGGTCGTCTCGGCGAGCGGTCCCTCCAGCAGGTCGCAGGCGTAGACCTGGGCGCCGAGGTTGGCAAAGCTGTGCGCGATGGCGCGGCCGAGCCCGTGGCCGGCGCCGGTGACGGCGACGATCTTGTTGTCAAAACGAATATGCATGGCAATGGCCTCTCAGGCTGGAATGAGTTCAAGAAGATTGTCGTCGGTCATTTTCCGCGTGCCGTTTTCGACCTCGTGGATCATGTCGACCAGCTTGCGCACGGTCGGGCAGGGCAGCCCGTGCTTGGCGCCGATTTCGGCGATCGGCCAGATCTGCACGTCGATCTCGGTGCGCCGCTTG
>CAIPLM010000274.1 GCA_903865895.1 uncultured Rhodospirillales bacterium | reverse complement strand
TCATGCCGTCCAACGTGCTCAACACCTTTCAGGCCGGCAACACCATCGACCTGCCGGACATCGTCACCTCAGCCACCACGGCGACGATCGGCGCCGGCTGGGTCCTGAGCATCCCCACCGCTACCGGCAGCGCCTCGCTGCAAATCGTGCCGGCCACCAGCACAACTGCCGGCGCCTGGCGCCTCACCCCGGACGGCAGGGGCGGCACCGTCCTCACCACGACTGCCATCGCCGCCGCCGCATTGCTCGGCTTCACCGGCCCGGCCGGGCAGGACGCCGTGGTTCCGTTCGACAACGCCAATAACGGGCAATTGGCGAGCCAGCCCGCCAACGACATCAGCTACGCCCGCAACGCCGGCCGCCTCACCCCGTTCGTCGCCACCGGCAGTGGCCTGCCCACTGTGGCAAGCGGGCAGACCCTGGAAATCTTCGATCCCACGGGGGTCGCGACGACCCTGCCCGACGATATCCCAGCCATTCTCATCAGCGAGTACGAAGCCCACGCCACCGTCACCGGCGGGGCCATCGGCGGCGACCTCGTCTTCGCCGGCACCGGCGGGCTGGACTACATCGCCGGCAGCGGCGCCAACACCGTGTTTGCCGGCAGCGGCGCCAGCCGCATCGACATCCCCGCCGCCGCGGGCGGCGGCAGCTTCTATCTCGGCAACGGCGACGACACCGTGAACGCCATCGGCGGCAACAGCCGCATCGCCACCGGCCAGGGGAACAACCTGATCGTGGTCGGGATCGGCGCCGACACCATCACCTCCACGGGCTCCGACACCATCATGGCCGGGCCGGGCAGCGTCACGCTCACGCTCGGCGATGGCGCCCGCGATGTCGTGCTGCTCGGCGGCGGCACCAACCTCGTCGATGCTGCGAACGCCGTGAGGGTCAGCGCCACCGTGGTCGGATCCACCGGCAGTGACACCGTCACCGGCGACGTGCTGTTCTTCGCCGGCAGTGGGGCGAGCCGCTTCACCGGCGCCGGCACGGTGGTGGGCGGCAGCGGCACCACCGATGTCTTCGGCGGCGAAGCCTCCTTCTTCACCACGCACGTGCCGGACCTGGTGTTCGGCGGCACCGGCCTGACCAGCGCCACCCTGCCCGGCGCCGCCACCGTGGTGGGCAACGCCGCCGGCAGGCTGAACCTGCTCCAGACCGGCGGCAGCGAACTGGTGTTCGCCGAAGGCACCACCCGCATCACCGTCACCGGCGGCACCCAAACGGTGCTTGGTGTCTCCGGCGGCCTGACCGTCAGCGGCGGCGCCGGCCTCTACCTCGCCACCCCCGATGGCAACACCCACATCGATGTGGCGGGCGGCGCGACCGTCTTCGGCACCGCCTCCGGCGACGTGCTGTCCAGTTCCGACCCCGCCGGGACGGCCTACAATGGCACCGCGAGCAACATCCTGGTCGGCGGCGCCGGAGCCGAGACCATCTCGGGCGCCGGCAGCACCGCCATCAATACCTTCTTCGCCGGATCGGGGCCGGAATTCATCCACGCCGGAGACTGGAGCACCTCCATCGTCACTGGCACCGGCGCCGAGACCATTTCCGGCGGCCAGGGCATCTCACTGATCGCCTTCATCAACGGCAACCATCCCGACGTGCTGATCCAGGGCTTCGACCCCAACAAGGACTACCTGACCTTCATCAATTACGGCTCCGGCGAGGCCGCCGCCGCCCTGGCCGGCACGCAAACCACACTCAGCAACCAAATCATCACCCTCAGCGACGGTACCCATATCACGGTCCAGGGCTTCACCGGGCTGACGGCGGCGAACATTCTTTA
>CAIPLM010000273.1 GCA_903865895.1 uncultured Rhodospirillales bacterium | reverse complement strand
CTTCGGGCGCTGGAAGGTGTTGCGGCCGATGATGGAGCCGTTGGCGCCGCCATCACGCAGGCCGCGGACTTCCTCGTAAAGACCGTCGAGCCCCTTGGCTTCGCCGCCCGAGAACACCACGATGCGCTTGCCGTTGAAGGCAGTCTGCACGACGTGCTCCACGCGCTTGGCGAGCGTCGAGATGTCGATCTTCTGCGCCTCGTAGACCTTCTTCGCCGCATCGAGCGACAGATGCGCGGTCGGCGGCTTCACCTTGATGATGTGCGCGCCCATCAGCGCGGCCATGTGCGCGGCATAGGCGCAGATGTCGACGGCGGTTTCGCCCGCCTTGTCGATCCCGGGGCCGCGCGGATAGGACCAGCACACCACGGCGAGGCCGGCCTGCTTGGCCTCCTCGGCGAGTTCGCGCAGCTCTTCCATCTGGTCGAACGCGTATTCGCTGCCGGGATAGATGGTGAAGCCGATCGCCGAGCAACCCAGCCGAAGCGCGTCATTGACGCTGGCGGTGACCGCCTGGTCCTTGGTGGTGGCGAGGCTGTTGGAGGAGTTCATCTTCAGGATGGTCGGGATGGCGCCGGCATAGCTGTCGGCACCGGCCTCAATCATGCCGAGCGGCGCGGCATAGGCGGACAGCCCGGCCTCGATCGCCAGCTGGAAATGATAATGCGGGTCATAGGCCGCGGGGTTCGGCGCGAAGGAGCGGGCCGGGCCATGCTCGAAGCCCTGATCGACCGGGAGGATCACCAGCTTGCCGGTGCCGCCGAGCTTGCCCTCCATGAGGATGCGGGCAAGGTTGCCCTTGGTCCCCGGGTTGTCACTCTCGTAATGGTCGAGAATTTTCTTCACGCGTTGGGTGATGCGCATGGGCGTCCTCTTTGCTCCGGGAATCCGTCCGCGCGTACTACCGCAGCGGCGGCACAATGTCACGTTGCAGCCATGCGGCGAGGCGATATGCCGCGCCGGGCTGCGCGAGATCCAAAGAAGGGGGTCGATGTGGCAATACGATGGCAGACTGCCGCAGTGCCACCGCGCTCACCGCGGCGAAGGCCGCGCCGGTATCAGCGAGGATCAGGCCGGTGATGCCGATCCTGAGTGCGGCCAGCGCCATGCCGGGCGCATCCGCGCAATCCAGCAGCCAGGGCGCCGTTCCGCCCACCTCCGCCTGCAGCGCCCGCCACCAGCCCGGGCCGGCGAACAGCGCGGCACCGGGGGCGGAGATCAGCGTCACCCTCATGCCTGACTGCAGCGCCATGCGCGCATCCCCGGCCCCATGGACGGTGACGGCGGGCGGTAAATCGGCTCCGGGCAATAACATGCTTGACGTTGAACCGCCCCGGGGTTTGAAACGCAATACGAAGCACCACAGCGCGGAGGCGCAGATGTCAGGCAGCCAAGAGCCGGCCGGCGATCCGGCACAAGAGGAAGCCGCCCTGCGCCTCGAGCAGGCGCTCGAACGGATCGCCGCGCTCACCGGGCGGCCGCCAGCGTTGCCCTCGGGGGGCGATCTGCGCGAAATTGCCGATAAGCTGGATGCGATGATCGCGCGGCTGCGTGCCGGGCTCGGCAACGACGAGGGTTAGGAGGCACGCGCGTGGCGCAAGTTACGGTCAAAATCAACGGCTTCTCCTACACGGTCGGCTGCGAGGACGGGCAGGAAGGGCACCTCACGGCGATGGCCGAACAGGTGGAAAGCCGCATCTCCAGCATCAAGGCGCTCGGCGGTTCCGCCAGCGAGTCGCGCCTGCTCGTCCTCGCCTCACTGCTGATGGCCGACGAATTGCACGACATGAAGGCCGAACTCGAGGCCAGCCGCGCCGCCGCCCCGGTGCGGCTGCGTGCGGTAAAAAGCGAGGGCGAACTCGGAAAGCGCATGACACGGCTCGCCGCGCGCGCCGAACAGATTGCAGCGGACCTCGAACGTCCCTAAGATAAGGGGTGGAGCTGCCCGGTACGTCAGGTACTTCATCCCCAGGGCCAATAAGCAACTCCCGGGAACTGGCTCTGATGTGACCCTGGTCACGTTACCTGGTGCCCACCTGCTCACGCAGGCCTTGGGAGGATGCGACGCCAACGGCCATGGTGGCTCCACTTTTAGACGACATTCCCGAACGCAAGCGCCTCGCCCGCATCGCGGCGTTCGCGCGGCGTGACGGCTGCGATCCCGCGCTCGGCGCGGCGCTCGCCGCCCATGTGCTGGCCGATCTGCCGCTGCCGGCCGGCGCGGCAATCTCCGGTTTCTGGCCAATGGGCCGCGAGATCGACATAAGCCCGCTGCTCCACGCGCTTCACGCGCGCGGCCACCCCATCCTCCTGCCCGAGACCCCCAAACGCGGTAACCCCCTGATTTTCCGCCATTGGCACCCCGGCGCCCCGATGATCGCCGAACGCTTCGGCACCTTCCGGCCGGACGGGCCGATCGGCCTGCCTGAGGTGCTCTTCGTGCCCCTCCTCGCCTTCGACCGCACCGGCCGCCGCCTAGGCTATGGCGGCGGGTTCTATGACTGCACCCTGCCCACACTCCCCCGCGCGCGGGCCATCGGCTGCGCCTACGCGGCCCAGGAGATGGACGAAGTGCCCGCCGGCGCCTACGACGCCCGCCTCGACGCCATCGCCACCGAGCGCGGCCTAATTCGGTGTTCGGTTCCGGATGCTTTTTCGCGAGAAAGTGGTTAGGGTCAGGCCATGGGTATCCTTGAGGTCGGCTCCCAGCTTCCTGCTCCACTGCTCGCGAGCCTCGCCGATTTTACGGCGAGCGGCGGCGCCGATGATGCGCGCGAAGTTGTCCACGTGCGGAATCGGCTCTGGCGGGGTGCGATGGAGAGCCTTCGTCCGGCCGTGACGGCGACAGGAGATTATGTGCGCCTTCTAAAAGGCGAGGGTCGCGCATCCGACAGGTCCGAACTTGAAGCGGCCGTTCCGCTGCTGCTCGAAAAAGAGCGACGTCTTGCTTCGCAACGTGAGCAGATCCTCGAACAGATCGAGGCGTTGCGGTCCAGTGCGTCGGAACATGCTCCGGAACTTCTAGATGATGTGAAGCACACATCCATTGCCCTCGATGACTTGCTTGCGACGTGGCTTGAAGCACTCCGTGATCTCCGCTGGGAGGCGATGCTCATCCTCGCCGAGCGGGAGCCACGAGAAGCCGGATCGCCGATCGAAACGCCGGAACAAGTCGCGGCATGGTTTGCGGAGCTGGACAAGCCCGAGAAGTGATCCTCCTGCCGACTAAACGTGGCGAGAAGGCGCTACGCAAGCTTGATCCCCCAGTTCGCGCCAGGGCATTGGTCGCGCTCCAGGCATTCGTCGTTGATCATACTGCGCCTGGTCTGAATTTCGAGCAGTTGGAGGGTACCGATGGCCTCCACTCAATTCGGATCAACAGGAACTTCCGCATAATTTTGAAGCAGGCCGATGTCGCAAATACCTTTGAGGTATGGGCCGTCGGCCCGCATGACATATACCGCCGCCTCGGCGGCGACGACTGAACGGACAACCCCCCACCATGCGCATCCTCTTCCTCGGCGACGTCGTCGGCCGCTCCGGTCGTGAGGCGGCCGGCGCCGCGCTCAAGCGGCTCAAGCCGGAATTGCGCGTCGATCTCGCCATCGTGAACGGCGAGAACGCCTCGCACGGCTTCGGCCTCGCCCCCGACATGGCCCGTGCATTGTTCGACGCCGGCGCCGACGTCGTCACGCTGGGCAACCACGCCTGGGACCGCAAGGAGCTCATCGGCACCATCGGCGATACGCCCCGCCTCATCCGCCCGCTCAACTTCCCGCCCGGCACCCCCGGCGCCGGCTCCGTCACCGTCAGCCTCGCCGACGGGCGCAAGGCCCTCGTCGTCAACGCCATGGGCCGCCTCTACATGGACCCGCTCGACTGCCCCTTCCGCGCCACCGCCGTCGAACTCAACCGCTTCAAGCTCGGCAGCTCCGTCCAGGCCATCGTCATCGATTTCCACGCCGAAGCCACCTCCGAGAAAATGGCCTTCGCCCACTCCTTCGACGGCCAGGTCTCCTTCGTCGTCGGCACCCATACCCACTGCCCCTCCGCCGACCACCAAATTCTCCCCGGCGGCACCGCCTTCCAATCCGACGCCGGCATGTGCGGCGACTACGATAGCGTCATCGGCATGACCAAGGACGGCGCCGCCGCGCGCTTCTGGCGGAAAATGCCCGGCGAACGCCTCGCCCCCGCCGAAGGCCCCGCCACCGTCTGCGGAACCCTCGTCGTCACCGACGACACCACCGGCCTCGCGACCCAAATCTACCCGCTCCGCCTCGGCGGCCGTTTGTCGCAAAGCATCCCCCCGGTGTAGAATCCGCGGCGCTGCGGCGCGGGACGTAAGTAAGGCCAGGGCTCTGCCCTGGACCCGCCTAGGGGCATAGCCCCTAGGAACCAATCACTTAAGGGGTTGGTTCTGATTGCAGGAGGGGGCCTACTCCGTGGTTGCAACCACCGTGTTGGCCCCCTCCTGCAATCAGAACCCACTTAAACGGATGGGTTCTAAGGGCTCAGCCCTTAGCGGGGTCGAGGGGCAGAGCCCCTCGCCTTGCCTTGCGCCCGTGCCGCAGCACCGCAGTTTCAGCACCGAGAGGGGACGGCATGGCCGGGCATTCGCAGTTCAAGAACATCATGCATCGCAAGGGGGCTCAGGATGCCAAGCGGGCCCGGGCGTTTGCGAAGTTGATCCGCGAGATCGCGGTTTCGGCCAAGCAGGGCTTGCCGGATCCGGCGGCCAATCCGCGGTTGCGGGCGGCGATTGGCGCGGCGTTGAAGCAGAACATGACGCGCGACGCGATTGACCGGGCGATCAAGAAGGCGGCCGGGGCCGGGCAGGGCGACGATTATTTCGAGGTCCGCTATGAGGGCTATGGCCCGGCGGGGGTTGCGGTGATCGTGGAGGCGCTGACGGATAACCGCAATCGCACGGCGGGTGAGGTGCGCAGCGCGTTTGCAAAGCATGGCGGGGCGTTGGGCGAGACCAACAGCGTTTCTTTTATGTTCGCGCGGCTCGGCGTGGTGCGCTATCCGGCCAATGTGGCGGACGAGGATGCGATGCTGGAGGCGGCGATCGAGGCGGGGGCGGAGAATGTCGAGTCGGGGCCGGACGGCCACGAGGTGACGACGCCGATGGAGGATTTCTTCGCGGTGCGCGATGCGCTCGAGTCCCGCTTCGGCGCGCCGGAGACGGCGAAGATCGAGTGGCGGCCGTCCAACTCCGTCATGCTGGATGAGGACAAGGCACGCTCGGTCATGAAGCTGATCGACGTGCTGGAGGACAACGATGACGTGCAGAACGTGTACGCCAATTTCGAGGTCCCCGAGGACGTGATGGAAAAGCTGTCGGGTTAGGAGGCGATTTGGCGCGGTTGTTGGGGCTTGATCCCGGGTTGCAGTTCACCGGCTGGGGCCTGGTTGAGGTGGACGGCAACCGTCTGCGCCATATCGGCGACGGGGTTATCGCCACCGTCGCCAGCGAGAGCGTGCCGGAGCGGCTGAAAATGCTGCACGAGGCGTTGACCAAGCTCATGGCGGAGCTGCGGCCCGACGAGGCGGCGGTGGAGGAGACCTACGTCAACCGCAACGGGGCTGCGACGTTGAAGCTCGGCTATGCCCGCGGGGTGGCGCTGCTGGCGCCGGCGCTGCTGGGGATTCCCGTGGCGGAGTATGGCGCCAAGACGGTGAAGAAGGCGGTGGTGGGTTCGGGCAATGCCGACAAGGAGCAGGTGCAGATGATGGTGCGCCGGCTGCTGCCGGGTTGCCTGATCCGCCGCGCCGATGCGGCGGATGCGCTGGCGGTGGCGATCTGCCACGCGCATCACCGTGCCACCAACAACCGGGTTCTGGCCGGGACGGTGATGGCATGATCGCGAAGCTGACCGGGCGGATCGAAGGGGTGGAGGACGGGCGCTGCATCGTCGATGTCAACGGCGTCGGCTATCTCGTGCAGGCCTCCACGCGCACCTTGGCGGCGCTGCCGGCCGGTGGCGTGGCGAGTCTGCTGATCGAGACCAATGTGCGGGAGGATGCCATTGTTCTCTATGGATTTTCCGAGAGCGCCGAGCGGGACTGGTTCCGCCTGCTGACCACGGTGCAGGGGGTGGGTGCCAAGGTGGCGCTGTCGATCCTCTCGGCGCTGTCGCCCCGCGAGCTGATCGCGGTGATCCAGGCGGGCGATCGCGGCGGGCTGACGCGGGCGCCCGGGGTGGGGGCAAAGCTCGCGGTGCGATTGCTCACGGAATTGCGTGAGAAGGCGGGCGCCATGCCGGCCGGGATCGGCTTCTCCCCGGTGCTGCCGGCGCCGGTCGGCGGGGTGGAGGCGGATGCGCTCTCGGCGCTGGTCAATCTCGGCTACCGGCGGCCTGAGGCGCAGGCGGCGATCGGGCGGGCGGCGGAGCGGCTGGGCGAGGGGGCCTCGCTCGATGCGCTGATCCGTGAAGGGCTGAAGGAGCTGGCGCGGTGAGCGATCGGACGATCTCCTCCGCGCGGGCCGACGAGGACGCCGCCGAGGCCACGCTGCGGCCGCAGACCCTGGCCGATTTCACCGGCCAGAAGGCCAGCCGGGAGAATTTGGCGATCTTCATCCAGGCCGCCCGCGCCCGCGGCGAGGCACTCGATCACGTCCTGCTGCATGGCCCGCCCGGGCTCGGCAAGACCACTTTGGCGCAGATCGTGGCGCGGGAACTCGGCGTGGGCTTCCGCGCCACCTCCGGCCCGGTGATCCAGAAGGCCGGCGATCTCGCGGCGATTCTCACCAATCTCCAGCCGCGCGACGTGCTGTTCATCGACGAGATCCATCGCCTGCAACCCGCCATCGAGGAAATCCTCTATCCCGCGATGGAGGATTTCCAGCTCGATCTCATCATTGGCGAGGGGCCGGCGGCGCGTTCGGTGCGGATCGATCTCGCGCCCTTCACCCTCGTCGGCGCCACCACGCGGGCCGGGCTGCTGGCCACCCCGCTGCGCGACCGCTTCGGCATCCCGCTGCGGCTGATTTTCTACACCGCCGAAGAATTGAAGCTGATCGTCGCGCGCGGGGCGCAGAAGCTGGGCTTCAACCTCACGGACGAGGGATCCACCGAGATCGCCCGCCGCAGCCGCGGCACGCCGCGCATCGCCGGGCGGCTGCTGCGCCGAGTGCGCGATTTTGCGCTGGTGCAGGGGCAGGACCCCGTGACCCGCGAGATCGCCGATGCCGCGCTGACCCGCCTCGAGGTCGATCGCATCGGGCTCGACGCGATGGATCACCGCTATCTCCGCCGCATGGCCGACCATCATGGCGGCGGGCCGGTGGGGGTGGAGACACTGGCCGCCGCGCTGGCGGAGGCGCGGGATACGCTGGAGGATGTCATCGAACCCTACCTCATCCAGGAGGGCCTGATCCTGCGCACCAACCGCGGCCGAGTGCTCGGCGAGCGCGGTTGGCGGCACCTCGGCCTCACGCCCCCAGCCGGCAGCCAGCCGCAACTGGACCTGCTGGCGGATGACACATGAGGCGGGTGGATGAAGCTTAATCAGCCCGATGGCGGCCCGCATCGCCATCGCCTGCGGGTCTATTACGAGGATACCGACGCGGGCGGCGTGGTCTACCACGCCAACTACCTGCGCTTTGCCGAGCGCGCGCGCACCGAGGCGCTGCGCGACATGGGAATCCCGCACGCGGAAATGGTATCGCAGCATGGACTTATGTTCATGGTGCGGCGCATCAAAGTGGATTATCTCGGATCGGCGCGACTCGACGATTCGCTCATCGTGACCACCCATACCCTGGAGGTTGGCGCGGCTTCGGCCACGCTGCGCCAGGAATTCCGGCGTGAGGGCGAGGAGCGGGTGCTGGTGGCGGCCGATATTCAGCTTGCCTGTGTGCGCCTGGCCGACCAGCGGGCGGCGCGCATGCCGGCCCGGTGGCGCGATGCGTTGGCCGGGCTGGTGGAAGAACGCGAAAAGGCCTCGAACGGGGCGCAATGACGCCACGGTCCGCCGTCATGGTCGGGCCTGTGCCAGGGGATTGATGCAGTGGACCGAGCTGTCGATGCGGTGAATCTCGGAGCCTCCGGGGTCGACATGTCGTTGTGGGGCCTGTTCATGCAGGCCGACATCGTCGTCAAGATTGTCATGCTGATGCTGATCGTGGCCAGCGTGTGGGTCTGGGCGATCGTGTTCGAGAAGGTGACGACGATCCGTCGCGCCAATCGCAGCGGTGATGCCTTCGAGGACAAGTTCTGGTCGGGCGGCAGCCTCGACGAGCTGTTCGACGAGGAGGGCCAGGAGCCCACCCACCCCATGGCCGCGGTGTTCGCCGCCGCGATGGCGGAGTGGCGGCGCAGCGCCAAGACCGTGTTCACCGATGCCGTGCGCCGCTCGGTGCAGGAGCGCGTCGAGCGCGCCATGTCGGTGGCGGTGCAGCGCGAGATGGACCGGATGGAGCGCTGGATGGTGTTCCTCGCCTCCGTCGGCTCCACGGCGCCGTTCGTCGGGCTGTTCGGCACGGTGTGGGGCATCATGCACTCCTTCTCGGCGATCGCGACCATGCACAACACCAACCTCGCCGTGGTGGCGCCGGGCATCGCCGAGGCGCTGTTCGCCACCGCCATCGGCTTGGTCGCGGCGATTCCAGCGGTGCTGGCCTATAACAAGATCAGCAGTGACCTCGCCCGCTTCGCCAGCCGCCTCGAGGGCTTCGCCACCGAGTTCGGCGCCATCCTGTCCCGCCAGTCCGAAGAGCGCTGAGCATGGCCGCGGCGCTGCAGGGCAGACGCGGGAAGCGGGGGCGCTACACGCCGCTCGCCGAAATCAACGTGACGCCGATGGTCGACGTCATGCTGGTACTGCTGATCATCTTCATGGTCACCGCGCCGCTGATGAGCAGCGCGGTGAATATCGACCTGCCGAAGGTCTCGGCCACCCCGATCAACCAGGATAGCGAGCCACTGAAGGTGCAGGTCAACGCCGAGGGCAAGGTGTTCCTGCAGGATGAGCCGATCGAGCTCAGCGAGCTGATCGTCAAGCTGCAGGCGATCGCCAAGGACCAGAAGGACCGCCGCATTTTCGTGCGTGGCGACAAGACCAACACCTACGCGCGCATGCTCGAGGTGATGGCGACCGTCATCCAGGGCGGCTTCACCAAGGTGGCGCTGATGACCGATCCCTCGGGCGCGCCGGGTACCGCAGTGCCGGCCGCCGCGTTCCGCGCGCCTGGCGCCCCCGCCGGGCCCGCCCGTCCGCCGGCGCGCTGAGGCGGCCGGCCGGCTGCGATGACTCCCGAGCTCAAACGCGGCGCGATCATATCGGCGGTGGCCCACGTGGTCATTGCTGGCGTGCTGCTGTTCGGCGTCTCCATCGCCCTGCCGAAGGACGAGGAGAAGCCGATGGAGGTGGAGCTTGCCGCCGAGCCGGGCGAGCAGCCGCAGGATGCGACCAAGGCCGAGAAGCCGGCCGAGGTGCCCGCCACCGCCAAGCTGCCCGATACCGTGCAGGCGCCGCCCGCCGAGGAGAAGCCGAAGCCGACGCCGCCGGAGCCCACCCCTCCGCCGCCGCCTCCGCCACCACCGCCCCCGCCGCCGCCTCCTCCCACCGAGGAGCCGCCGCCGCCGACACCGCAACCCACGCCGCCTCCCCCGCCGGAGCCGGCGCCCGCGCCTGTGCCCCCGCCGCCGCCCCCTCCGCCGGCACCTCCCGCGCCGCCGACCCCGGCGCCGCCGAGCCCGCCCTTGCCGGTGCCGCCTCCCCCGGTGCCGCCCCCGCCGGCGCCGCCGAGCACGACCGCGCAGCCGAACGTCACCAAGAATCCGACGCCGGACAGCAAGGAGGTGGAGAACACGCTGGAGAAGCTGCGCGCCGCCCAGCGCCAGACCCAGCCGCCCACCGCCAAGCCCAACCCGCCCCAGGGCGGCGCGCCGCAGACCGGCGGCAACCTCAAGGGCGATATCACCGCCTCGCTCAGTCAGGCCCAACGCGGCGCCATCGGCGACAAGGTACGGGAGTGCTGGTTCAAAGACGCCGGGGCGCTCGATGCCGAGAAGATGCAGGTGATGGTGACCGCGACGCTCGACGGCACCGGCACGGTGCGCATCGTCGAGCCGGCGGATGAGGAAAAGTCCCGGGTTGCGTCGGACCCCCGGCTGCGCGCCTTCTTCGAGCGCGCGCGCCGCGCGATCCTCGATCCGCGCTGCGGCCGCGAGCTGGTGGCCAAGGAGAAGCTCACCAGCACCGATGGGCCGAACAAGCTGACATTCCGTTTCCGGCCGTGACGCGCTATCTCACGCCCAATAGGTGACCCAGATGACGAAGGACGCCGCGATTCCCATGACACGTATTTTCGAGACCAAGATCGGCCGGCGCGGCCTCGTCGCCGGCTCGGCCTCTCTGATCGCCGCCCCCACGTTGTGGGCCAGCCCCGCTTTGGCCCAGGCCACCGCGGTAATCGATGTCGATCGCGCCCGCACAGACCCGATTCCGATCGCCATCCCCGCGCTCGCCGGCAGTAGCGGCGAGGCTGACCGCATCGGGCGGGATATCGCCGCGGTGATCACCAACAACCTCGCCCGCTCCGGCCTGTTCCGCCCGATCGACCCGGCCGCCTATATCGGCAAGACCGGCGGCACCACGGGTGACCTGGTGAATTTCCAGAACTGGAAGGCGATCAACGCCCAGGCGCTGGTGACCGGCAAGGTGGACAGCCAGGGCGGCGACAAGGTGCGGGTGGAGTTCCGCCTCTGGGACGTGCTGCCCGGCCAGCAGATCCAGGGCACCGCCTACACCACCACGCTCAGCAACTGGCGCCGCATCGCCCACATCATCTCGGATGTGATCTACGAGCGGCTGCTGGGCGAGAAGGGGTATTTCGACACCCGCATCGTCTACATCGCCGGCTCCGGCCCGCGCGACCGCCGGGTGAAGCGCCTCGCCATCATGGACCAGGACGGCGAGAACAACCGCTTCCTCACCGATGGCGGCTTCCTGGCGCTGACGCCGCGCTTCCACCCCACGCGCGACCAGATCGCCTTCATGAGCTACGTGAACGATCGGCCGCGGGTTTATACGTTCGATCTCGCCAGCGGGAAGCAGGCGATGCTCGGCAACTTCCCCGGCATCACCCTCTCGCCGCGATTCGCGCCGGATGGCAACAGCGTGATCATGGCGCAGACCACGTCGAGCGGGGCGGATATCTATCTCGTGAGCCTCGGCGGCGGGGCGCGGCGGCTGACCGACTCGGGAGCGATCGACGTCTCGCCCTGCTTCAGCCCCGATGGCAGCCAGATCGTCTTCAACTCCGATCGCGGCGGCGATCAGCAACTTTACGTGATGGGCAGCGACGGGTCTGGCGTGAAGCGCATCAGCTTCGGGCGCGGCCGCTATGCCACCCCCGTGTGGTCGCCGCGCGGCGACCTGATCGCCTTCACCCGCCAGACGCCGGACGCGTTTGCCATCGGCGTGATGCGGCCGGATGGCTCGGGCGAGCGGATTCTCTCGGAAAGCTTCTTCTGCGAGGGGCCGACCTTTGCGCCCAATGGCCGTGTGATCATGTTCACTCGCGAAACCGCGGCGCGCGATGCCCGGGGCAACGGATTCTCGTCGCGGCTGGTTTCGATCGACATCACCGGCTTCAACGAGCGGGTGATTGCCACCCCGACCGATGCCTCGGACCCCGCCTGGTCACCGCTTTTGCAGTGATTTGGATGGGTACAGGCGTGTTCATCGCGGAATCGCGCAAAAACATGCAAGATATGCCCGGCGCGGATGACGTAGACGGTTGACCCGATGGATTGCCTGGGGTTAAGCGACGTTCGCGTTCGGCGGTCAGGGCTCCAAGGGGGTCTTCGGGCGTCGACAGACTATTCGCCTACATCCGGGAGCCCTTTGGGGCACCATTCAGCTGCTCACCACTACCAGGGACGCAACAGTTATGAACACAAAGATTCTGGGCGCTTTCGCCGCCGTGGCGCTGCTGGCGGCGTGCTCCTCGCAGGAGACCCCGAAGCCGGTTCCGCAAGATGCTATGAACAAGGGCCCGGTGCCCGGCAGCCAGGAAGACCTGGTCGCCAACGTCGGTGACCGCGTGTTCTTCGACTTCGACAAGGCGGTTCCGAAGAGCACCGCCGTTCTCGACAAGCAGGCCGCCTGGCTTGCCCAGTGGAAGATGAACAACGTGCAGATCGCCGGCAACGCCGACGAGCGCGGCACCAGCGAGTACAACATCGCCCTCGGCGCCAAGCGCGCCGCCGCTTCGCGCGACTACCTGGTCGCCAAGGGCGTGGCCGCTGCCCGCATCAGCACCATCTCCTACGGCAAGGACCGTCCGGTTGCCCTCGGCTCGAACGAGGAAGCCTGGGCGAAGAACCGCAACGCCATCACCTCCGTCCGCTAATTGCGGCGTCCGGCCTTCGGGCCGGGCAAGGTATGACGATCGGGAACCGGCAGCCTCAGGGCTGCCGGTTTCTTTTTTGCCGCACTCCTGCCGCACCGCGCGCTTATCCCGGCGCGATATCGGTGGTATCTCGCGTCCCGCCGCATGCCGTGCCCCCGATTCCGCTTCCTGGAGAACGCCCCATGATGTTCCCCCCCTCGCTCCGCGTCCTCGCGTTCGCACTGCTCGCCCTGGCTGTGCCGGCGGCCGCGCGCGCCCAGGTGGATACGCGTGAGGGCATTTATCTGCAGAACCAGATCCAGGAGATGAAGCGCGATATCCAGGCCCTGCGGGACCAACTGCGCAGCGGCGCCGCCGGTTCCTCCGCGCTGGGCGCCGCCCGCCCCTCGGCCCCGCCGCCCACCGGCGATATCACCACGGCGCTGCTTGAACGCGTCGCCCGCCTTGAGGACGAAGTGCGCAAGTTGCGTGGCACCGCGGACGAGGAGGCCAATCTGCGCAAGCGGGCGGATGACGACCTGACCAAGCAGATCGAGGACCTCAACTTCCGCATCGACTCTGCCGGCAAGGCCCCGGCGGCGGCCACCCCGGCCAAGCCTGGCGCCCCCGTGGCCGCCGGCGCGGTCCCCGCCGTCATCACGCCCGCCGCTCCGGCTGGCAAGCGCACGGCCGAGGTCGCCATGCAGGACGGTAGCGCCGCGCTTGCACGGCGCGACTATCCCGCCGCCGAGACCGCCGCGCGGGAGGTGATCGCGGTGCCGAAATCGCCGCGCGCCTATGATGCGCAGTTCCTCCTCGCCCAGGCGCTGAACGGCAAGAAGGACTATCAGGGCGCCGCGGTGGCCTATGACGACACCTATAACCGCGCCCGCACTGGCGCCCATGCGCAGGATTCGCTGCTCGGCCTCGCCAATGCGCTGACCAGCATCGGTGAGAAGCGCGCCGCCTGCGCCACGCTCGACAAGTTGCGCGCCGAATTCCCCACCCAGCGGGCTGACCTCAAGGACGGCATCGCCGGCGCCCGTCAACGGGCCGCCTGCCACTGAGCGCCATCGCGCCGCACGAATTCGCGGCGCTGATGGCGCCGCTCGGGCCGTTTGAACCTTCGCCGCGCCTCGCCGTGGCGGTCTCCGGCGGAGCGGACAGCATGGCGCTGGCCTTCCTCGCCCGGCATTGGGCGGCAGGGCAGGGGGGCGACGCGCTGGGGCTGGTGGTGGATCACCGGCTCCGTGTGGACTCCGCCGAAGAAGCGGCCCTCACCGCCGGGCGGCTTTCCGGGATCGGCATCCGCGCCCGTATTTTGCCCCTTACCGGCCTGACCCCCGGCCCAGGCCTCGCCGCCCGCGCCCGGGCGGCCCGATACGCGGCGCTCGAGGCGGCCTGCATGGCCGACGGGCGGCTGCATCTGCTGCTCGGCCACCACGCCGCCGATCAGGCCGAGACCGTGGCGATGCGCATGCTCGGCCATAGCGGCGCCGATGGGCTGGCGGGGATGGCGGGGCTGGTGGAGCGGCCCCATCTGCGTTGGCTGCGGCCATTGCTGACCATTCCCCCCGCCCGCCTGCGCGCGACGCTCGCAGCCGAGGGTCTCGGCTGGGTCGAGGACCCGAGCAACCGCAGCCCGGCGGCGCGACGCAACCGGCTGCGCCTGCTGCGTGGCGATGCCGCGGGGACCGGCCCGGTGACGCGCGCCGCCGTCGCGGCAGCCGCGCTGCGGGGCACGCAGCGCGGCGTGGCGGAGGCGGCCCGGGCGGCCTGGCTCGCCGGCCGCGTCGCTTTCCACCCCGAGGGCTATGCGGTGATCTCCCCCGGCCCGAGCGATCCCGCTGCCCTCGCCGCCGTGCTGAGGACCATCGCCGGCCGGCATTTCCCGCTCCCCCCGGAACAGGTCGCGGCATGGGCCGAGGCACCCCGGGCAGCGACGCTCGGGGGCTGCGAACTCCGCACGGCAGGGCGGCTGTGCCCCGGCGGATGTCTGGTCCTGCGCGAGGCCGCCGCCATGCAACCGCCGATCGCCGCGCTGCCCGGTGCGGTATGGGACGGGCGGTTCCGCCTCCTCGGCGGGGCGCCGGCGGGCGCCATGCTGGGGCCGCTCGGTGACGCGGCCGCGCGCCTGCGCGATGCCTCGGACCTGCCGTCCGCCCTGCTCCGCACCCTGCCGGCCTTGCGCGTGGGCGGGACTCTGGTCGCGGTGCCGCATCTCGGTTATGCTGCAAGTTACGACGCTTCGCATGTGCGGCTCGTCTTCCATCCGGCGGTGCCGGCAACGGGGGGCGGGTTCGTGACAATGCGAATGCAGGATTTCGGCTGAAGGGGATGCGAAGCGCCCAGGCGCTTCCCATCTATTGAAGGCGAGGAGTGCCGGCGCGTGCCGGCAGTGGTGACTGCTAAGGAATGAAATGAGCAATTTCGGCCGCAATCTGGCGCTATGGGTGATCATCGCACTGCTTCTGGTGGTGCTGTTCAATCTGTTCCAACCGGGCTCCAGCAAGTCCGGCGCCCGGCAGGTGGCCTATTCCGAGTTCATCGGCGAGGTGAACGCCGGCCGGGTGCGCGATGTCGTCATCCAGGGCCGCAACGTCACCGGGCAGACCGCCGATGGCGGCACCTTCCAGACCTACACGCCCGAGGACCAGAGCCTGGTGCCCCGCCTCACCGACAAGGGCGTGCGCGTCATCGCCAAGCCGGAGGATGACGGCGTCAACCCGGTGCTGCACATGGTGCTGAACTGGTTCCCGATGCTGCTGCTGATCGGCGTCTGGGTGTTCTTCATGCGCCAGATGCAGGGCGGTGGCGGCCGGGCCATGGGCTTCGGCAAGTCCCGCGCCCGGCTGTTGACCGAGAAGCAGGGCCGCGTGACCTTCGATGACGTCGCCGGCATCGACGAGGCCAAGCAGGAGCTTGAGGAGATCGTCGAGTTCCTGCGTGACCCGCAGAAATTCCAGCGCCTCGGCGGCAAGATCCCCAAGGGCGTGCTGCTCGTCGGCCCGCCGGGCACCGGCAAGACGCTGCTCGCCCGCGCCATCGCCGGCGAGGCCAACGTGCCGTTTTTCACCATCTCGGGCTCCGATTTCGTCGAGATGTTCGTCGGCGTGGGTGCGTCCCGGGTGCGTGACATGTTCGAGCAGGGCAAGAAGAACGCCCCCTGCATCATCTTCATCGACGAAATCGACGCCGTCGGCCGCCATCGCGGCGCCGGGCTCGGCGGCGGCAATGACGAGCGCGAGCAGACCCTCAACCAGATGCTGGTCGAGATGGACGGCTTCGAGAGCAATGAGGGCGTGATCCTCATCGCCGCCACCAACCGGCCGGACGTGCTGGACCCCGCGCTGCTGCGCCCCGGCCGGTTCGACCGCCAGGTGGTGGTGCCGAACCCCGACGTGAACGGGCGCGAGAAGATCCTGCGCGTGCATATGCGCAAAGTGCCGCTGGCGTCTGACGTCGATCCCAAGATCATCGCCCGCGGCACGCCGGGCTTCTCGGGCGCCGACCTCGCCAACCTCGTCAACGAGGCCGCCCTGCTGGCCGCGCGGATGGGCAAGCGCGTGGTGGCGATGAACGAGTTCGAGCAGGCGAAGGACAAGGTGCTGATGGGCGCCGAGCGCCGCTCGCTGGTGATGAGCGACGCCGAGAAGGAGATGACCGCCTATCACGAGGGCGGCCACGCGCTCTGCGCCATGTATCTCCCGGAATGCGACCCGGTGCACAAGGCCACCATCATCCCGCGTGGCCGCGCGCTCGGGCTGGTGATGTCGCTGCCCGAAGGCGATCGCTATTCGAAGAGCAAGTCCAAGCTGCTCTCGGAGCTGTGCATGGCGATGGGCGGCCGGGCAGCCGAGGAGATCATCTTCGGCGCCGATAAGGTCTCCAACGGCGCCTCGGGCGACATCAAGATGGCGACCAACCAGACCCGTATGATGGTCACCGAATGGGGCATGAGCGAGAAGCTCGGCATGATCGCCTATGGCGACAACAGCCAGGAGGTCTTCCTCGGCCACTCCGTCACCCAGGCCAAGAACGTGTCCGAGGCGACGGCGCGGGAGATCGATTCCGAAATCAAGGCGATCATCGACGCCGCCTATGCGCGGGCCAAGCAGATCCTCACCGACAACCTCGCGGAACTGCATGCCCTGGCCAAGGGCCTGCTGGAGCATGAGACGCTCTCGGGCGATGAAATCCGCCAGGTGATGCGCGGCGAACCGGTGATCAAGCGCGTGGTCGATGAGCCGATGGCCGAGACGCGCCGCGCCTCCGTGCCGCCGTCCAGCCGCCCCGCTCCGCCGCCGGGCGGGCTGGGCACGGCGCCGCAGCCGGGCTGAGCGGACGGAGGCGGCCCTGCCGGCCGAGCCGCTTGGGCTGCTGACGGGCGAGGCGGCCCGCGCGGCGATCGCCGCGGGGCTCGCTTTGCCGCTCGCCGGCGGGCCGGATGCCTTCACCTTGGTGCGGATCGGCGGAGTGGTCCTGCCGGCCGCCCAGGTGCCGGCGGAATGGCGGCAGCGCCTGACTGCCCCGGTGCCGCCCTGGGCCGGCTTCGCCCAGCCGGCCGTGATGGGCATCCTCAACGTCACCCCCGATAGCTTCAGCGATGGCGGCCGCCATCTCGACCCCGCACGCGCCATCGAGGCCGGCATCCGCATGGCCGCGGAGGGCGCCGCAATCGTCGATGTTGGCGGCGAAACCACACGGCCGGGCTCCCAGCCGACCGACCCCGCGGAGGAGCGCCGCCGCATCCTGCCGGTGATCGCCGGGCTCGCCGCGGCCGGCGTCACCGTCTCCGCCGACACCCGCAATTCCGAGACCATGCGCGCGGCGCTCGATGAGGGGGCCAGCATCATCAACGACGTCTCGGCCCTCGCGCATGATCCGGATGCCGCCGGCATGATTGCGCGCGCGGGCTGTCCGGTGGTGCTGATGCATATGCGCCATAATCCCGACGTGATGACCCAGCGCGCCCGGTACGAGGACGTCGCCGCCGAGGTGGTGGCCGAACTGGCGCAGCGCGTCGCGGCGGCGGAAGCGGCCGGCATCGCGCGGGCCAATATCGCGATCGATCCCGGCATCGGCTTCGGCAACACCGCGGCCCACAACCTCGCGCTGCTCCCCCGCCTCGCCGTGCTGCGCAGCCTCGGCTGCCGCATCCTCGTCGGCGTCTCGCGCAAGGGCTTCATCGGAAAGCTGGCCGACGCGCCGGACCCGATGGCCCGCCTACCCGGTTCGCTGGCCGCCGGACTCCATGCGATCACCATGGGGGCGACGATCCT
>CAIPLM010000272.1 GCA_903865895.1 uncultured Rhodospirillales bacterium | reverse complement strand
CCTTGCCGCCGTCCTGCGGCATGATGAAGCCGAAGCCCTTGGTGGTGTTGAACCACTTAACCGTTCCGATAGCCATAGTAAGTCACTCCTGGGGATGTTATGTGCCGCCGCGCTGATGCGCGGCGGATAAGCAGTGGTTCCACCGTCTGCTCCGTCCCGAACAACAAAAACGACTCCCGCGAACCGCCCTGGGCGGTCCATGGAAGTCGCTCTAAATCATTCCAAATTGAGCAGTGCGGTGTGACGTCAGGCGAGTTTGAGGTTGGTGGCGGCGGCCTTGCCGCGCTCCATAGCGACCTCGTAGCTCACTTTCTGTCCCTCATCCAGGCCACGAAGCCCTGCCGCCTGGACCGCGGTGATGTGGACGAAAACGTCCTTGCCACCGTCCTGCGGCATGATGAACCCGAAGCCTTTGGTCGTGTTGAACCACTTAACGGTACCGATAGCCATAGCTGCGTCACTTTCTCCGTATCTGACACCGTGCAACTGCGCGCGGTTCGTCAGACAACCGGGCCTTAGGAGTGTCTTGAAGGCACCTGGCCCCGGATGTGATCCCGGGAAACCGACGGAGAGCGCAGCAAGCCTAGCCGAAATTCCGATTGCAACCAGGAGTTGGCGCAGAATTATGGCAATGAGTCAATCACGGTTCGTTTATCCAGTTAATCTTCCGTCCATGTTGAAGCCAAGAAAAAGGGCGGACCTTGCGGCCCGCCCTCGTTTCGTCGTGGTTGGCTGAACGCCTGGACTTAGAAGTCCATGTCGCCCATGCCGCCCATGCCGCCGCCCGGAGGACCGCCGGCGGGGGCCTTCTTCTCCGGCTTGTCGGCAATCATCGCCTCGGTGGTGATGAGCAGGCCGGCGACCGAAGCCGCATCCTGCAGCGCCGTGCGGACAACCTTGGTCGGGTCGATGATGCCGGCCTTGACCATGTCCTTGAACTCGCCGCTCTGCGCGTCGAAGCCCCAGCTGTAGTCGCTGTTCTCGAGCACCTTGCCCGAGATCACCGCGCCGTCTTCACCGGCGTTCTCGGCGATCTGGCGGATCGGCGCCTGCAGGGCCTTGCGGACGATCTCGACGCCATGCTTCTGGTCTTCGTTCTCGACCTTCAGCTTGGCGAGGATGAGGCTGGCGCGGGCCAGGGCGACGCCGCCGCCCGGAACAATGCCTTCCTCGACGGCCGCGCGGGTCGCGTGCAGCGCATCGTCAACGCGGTCCTTGCGCTCCTTCACCTCAACCTCGGTGGAACCACCGACGCGGATGACGGCGACGCCGCCGGCGAGCTTCGCGAGGCGCTCCTGGAGCTTCTCACGATCGTAGTCCGAGGTGGTCTCCTCGACCTGAGCGCGGATCTGCGCGCAACGGCCCTGGATGTCGGCCTTCTTGCCGGCGCCCTCGACGATCGTGGTGTTCTCCTTCTCGATCACGACCTTCTTGGCCTTGCCGAGCATGGCGAGCGTCACGGTCTCGAGCTTGATGCCGAGGTCTTCGCTGATCACCTGGCCACCGGTCAGGATCGCGATGTCCTCGAGCATCGCCTTGCGGCGATCACCGAAGCCAGGGGCCTTCACGGCCGCGACCTTGAGGCCGCCGCGCAGCTTGTTCACCACGAGGGTGGCCAGGGCTTCGCCCTCGACGTCCTCGGCGATGATGATGAGCGGACGGCCGGACTGCACAATGCTCTCGAGCAGCGGCAGCATCGGCTGGAGGCCCGACAGCTTCTTCTCGTGGATCAGGATGTAGGGCTGATCCATCTCGGTGATCATCTTCTCCGCATTCGTGATGAAATACGGGGAGACGTAGCCGCGATCGAACTGCATGCCCTCGACGACGTCGAGCTCGGTCTGGATGCCCTTGGCTTCCTCAACCGTGATGACGCCCTCGTTGCCAACCTTCTGCATGGCTTCGGAGATCATCTTGCCGATCTCGGTCTCGCCATTGGCGGAGATCGAGCCGACCTGGGCCGTCTCGGCCTGGGTGGTGATCTTCTTCGAGCGCTTCTTGAGCTCCTCGACGACCGCGACCACGGCCTTGTCGACGCCGCGCTTGAGGTCCATCGGGTTCATGCCGGCGGCAACGCCCTTGGCGCCTTCGCGGACGATCGCCTGGGCCAGAACGGTGGCCGTCGTGGTGCCGTCACCGGCGATGTCGTTGGTCTTCGAGGCCACTTCGCGCACCATCTGGGCGCCCATGTTCTCGAACTTGTCGGCGAGCTCGATCTCCTTGGCGACGGTCACGCCGTCCTTGGTGATGCGCGGGGCGCCGAAGCTCTTGTCGATGACGACGTTGCGGCCCTTGGGGCCGAGGGTCACCTTCACCGCGTCGGCGAGGATGTCGACGCCGCGGAGCATGCGGGCGCGGGCATCACCGCCAAAACGAACGTCTTTTGCAGCCATGTGAGTATTTCCTTAACAGGTATCGGATCGGTCGAGAGGCAGGAAGCAGAGAGCCGTGGCGGCTCTTACTTCTTCTTCGCGGGCGTGCTCTCGATGATGCCCATGATGTCGGACTCCTTCATGATCAGCAGCTCTTCGCCGTCGATCTTGACTTCGGTGCCCGACCACTTGCCGAACAGAACGCGGTCACCCGCCTTCACGTCGAGGGCCACAACGGCACCGGTCTCGTTGCGCGCGCCAGCGCCAGCGGCGATGACTTCGCCTTCCATCGGCTTCTCGGCGGCGGTGTCGGGGATGATGATGCCACCGGCGGTCTTTTCCTCGGCCTTCAGCCGACGGACCACGACCCGGTCATGCAGGGGACGGAACTTCATACGGATCGCTCCATGAACAATGATGCGGCACGGCCCTCAAGAGGCACCGGCTGCGTTTAGGGGTTGTTAGCACTCCCCCTCGGGGAGTGCCAGGACATCTAGGAGCTGCGGTGGCGCGAGTCAAGCTGTGCTTGGCACTCTTTCGCGTAGAGTGCCAAATTGCGGAAAACAGCCGTTTTCTGATGCGCTGGCCTCAGCCAGGCAGCTTCATCCAGCTGGGCACCATGGGCCGCAGCCGTGCCACGCCGCAGTCCAGCGCCTCGGCGCCGATCGCCTCGAGCCGCAATGTCGCGAGCCCCGCCCCATCGCGCGACGAGCGAAATGTGCCGACTTCGGTGCCCGCCAGCATCACCGGGGTGCCCGCATCCGGAGCCGCCCCCTCGATCGCCACGCTGACCAGCCGCCGCTTGATGAGCCCGCGATACTTGGTCCGTGCCGTCAGCTCCTGGCCCATGTAGCAACCCTTGGACCAGGAGACGCCGTGCAACTCGTCGAACCCGGCCTCCAGCAGCACCGATTTCTCGGCCTCGAGGTCCGCCGAACCGTCCGGCAGGCCGAGGCCGAGGCGGTGGCGGTCCCAGTCGTCGGCCGAGGCATTCGTCGCCATGCCCGGCGCGAGAATCCGCCAGCCCGCCGCTTCCAACCGCGGATCGGGGGCGGCAATTGCACCCGCCGGCAGGTCCGGCGCGCCGTCCCAGGCGGCAAACACCGCGAACTCGGCCGAGGCGTCGCGCAGCGCCGCCTTCGCGCGCAGCCGGAACCGCCCGAGCCGCTGCACGATCATCGCCACCTGAGGCGCCTCGGCATCCAGCAGCAGCCGCGTGCCATCCGACAGAATAAAGAAGTCGGCCAGCCACTTGCCCTGCGGTGTCAGCAGCGCCGCCCAGACCGCGCGCCCGGGGGCGGCCTGCGCCACATCGTTGGACACCAGGCCTTGCAGGAAGGACACCCGGTCCT
>CAIPLM010000271.1 GCA_903865895.1 uncultured Rhodospirillales bacterium | reverse complement strand
GCCGACCGGGAATGACGTTCAGTTCAAAGTCACTCGCGGCGTCACCCGCCCGGTGTGGGAGCCGGACGCCAAGGTGCTGGCGCTGCACGCCCATGCCGAGCGAATCGCCAAGGGCCTCGGCCATGCCCTGCCCCACCAAAGCTCCGGCGGCGGCTCGGACGGCAATTTCACCGGCGCCATGGGCATCGCGACGCTGGACGGACTCGGCGTGCAGGGCGGCGGCGGGCATACGCTCGAGGAGTTCATCCTCATCGACAGCCTGCTGTGGCGCGGCCGGCTGATGGCAGGGCTGCTCGCAACGCTGGAGTAGTCCGCGTAGCAGGGCAAACCTGCCACGATTCTGCCATCGCAGCGCGCCAGATCAGTCACGAAGTGCATGCAATGTGCCAAAATCGATCTCGGGCGATCGGCCGGGCGAGTGCCACACAACGTTACATTTCAAAACCTTGGCGCGCCCGTTCACTTTGTCGTAACACCCCGCTTCGCAGGATGTCTTTACCCACGATGCAGAGTTTGGCCGCCTTTTTGAGACGTGATCGACGCCCGAGCCGGTTGACCGGTCGCGCATGAGCGCTGCTGTGTCCCCGATTGGCCGGCCAATGCCCCGCGCCGAATCCGGCGTCGGCCGCGATCTGGTAGCGCTCGCGCTGCTGTTCATCGTGGCCGCGGTGGTGCTCACCACCGCCATCCGCTCGCCGCTGAAGGATGACGTCGCCTGGCTGCTCTACGTCGCGCGGCGCTGGCTCGAAGGGCAGCGCCTCTATGAGGACCTCGTGGAGGTCAACCCGCCGCTGGTCATCCTGATCTACGCCGTGCCGGCCTGGATCGCCGCCACACTCGGCGCCGCGCCCAAGCTGATCGCTGCCCCCTTCTTCGCGCTTCTCCTGCTCGGTTCAGCCGCCTGGTCGGCACAATTGCTGCGCGGCCGGGCCAATGTGTTCGCCAGCCCGGTTCCGGTGTTCGCCGCCATCTCCATCGTGCTGCTGGCGGTGCCCGGCATCGAGTTCGGCCAGCGCGAGCATCTGCTGATTGCGGCCGTGCTGCCCTATCTCTGCCTCTACGCCCGCGAACTGGATGGCGAGGTGGAACCGCGGCTGGTCGGTGCCCTCGCCGGGATCGCCGCCGGGCTCGGCTGCGCTCTCAAGCCCTCCTATATCCTGGCCATCATTGCCATCGAGATCATGGCGGCGATTCGCGCCCATCGCATGATGCGTGCGGCACCGGTCGCCGCCGTGCTCAGCATGGGCCTTTACGGGCTCGGTGTGCTGATATTCTGCCCGGCTTTCCTGGAGAAGGCGGTGCCGCTGGCACTCGCCCTCTACGGCGGCACCGACACGCCCTGCATCGACATCCTGCTGCAAAGCTCGCGGCTGCTGTTCGGTCAGGCGGTGATCGTGATGCTGTGCTGGTCCAGTCACACCACCCTGGCCCGCCGCTCCTCCTTCAAGCGCCATTTGCTGCTGACACTCACGGCATTCGCCATCGGCGCCACGGTGGTCTTCGTGCTGCAGGGCAAGAACTGGTTCTACCACCGCCTGCCTGCCACCATCGCCACCCTGCTGGCGCTGTTCCTGTGGCTCGCCGCCGTCATGCCGCCCCACCCGGCCGCCGCCTTCCGGGACGTGCTGCGCGGCCTAAACCGCGCCCATCTCAAGCGCCTCGCCCCGGTGCCCTTGGTGCTGGGCGCGCTCGTCCTGTTCGGCATTGCCGACTATGAGCGCCTGCGCCCCTGGGTAGAAAGCGCGGTAGAGCCAACGCTCTCCACCGAGGTGAAGCTTGAGCGGCTGATCCGTAAGGAACACGCCCGCACCTACATCGCCTTCTCCGAGTGGATCGCGCTCGGCTTCCCGGTGGTGAACAACACCGGCGTTACCTGGGCCAGTCGGTTTGACAGCATGTGGGCGCTCAAGGGCGAGATCTGGCGCGCCAAGCAGGATGGTGCAGCTCCGAAGGAGTGGCCGATCCGCCGGTGGGTCGCGAAGGACTTCATCGCCAATTGCCCGGATCTCGCGGTGGTCGATACCCGCGAGGGCGTCAACTACGTCTCCGTGCTGATCGCCTCAGACCCCGAATTCGCCGCCGCCTGGTCACGCTACCACCAGATCGCTGCCTTCGACGGGCTGCGTGTGCTGAAGCGCGACGCCGCAGGCTGCGCGCCAGAAAAGCCGCGCCGCCTGCGCATGCCGCAGATCTCGGATGCCGGGAGCCTGATTCCCTGAGGCCTAAGCGCACCACGCGACTTCTATCGCGTGCAATGCTGGTCTAGGTCATGTCATCAGCGCAGCATGGCGCGATGGAGGACACGGAATGGACGATGATCGCGCGGCCCTGGCGGCCCACCTCGCAGCCCGCTTTGGCGATGCGCCCCCCCTGCCCAAGGAACTGCCCGGCGCGGTGACCCTGGCGCGCATGGCCAATCACCGCACCATCCGTGCCTATGCCGACCGACCGGTTGGGGGTGATCTGCTGCTTGTGCTCGCCGCCGTCGCGCTCTCGGCGCCGACCAAGAGCGATCTTCAACAGGCCGATATCGTGCTGGTCGCCGATGCCGGTCAGCGCGCCGCCCTTGCCGCGCTGCTGCCGGATAATCCCTGGGCCGCCAAAGCACCCGCCTTCGCGGTGTTCTGTGGCAATAACCGCCGGCAGCGCCGGGTGCACGCGCTACGCGGCCATGAATTCGTCAACGACCACCTCGACGCTTTTTTCAACGCGGCGGTGGACGCTGCCATCGTGCTCTCCGCCTTCATCACCGCCGCCGAGGCCGCGGGGCTGACCACCACGCCGATCAGCGCAATTCGTAACCATGCCCAGGCGGTGTCCGAGGTGCTTGCCCTGCCGAAGCACGTGTTTCCGGTCGCCGGTCTTTCCATCGGCTGGCCCGCCCATGGCGGTTCCATCAGCCCGCGCCTGCCGCTCACTGCTACCGTGCACCTCGACCGCCATGATGACGCAGGGCTCGACACTCATATCGCCGAGTATGACGCGCGGCGCAACCTGACCCGGCCCTATCGGGAGCGTCGTCGCGACGATGTGTTCGGTGCGGAGAACCCATATTCCTGGTCAGAGGACAAGGCGCGGCAATATGCTCAGCCCGAACGCGCGGCCTGGGGTGCCTATGTCCGCGATCGCGGCTTCAAGCTGGATTGAACGACAGATGATCGTCAAAAAATTCTGATTTTTTGTTAATTTCAGGAAAAATTAGGGATTTCTTAACATCTTTTACGCGAAATGAGGCAGGCACGACACGCATACGGCACGCATAGGTTGCACGAACATGCCATCATCAGGGAGAATCACCATGGCTCGCATTGCCCGAACGCTCGTTCTGCTGCGGCAAGATCGCCGTGGCGTCTCGTTCCTGGAACTGGTATCCACCGCTGCCCTGCTCGGTGGGATTATGATGGTCGCAGGCACAACGTTCGAGCGTGAGCTACGCGTCCTCATCGGGAGCGTGCGCGCGGCGGTGATCGGGCTGATGCGCTGAGGGCGAAACCCCGCACAAGAAGCGACCGGCTTATCCGCGCGCCGGAGCCACCGCGCCGAACATCGGCAGCGCCCGCGTCCAGGCCTTCAACCCGTCATCGAAGCTCGACAGGCGGAAGAACTCATTGGGCGCGTGGATGCGCTCATCGGCGATCGCGTAGGACAGCATCACCGTCTCCAGCCCCAGCCGCTCCTTGGCCATCGCTGAGATCGGCAGCGTGCCGCCGACGCCGACGCGCAGCGGCTTCTGGCCATGCACCTCGGCAATCACCCGTTCCACCGCGAGCAGGAACGGGTCCTCCTCCGGCACCACATAGGCGGCAGTGCCGCCGCGGCTGCGGGTGATCTCGATATCCGCCCAAGCCGGCACTTGCGCCCGCAAATGCGCCTCCAGTGCATCCATCGCCCGCCCGGGGTCCATCCCCGGCCCGAGGCGGCAGGTGAGCTTGGCATGCGCCTCCTTGGGGATGACAGTCTTGCCGCCTGGCCCCTGATAGCCGCCCCAGATCCCGTTCACCTCGATGGTCGGCCGCAGCCACAGGGATTCGAGCAGTTGGGCGCCCGGTTCGATCGCCCCCGGCCGCGCGCCGATTTCGCTGAAGAACGCCGCCTCGTCGAAACCGAGCGCCGCCATGGAGGCGAAATCGGCGTTGGAGGGGCGCTTCAGCCCGTCCATGAAGCCGGCCACCGCGATACGGTTCTCTTGGTCATGCAGCGTGGCCAGCACGCGGGCGAGCACCATCGCGGCATTGCCCACCGGCCCGCCGTAGCGGCCGGAATGCAGGTCGGTATTCGCGGTGCGGAGCGTGATTTCGTAGCCGATATTGCCGCGCGAATTGGTGTTGGTGGTCGGCGTGCCCGGCCGCCAGCGCCCGCCATCGGCGGAGATCAGCACGTCGGCCGTCAGCAGGTCGCGATGGGTCTGCATGATCGCCGGCAGCGAGCGGCTGCCGACCTCCTCCTCCCCTTCCAGCAGCAGCTTCACGTTGACCGGCAGCTTGCCCGTCACCGCCAGCCAGGCCTCCATGGCCGAGACCGCGATCCATAGCGGGGACTTGTCGTCGGACGCGCCACGGGCGTGGATGCGCCCGTCGCGGATGGTCGGCTCGAAGGGCGGGGTCTCCCACTGGTCGAGCGGATCGGGCGGCTGCACGTCGTAATGGCCGTAGACCAGGATGGTCGGCGCCCCCGGCGCATCGAGCCAGGAAGCGTAGACCGCGTCATGCCCCCCGGCGTTGAGGCGCTGCACATTGTGCATGCCGATGCGGGTCAGCCGCTCCGCCAGCAGCGCCGCCGCCGCATCCATGCCCGGCTTGTAGGACGGGTCGGTGGAGACGGAGGGCTTCGCGATGAAGCCCAGCAGCTCATCGAGCAGCCTTGCCTTGTTCGCCTCCATCCATTCATCGACGGCCGGAACACTCATCGCCCGCCATCCACCTGGATCACCTGGCCGTTCACGAAGCTCGCCAGCTCCGAGGCGAAGAACACGCAACCATTGGCGATATCCTGCGCCGAGCCGAGGCGCTTCAACGCGATGCGCTCCACCAGCGCCTTCTGCCCGTCCGGCCCGTAACTCTCCCACTGCTTCTCCGTGCTCTCATTGGTGCGGATGAAGCCGGGCGCCACTGAGTTCACCGTGATGCCGAAGGGTCCGAACTCATGCGCGAGCTGGCGGGTGAGGCCGATCACCGCGTGCTTGGAGCTGCAATAGGCCTGGATGCCCGTGAGCGAGGCCTGCAACCCGGCGCCCGAGGAGATGTTGACGATGCGCCCGCTGCCGTGGCGCTTCATGCCCGGCACCACCGCGCGGGACATCACCATCGCCGCGCCCACATTGATGGCGAAAATCTTGTCCCAATCCTCGTAGGGCACCTCTTCGAGCGGGCGATTGGTCTGCCCGGCCACACCGCCGGCGTTGTTGATGAGGATGTCGATCGCGCGGCCGGAGGAGCGGTGCTCGATGTCCTTGATCCAGGCCGCCGAGGCCTCGCGGTCGGTCAGGTCCACCACCCGGGTGTAAATGTTGTCGTGGCTCGCGGTCTCCTTCAGCTCCTCGGCCGAAAGGTCGCAGCCATGCACCACGGCGCCGAGATGGGCGAAGGTCTGCGCGATGCAGCGGCCGAAGCCGTGGCCGGCGCCGGTGACGACGACGATCTTGTTGTCAAAACGGATATGCATGGCGAATGGCCTCTCAGGCTGGAATGAGTTCAAGAAGATTATCGTCGGTCATTTTCCGCGTGCCGTTTTCGACCTCGTGGATCATGTCGACCAGCTTGCGCACGGTCGGGCAGGGCAGCCCGTGCTTGGCGCCGATTTCGGCGATCGGCCAGATCTGCACGTCGATCTCGGTGCGCCGCTTG
>CAIPLM010000270.1 GCA_903865895.1 uncultured Rhodospirillales bacterium | reverse complement strand
CAGCCTAACCGGCAGCCCTCTTATATCTGGGCATATCCACGCCCTCAACAGATTTTTTTCGTTTTCATCTGATTTAATGCATATTAACGCGATAAATTTCTTCGTGTTCTGGTGGCGCGCGCGCCACCAGGCCGCGGGATCTCGCCCGGTATCCCCGCCCGCGCGCGGCGCGCGGGCGGCCCGGGGCAGGCACGGTGCCGCCGATGCGGGGTGGTTGCGGGGTGGCATCGTCGGGCGGCTCCTTGCGGAGGGGCCAGACATATCGTTCCCCGCCATCCCGCCCAATGTCCGCCACGTGAAGCTTCCGTGAGGCGGCGCAGTCGAACGGCCTTGCGTGTGCAGTCCTGATATGCAAATGAGCGCCCCATTACCAAAATATGCAGGGAGACGCCCGGGGTGCCCGACACCATCCTGGCTACGACAGGGCTGACGAAAGAGTTCCGCGGGTTTGTTGCCGTCAATGACGTCAATCTCTCCGTGCGGACCGGCACGATTCACGCCCTGATCGGCCCCAACGGGGCCGGCAAGACGACGTGCTTCAACCTGTTGACCAAGTTTCTGCCGCCGACACGCGGGCGGATCACCTTCAAGGGGCAGGATATCACCGGCATGAAGCCGGCCGATGTGGCGCGCCTCGGCCTGGTGCGCTCCTTCCAGATCTCGGCGGTGTTCGCCCATCTCACCGCGCTGGTGAACGTGCGCCTCGCTTTGCAGCGCGCCCGCGGCGGCAGCTTCGATTTCTGGCGCTCGGAGGAGGTGCTGCACGTCTATGACGAGCGCGCCCGCCAGCTGCTGGAGGATGTCGGCCTCAGCGAATACGCCGATACCCCGGCCGTCGAGCTCTCCTACGGCCGCAAGCGCGCGCTCGAAATCGCCACCACGCTGGCGCTCGAACCCGAGATGCTGCTGCTCGACGAGCCCACCGCGGGGATGGCGCATGAGGATGTCGATCGCATCGTCCAGCTCATCCGCCGCATCCGCGCCGGGCGCACCATCCTGATGGTGGAGCACAACCTCTCCGTCGTCGAAGGCCTGTGCGACACCATCACCGTGCTCGCCCGCGGCCAGGTGCTGGCCGAGGGCGATTACGCCGAGGTCTCCCGCAACAAGGACGTGGTGGCCGCCTATCTGGGGACAGCTGATGCCTGACGCCATGCTCGAAGTTCCCATGCTTGAAGTACGGGGCCTGAACGCCTGGTACGGCGAGAGCCACATCCTGCACGGCGTCGATTTCGACGTGCGCGAGGGCGAGGTGGTGACACTGCTGGGCCGCAACGGCGCCGGCAAGACCACCACCATGAAGTCCATCATGGGGCTCGTCCCCCGCCGCGAGGGCAAAATCGCCTTCAAGGGCCAGGAGACGGTGAACCTCCGCTCGGACATGATCGCGCGTGCCGGCATCGCGCTGTGCCCGGAGGAGCGCGGGATTTTCGCCTCCCTCAGCGTCACCGAGAACCTCATGCTGCCCCCGGTGATCGCGCCGGGCGGGCTCGATGTCGCGACCATCCATGCGCTGTTCCCCAACCTCAAGGAACGCGCCAACAGCCAGGGCACCAAGCTCTCCGGCGGCGAGCAGCAGATGCTGGCGATCGCCCGCATCCTGCGCACCGGCGCCAAGCTGCTGCTGCTCGATGAGCCGACCGAGGGGCTGGCGCCAGTCATCGTCCAGCAGATCGGCCGCACGATCCGCGAGATCAAGCAGCGCGGCTACACGGTGCTGCTGGTGGAGCAGAACTTCCGCTTCGCCGCGACCGTGGCGGACCGTCACTACGTGATGGAGCATGGCCGCGTGGTGGACATGATCCCCAACAGCGAATTGTCCGCCAACATGGACAAGCTGCACGACTATCTCGGCGTCTGACCCCACAAAAGAGCCGGCAAAGCTGGCCACACCCTGAGGAGACCGACGATGAAGCTTTCCCGCCGCAACCTGATCGGCACCGCCGCCGCCGCAGCAACCCTGCCCACGGTGGCCGCCCGCGCCCAAACGCCGACCATCAAGATCGGCGTGCTGACCGACCTCTCCGGCCCCTACCAGGACGTCGCCGGCAATGTCGCCATCGCCGCGGCCAAGCAGGCGGCGGAGGAGTTCGGCTCCAAGGGCTTCAACATCGAGATCCTCTCGGCCGACCACCAGAATAAGCCCGATGTCGGCTCCAACGTGGTGCGCCAGTGGATCGACCGCGACGGGGTGGATCTCATCACCGAGGTCGCCAATTCCGGCGTGTCGCTGGCGGTCGCCGGCGTGGCGAAGGAAAAGAACAAGGCCTATCTGCCCTGCGGCCCCGCGACGTCGGACCTCACCGGCACCGCCTGCAACGCCAACACCGTGCACTGGGTCTACGACACCTACATGCTCGCCAAGTCGACCGGCGGCGCCATGGTGAAGGCGGGCGGCGATACCTGGTTCTTCATCACTGCCGACTACGCCTTCGGCCATGCGCTGACGCGTGACGTGACGGGCTTCGTCGAGGGCGCCGGCGGCAAGGTGCTGGGCGGCGTGCGCACCCCCTTCCCGGGCACCACGGATTTCTCCTCCTTCCTGCTCCAGGCCCAGGCCAGCGGCGCCAAGGTGATCGGCCTCGCCAATGCGGGTGCGGACACCATCAACACCATCAAGCAGGCGCGCGAATTCGGCATCACCCAGAAGCTCGGCGGGCTGCTGGTGTTCCTCTCCGACGTGCATTCCCTCGGGCTCGACGTCTGCCAGGGCCTGGTGCTGACCGAGAGCTTCTACTGGGACATGAACGCCGGCACCCGCGCCTTCTCCGAGCGCATCAAGGCCAAGGCCCCCTCCAAGCGGCCGACCATGGTGCAGGCCGGCACCTATTCCGCGGTGCTGCATTACCTCAAGGTCGCCAACGCCATGGGCGCCGCCGAGGCCAAGAAGGACGGTGCCGCCACCATCGCGCGCATCAAGGCCACCCCGGTGGAGGATGACTGCTTCGGCAAGGGCACCATCCGCGCCGATGGCCGCAAGCTGCATCCGTCCTATCTCTTCGAGGTGAAGAAGCCCTCCGAGAGCAAGTATGCCTGGGACTACTACAAGCTGCTCGCCACCACCCCGGCCGAGGACGCGTTCCGCCCGCTCGCCCAGGGCGGATGTCCACTGATCAAGACCTGACGTTCCGACCCCCCCAAGGAGACCACGACCATGACGCTCAGCCGCCGCAGCCTGCTCACCACCACCGCCGCCGGAGCCAGCCTCCCGCTGTTCGGGCGCCGCGCCCGCGCGCAGGCGGCCACCATCAAGATCGGCGTGCTGAACGACCAGTCCGGCCCCTATCGCGACACCGGCGGCACCTCCTCGGTGGCCGCGGTGCAGATGGCGGTGGACGAGTTCGCCTCCAAGGGCTTCAAGGTCGAGGTGATCAGCGCCGACCACCAGAACAAGCCCGATCTCGGCACCCAGATCGCCAGCCAGTGGTATGACCGCGACGGCGTG
This sequence comes from uncultured Rhodospirillales bacterium, assembly GCA_903865895.1. Lineage (GTDB taxonomy): Bacteria > Pseudomonadota > Alphaproteobacteria > Acetobacterales > Acetobacteraceae > CAIYPH01. Next base: position 12,355 of record CAIPLM010000270.1, on the reverse strand, counting down.
GACGTGATCATGGACGTGCCGACCTCCTCGGTCGGCCTCGCGGTGGCCGGTGTGGCCAAGGCGAAAAACAAGCTGCACCTCAACATCGGCTCCGCCACCGCCGAGCTCACCAACGGCGCCTGCGCGCCGAGCGTGATCCACTACATCTACGACACCTACATGCTGGCGAAGTCCACCGGCGGCGCCACCGTGAAGTCGGGCGGCGACAGCTGGTTCTTCATCACCGCCGACTACGCCTTCGGCAAGCAGCTCCAGGCCGATACCTCGGCGATGGTGCTCGCCTCCGGCGGCAAGGTCGCGGGCTCGGTGGCCTATCCCTTCCCCGGCACCACCGATTTCTCGTCCTTCCTGCTCCAGGCGCAGGCGAGCGGCGCCAAGGTGCTCGGCCTTGCTAATGCCGGCGGCGACACGGTGAACTCCGTGAAGCAGGCCAAGGAATTCGGCATCACCATCCGCATCGCCACCATGCTGATGTTCATCACCGACGTGCACGCCCTCGGGCTTGACGTCGCCCAGGGGCTGACGCTCACCGAGAGCTTCTACTGGGACATGAATGACAAGACGCGCGCCTTCACCAAGCGCTTCCTGCCGCGCTCGCCCAACAACTACCCGAACATGATCCATGCCGGGAACTACTCGGCCGCCCTGCACTTCCTCAAGGCGGTCACCGACATGGGCCTGCCGGCCGCCAAGGCCAGCGGCGCGGCGATCGCCGACCGCATGAAGGCGATGCCGGTGGTGGATGACGCCTTCCAGGGCTCCATCCGCAAGGATGGCCGCGGCATGTTCCCCGCCTACCTGTTCCAGGTGAAGAAGCCCTCCGAGAGCAAGGGCAAGTGGGACTACTACAACCAGCTCCAGACCACCTCGGCCGAGGACGCCTACAAGCCGCTCTCGGCGAGCACCTGCTCCTACATCAAGGCCTGAGGACTCCGGCAGCCCCCATGTTCATGATTCTCGGCTACCCGGCGCCCCTGATGTTCGGCCAGCTTCTGCTGGGCCTGATCAACGGCGCCTTCTACGCGCTTCTCTCGCTGGGCCTCGCCGTGATTTTCGGCATGCTCAACATCGTGAACTTCGCCCATGGGGCGTTGTTCATGCTGGGCGCGTTCGTGGCCTGGGGGCTGCTGAACTTCCTCGGCGTCAATTACTGGTTCGCACTGCTGCTGGCGCCGCTGATCGTCGGCGTCTTCGGCGTCTTGCTGGAGAAGACGCTGATCGCGCGGCTCTACAAGCTCGACCACCTCTATGGCCTGCTGCTGACCTTCGGCCTCGCGCTGATCATCGAAGGGCTGGCGCGCAACGAGTTTGGCTCCTCCGGCGTGCCCTACCCGATCCCCTCGCTGCTGCAGGGAGCCACCAATCTCGGCTTCATGTTCATGCCGATCTATCGCGGCTGGGTGGTGCTGGCCTCCGCCATCATGTGCCTGATCACCTGGCTGATCATCGAGAAAACCTCGATCGGCGCGACGCTGCGCGCGGCGACCGAGAACGCGCCTCTGGTGCAGGCCTTCGGCATCAACGTGCCGCGCATGATCACGCTGACCTATGCCGGCGGCGTGGCGCTCGCCGCCTTCGCCGGGGTGCTGGCCGCGCCGATCTACTCGGTGAACCCCAACATGGGCGCCAACTTCATCATCACCGTGTTCGCGGTGGTGGTGATCGGCGGCATGGGCTCCATCCTCGGCTCGATCGTGACGGGTTTCGGCCTCGGCGTGATCGAGGGGTTGACCAAGGTGTTCTACCCGCAGGGCTCGTCCGTGGTGATTTTCGTGGTGATGGTGATCGTGCTCCTGGTCCGACCGGCCGGGCTGTTCGGGAAGGCGGCGTAAATGTTCGGATTTTCCCGCCCCCAGCTCATCGCCTTCCTGGTGATGGTCGTCCTCGTCGCGGGGGCGCCCTTCGTGCTCTACCCCGTGTTCCTGATGAAGGTGCTGTGCTTCGCGCTGTTCGCCTGCGCCTTCAACCTGCTGATCGGTTATGTCGGGCTGCTCTCCTTCGGCCATGCCGCCTATTTCGGCATGGGCGGCTACGTGGCCGGCTACGCGGCGAAGGCCTGGGGCTTCACGCCTGAACTCGCCATCATCGCCGGCACGCTCGCCGGCGGCGCGCTGGGTGCGGCCTTTGGCTGGCTCGCCATCCGCCGCCAGGGCATCTACTTCGCGATGATCACCCTGGCGCTCGGACAGATGGCCTATTTCTTCTGCCTCCAGGCCCCCTTCACCGGCGGCGAGGACGGCATCCAGCAGATCCCGCGCGGCAATCTCTTCGGCATGATCTCGCTGAAATCCGATCTCGCGATGTACGCCGTGGTCGCGGTGGTGTTCCTGTTCGGCTTCCTGCTGGTGCATCGCATCGTCCACTCGCCGTTCGGCCAGATCCTGAAGGCGATCCGCGAGAACGAGCCGCGCGCCACCTCGCTCGGCTACCGCACGGACAGCTACAAGCTGGTCGCCTTCATCATCTCCTGCGCGCTGGCCGGCCTCGCCGGGGGCACGAAAAGCCTGGTGTTCGGCATCGCGACCCTGACCGACGTGCACAACGCGATGTCCGGCGAAGTGGTGCTGATGACGCTGCTGGGCGGGCTCGGCACCATCTTCGGCCCCGTCATGGGCGCGCTGATCTCAACCGCGATGGAGAACTACCTCGCCCAGGCCGGCGCCTGGGTGACGGTGATCCAGGGCGTCATCTTCGTCACCTGCGTGCTGGCCTTCCGCAAGGGCGTGATCGGCGTGCTGGCGGAGCGGCTCAAGATCCAGCTTTAGAACAACAGCCGGCCAGACGGCAACGCCGCCCGGCTAAAGCGCCGCGCTGGCCTATGCGGCAATCGCCGCGGTGGAAGCGGGCACGGCGAGCAGCGTGATGGTGAATTCGGCGCCGCCGCCCCCAGGGTTGGCGGCGCTGATGCTCCCGCCGCAGGCTTTGAGGATGCTGGCGCAGATCGACAGGCCGAGCCCGGTGCCGGCGCCCCTGGGTTTGGTGGTGAAGAAGGCCTCGAACAGGCGCGGCATCACCTGGTCCGGAATGCCGGGCCCGCTATCCCGCACGGTCAGGCGCACGCGCTCATTCTCCGCCACCGCGGCGATGCGCAGATGGCGATCGCCCCGCGGCATGGCGGCCATGGCATCGCGCGCGTTCATGAACAGGTTCATCAGCACCTGTTCGGCCAGCACCTGTTCGGCCAGCACCTGATGGCCCACCATCCGTGGCACGCCGGAGGGGATGTCGATCTCCACCGCCACGCTGTCCTGCCGCAGGGCAAAGCCGCACATCAGCATGGCGCCCTCCACCGCCTCGGCGACGTTGAAATCGGTCTCGCCGCCATCCTGGTTGCGGGCGATGCCGCGCAGATGGTCCGTCACGCTCGAGGCCCGCTCGGCGAGGCGGCTGATGCGGTTCATCACCGGCAGCAACTCGATCGCCGGCGGCGGGGCGGCGCTTTGCAGGCGCATTTCCGCGGTTTCGGCGATCAGGCTGATGGCGGCCAGCGGCTGCTTCATCTCATGGGCAATGCCGGCGGAAAGCTCGCCGAGGGTGGCCAGCCGGGCGGCCAGCACGGCAGAAGCGGCAGCGGCCTTCTCGGTCTCGATATCGGTCATCAGCCCGATGCAGTGCATCACCTCGCCCTCCCGGCGCGTGACCCGAAGCTGGAAGCGGAACCAGCGCAACTCGCCATCGCCGCAGCGGATGCGCGTCTCGTAGGCCCCGGCCCCGGTGGCGATCAGATCATGCATCACCGCGCGCTGGTCCTCGGGCGAGGCCTGCGGCTCGGCGAAGGCCATCACCCCGCGCACCGCGCGCAGCTCCTCCACGGAGCGGCGGATCAACCGGGCGGTGCCGGTGTTGAAGTCTTGCCGCTGATAGTGGTCGCCCGGCCCGGCCTGGAGGGTGTAGACCCCGGCATCCACCCCCTCCAGCACCTCGCGCTGGGTGTCCTGCACCTCCTGCGCGCGCTTGCGGTCTGCCTCGGTGGCTGCCAGGGAGAGCTGGGTGCGGGCGCGGGCGCGCGCGGCGCCGATGATCACGATGGCGCACCCTGCCATCCCCACCGCCATGCCGCCCTCAAGCCAGACGGCGATCTGCTCCATCCGCAGGAACTGCGCCATCTCCGCCGCGCGCGAGACCGATAGCGTGATGAACATGTCCTGCCCGGGCAGGGCGCGCAGCGCGACGAAGCGCGCCTCGCCGTCGAACGGCGACTGGGTCTGCTGCACCTCCCGCCCGGCGAGCGATGGCCGCAGCGTGGAGACCAGCTGCGCCGCCACCATCTCCCCGGCCTTGTAGGTGCCGGCGAGGAACGTGCCATCGCCCCGCCACAGTGCCACCCGCTGGCCGGGCCGCCCCTCGAAGCGGGCCAGCACGCCGGAGAGGCGGCGCCCGTCCAGCGAAATCACGCCGATTGCCCCCGCGCTGGCGGCGCGCGGCGCGTAGGCGAGCGGAATCAGCCAATTGCCGGGCGCGAGGCCCGCGATGCTGTCCGTCACCGGGCGGCCGATGGCGAAGCTGTCTGCCCCCGGCGCGGGGGGCGTTCCGCTCTGCGGCGGGGCCTCCGGCCCGGCGCCGAGGTGCCAGGCGCTGCCGTTCCAGACCAGGGAGGCGGAGCTGATGGCGAATTGCGGATCGGCGGCCAGCCGGCCCAGCGGCTCACCGATGTAGCCGCGCTCGGGTGCCCCGCCCGACACGCCGCTGGCGATCCAGGACATGAAATAGCGCAGCCGGGTCCAGGAATCGATCTGCCGCCCGAACCCCTCGGCCACCGCGCCGGCCGCCGCATCGGTCCGGGCGACGGCCTCCTCAACCGCAAACCGCTCGGCCCGGTTCAGCACCCCCAACCGGATGACGAATTGCAGGCCGATCACACTGGCGACTATCAGGATGATCACCGCGAGCGGCTTCGCATCCTGCCTGCCGCTGGGCCGAACGGTAAAAAACGGCATTGCGGCGATCCCGGTATTATTTCAAGATTGTAGTATTGGCGTGTCCGGCAAAATCGTTGCGTCGGTTGCCCGAGAATCAATCAAAGCATGCCGCGGGCATGTCTTGCAAGCTTATTGCAGCGTCAGGCCGCTGCATCGGCCGGCTCCGGCATCGCGAGCAAGGAGATGGTGAACTCGGCGCCGCCACCGGCGGGGTTGGTGGCGGTGATGTCGCCGCCGCAGGCCTTGAGGATGCTGGCGCAGATCGACAGGCCAAGCCCGGTGCCCACCCCCACCGGCTTGGTGGTGAAAAAGGGCTCGAACAGCCGGGGCATCACATGGCTGGGGATGCCGGGCCCGCTATCGCGCACGATGAGGCGCACGCGGCTCCCCTCCTCGACGGCCGCCACGCGCAAATGGCGCAGGCCAACGGCGGTATCGGCCATCGCGTCGCGCGCGTTCATCAGCAGGTTCATCAGCACCTGCTCCACCAGCACCTGGTGGCCGATCACCGGCGGCAATCCCTCCAACGCTGCGAGATCCACCCGCACCCCGCCGTCGCGCAGCGCGAAGCCGCACAGCAGCAGCGCGCCATCCACCGCCTCCTCCAGGTCAAACGCGGTCTCGCCGCCATCCTGATTGCGGGCGATGGCGCGGAGATGCTCGGTGACGGAGGAGGCCCGCTCCACCAGGCCGGCGATCCGAGTGAGCCGGGGCACCAGATCGGCCGCATCGGGCTGCGTGGTGGCGGCGAGGCGCAGCTGCATGGTCTCGGCGATCAGCGCGATGGCGCCCAGCGGCTGCTTCATCTCATGGGCGATGCCGGCGGAGAGTTCACCCAGCGTGGCCAGCCGGGCGGCCAGCACGGCGGCGGCGGTGGCGGCCTTCTCGGTTTCGATGTCGGTCATCAGCCCGATGCAGCGCAGCGTCTCGCCATCGCGGCGCACCACGCGGAGCTGGAAGCGGAACCAGCGCAGCTGGCCGTCGCCGCAGCGGATGCGGGCCTCGTACATGCCAACCCCGCCGCGCCGCAGCTGATCCACCACCACCCGCAATTCCGCGGGATCGACCGGCGGTTCGGCGAAGGCGATCACCCCCTCCACCGCTTGCAATTCCTCGCGCGGGCGGCGGATCAACCGTGCGGTTCCGGAGTTGAATTCCTGCCGCGCGTGCTCGTCATGCGCATCGATGGTCACCACATAGACCCCGGCATCGACGCCCTCCAGCACCTCCTGCTGCGCCGCCTGCACCTCCATTGCGAGGCGCCGGTCGGCCTCGGCCCGCGCGAGGGCAAGCTGCGCGCGGCCGCGGGCGCGCACCACGGAAATCAGCACCGCCATGCCGGCCAGCAGCACGGCCGCCACCGTGGCCTCCAGGATGAGCGCGGTGCGTTCCATCGCCTCGAACAGCGCCATCTCCCGGTCGAGGGCCACCGAGACGGTGAGGAAGAGGTCCAGCCCTGGCAGGGCCCGCACGGCGGTGAGCCGCTGATCGGAGTCAATCGGCGATTTCATCCGCCGCACCAGCCGTCCGTCCGGCCCGGGCAGCAGGGGGGAGACCAGCTTGCGCGCGACCATCGCGGCCGGTGTGACGGTGCCGGCCAGGAAGCTGCCATCGCCGCGCCACAGGCCGACGCGCTGGCCCGGCCGGCCGTCATAAGTGCCCAGGATGTCCGACAGGCGCTTGCCGTCGAGCGTGATCACGCCATACGCCTCCACCCCATCGGCCCGTGGCGGCAGGGAGAAGCCCAGCGCGATCAGCCAGGCGTCCGGCCCGGTGAGGATCGGCGGATCGACCAGGAATCCGCGCGCCGGCAAGGCGCGTCCATCGGTGGCCGGGCGTGCCTCCGGCCCCGCGCCGAGATGCCATTCGCCGCCGGGGCCGTAGAGCGCGACCGAGGAGATGGCGTTGTCCTTCGCCGCCGTGAGCTGGCGCAGGCGCCGGGCGATGAATTCCTGCTGCATCGGCCCGTCCGGCAGGTTGCGGACGAACCACTCCATGATTTCCTGCACCCGGACCCAGGAATCGATCTGGCGGCCGAACCCCTCGGCCGCCGCGCTTGCCGCCGTCGTCAGGTGCGCCTCGGCCGCCTCGGTGGCGAAGCGCTCCACCCGGTCGAGGGCGTAAAGCCGCACGGCGAATTGCAGCGCGATCACGACCATGGCGATCATCACGATCGCGGAGATACGTCCGGCATCCCGGAGGTTCGGTCGGTCGGGTGGCAAAGACATTGCAGTCGTCCAGGACTCGGTTACAAAACGCGAAAACAATCGATTGCAGGCAAGTTTTCGCCAATCCTTATCTTTGAGGTCGCAGGCAGCCTAGCACGATCGAAACGGCGGCGCCATGATCTTGCAGACGCGGTCGATTGCCGCCGGCGGAAGCGTGGTGCTAGCCTTGGGCCAACCCCAATCACCGGATCGTCCCTCCATGAGCAGCCAACCCCAGCAGGACTACATCATCGTCGGCGCCGGCTCGGCGGGCGCGGCGCTTGCCGCACGCCTCACCGAAAACCCCTCGGTGCGCGTGCTGCTGCTGGAGGCCGGCAAGGCCAGCCACCCCTATTCCTGGATGCCCGCCAGTTTCGGCCTGCTGATCGACAACCCCGCCGCCAATTGGTGCTTCCGCTCCGACCCCGAGCCCGGCACCCATAACCGGGAAATCCCGGTGCCGCGCGGCAAGCTGCTCGGCGGCTCCTCCTCCATCAACGGGCTGGTCTATGTCCGCGGCCAGCCGCTCGATTTCAACACCTGGGCGCAGTTCGGCAATCGCGGCTGGTCGTGGGAGGATGTGCGGCCGGTCTTTCAGCGCATGGAGCATTTCGAGGGCGCGCCTGGCCCGACGCGCGCCACCGGCGGGCCGCTGCGCGTCTCGGTGCAGGATGACGAGAACCCGCTGTATGACGCGCTGTTCGCCGCCGGCAAGGCGGCCGGCTACAAGGGGAATGCCGATTATAACGGCGAGGACCAGGAAGGCGTGGTCAAGACCCAGGTGACCATCTCGGGCGGGCGGCGCATGAGCACGGCGCATTGCTATCTGCGCCCCGCGATGTCCCGCCCCAATCTGCGCGTGGTCACCGAGGCGATGACCCATAAGGTGATCCTCGAAGGCAAGCGCTGCGTAGGCGTGCGCTATGAGGCCGGTGGCCAGATGGTCGAGGCCCGCGCGGGGCGCGAGGTGATCCTGTGCTCCGGCGCCATCGGCTCACCGCAGATCCTGGAGCTCTCCGGCATCGGCAAGCCCGACGTGCTTCAGGCCCACGGCATCGAGGTGCTGCATGATTTGCCGGCGGTGGGCGAGAATTTCCGCGACCACATGAATTCCTGGATCCAGTGGCGCATCAAGGTGCCCGGCGTCTCCTATAATGAGCGGATGGACGGGCTGCTGAAGCGCGGCTTCCAGTTCATGAAGCTGATCACCCAGAACAAGGGCTTCATGAGCCTGCCCTCGGCGCCGCTGCTGGCCTTCCTGAAGACACGGCCGGAGATGGAGACGCCTGATGTGCAGATGCACATGGTCCCCTACGTGGTGAAGGACCGTAAAACGCGGCGCCTGCAGGATTGGCCGGGCTTCACCATGTCCTGCTACCAGCTCCGCCCGGACAGCCTGGGCTCGATCCATATCCGCTCCGCCAACCCGAAGGACCAGCCGGCCATCCGCTTCAATTTCCTCGGCGAGCTCAACGATCGCGTCACCATGATCGAGGGCTTCAAGATGATGCGCAAAATCGCCGAGGCCGGGCCGATGGACCCGTATCGCGGCGACGAGTTCCAGCCGGGCCGCGGCATCGACAGCGACGACGAGATCGAGCACTGGATCCGCACCAAGGCCGAGACCGCCTATCACCCGATCGGCACCTGCCGCATGGCGCCCGGCGCGGTGGTGGATGATCGGCTGCGGGTGCATGGCATCGAGGGGCTGCGCATCGCCGACGCCTCGATCTTCCCGACCATGCCGAGCGGCAACACCAACGCGCCCTCGATCATGGTGGGTGAAAAAGCGGCGGATCTTCTTAAGGCTGCCTGAGCAACGGGCGGGGCGTTCACCCGGCGTTCATCATTTTATGTGCCGATGGGGGTATTCCCCTATCGGAGCCGCCCATGTTCGCCACTCTCTCCGCCAAGACCCTGCTGCGGTCCGTCGTCGCCGCGGTGGCTCTCATCGCCGTCGGCCTGCTCACCGAGGACGCCTGGAACGCGCTCACCGCCTTGTCGCGCGCCGAGCGCATCCTGCGGGTGGTGGACGTCTCGGGCCCGGTCTTCACCACGCTGATCAACCAGCGGACCGATCGCAGCACCACCATGCGCACGTGGACGGCCGCCGAGCCGATCACGGCGGCCAACCGCGCCTATCTCAGCAAGCTGCGCGAGGGCGAAATGCCGGCGCTGCGGGCCACGCTGGAGAAGCTGGAGGGGCTCGCCTTCACCGGGCGGGAGCAGCTGCTGCCGGCTTTGCAGCGCCATGAGCAGACGCTGCTGCGCCTGCAGGGCGAATACTGGGACGGCGTGGCCAAGCCGAAATCCGCCCGCCGCGCCGGGCTGGCCGAGGAGTACAACGCCGAGGGCCTGGCGATGCAGGCGACGCTCGAGACCGTCGCCGGTAACCTCATCAGCGGCATAAAGCTGGCGGATCCTGCGATCGACCAGCTGTTGCAGATCAAGCAGCTCGCCTGGGCGGTGCGCAATAATGGCGGCGAGGGCTCGCTGCTGATCTCACAGGGCCTCACCGCCGGCAAGCTTCCGCCCGAGGCGCGGCAGCGCTACCACCGGTTCAACGGGGCGGCGCAGGCGAGCTGGGAGGCGATCGAGGACCAGCTGCGCGGCATGCCGGTCTCGGCGAGCTTCCAGTCCGCGCTGGCCGCCGCGAAAAAGGAGTTCTTCGCGCCCGACTACGCCGCAACCCGCGAGCGCCTGCTGACCGCGCTGATCGACGGCGGCAAGCCGGAGATGACGGCCGATGAGTGGTCGCCCTACACCGTGCCCAAGCTCGGCGCCATGCTGGCGGTGGCCGAAGTGGCGCTGGCCGAGGCGCGGGATCGCGCGATGGCGACGCGGGCTGACGCGGGGATGGCGGTGGTGCTGTTCCTGGTGCTGCTCGCCGGCACCGGCACGATCGCCGCGCTCGGCCTGCTCGCGATCTCCCGCCGGGTGATCCTGCCGCTGCAGATGCTGCGTGACGCGATGTCCCGCCTCGCCGCCGGCGATCTCTCCGCCAGCGTCGATCTCGGCGCGCGGGGCGACGAGATCGGCGTGCTGGCCGGCACCTTCGCGACCTTCCGCCAGAGCCTGGCGGAGAAGGCCGCCGCCGATGAGGCGCAGCGCGGCGTCCAGGCCCGCACGGAGGCCCGCCAGCACGTCATCGCCCAGCACATCGCCGGCTTCGAGGCCGAGGTGGGCACCGCGTTGGCCGAGCTCGGCGGCGCCTCGCGCAGCATGAACCAGGCGTCGGACGAGATGGCCGGGATTGCCGAGCGTGGTGGCGCGCAAATCCGCGCCGCGGCCACCGCGGCCGATGACGCCTCCTCCAACGTCTCCGGCATCGCCGCCGCCACTGAGGAGCTGAGCGCCTCGATCGCCGAGATCACCCGCCAGGTCTCCCATGCCGCGCAGATCACCCGCCGCGCGGTGGACGAGACCCGCCAGACCGATGACACCGTGCGCGGCCTCGCCGAATCCGCGGCGCGCATCGGCGAGGTGGTGAAGCTGATCAGCGATATCGCCGGGCAGACCAACCTCCTCGCGCTCAACGCCACCATCGAGGCCGCCCGCGCTGGCGATGCCGGCAAGGGCTTCGCGGTGGTCGCCTCCGAGGTGAAGTCCCTCGCCACGCAAACCGCCAAGGCGACCGAGGAGATCGCCAGCCAGATCTCCGCCGTGCGCAGCGTGACGGAGGCGGCGGTGACCGCCATCAAGCAGATCGGTACCACCATCGGCGAGGTGAGCACGGTGGCCACCGCCATCGCGGCGGGGGTGGAGGAGCAAGGCGCCTCGACCCAGGAAATCGCCCGCAATACCCAGGAGGCGGCCCGCCGCACCCGGGACATGACGCAAACCATCGCCACCGTCGCCGAGGGCGCGGCCACCACGCAGACCAACACCTCAGCCGTGCGCAGCGCCGCCGACTCCGTCGGCACCAGCGCCGACCGGCTGCGGCTGCGGGTAGACCAGTTCCTCGACGGCATCCGCGCCGCCTGAGTGTCCCTAGTAAAGGCGCGAGCGGTAGGATTCCGAGATATTGGCATCCGCCGCCGCGCCATCCACGCCGCTCACCTGGTCGGCAATGATGCGGCCGAGGCTGGGGAAGGTGGCGCGTTCGATGCGGGTTGCCGGGTCCCATAGGTTCGAGCGGATCAGGGCCTTGGCGCAGTGGTAGAAGGCCTCGGTGACGGTGATCAGCAGCCCGGTCGCCGGGATTTTGCCCTGCGCCGGCACCTGGGCCAGCAGGTCGGCGTCGGTGATCACGCGGGCATTGCCGTTGACACGCACGGTCTCGTCGATGCCGGGCACGAAAAACAGCAGGCCGACGCCGGGATGGGCGACGATGTTGCCCAGGCTGTCGATCCGCTTATTGCCCGGCCGGTCCGGCAGCAGCAGCGTGTGGGTGTCGAGCACCTTGGCGAAACCCGGGGCATCGCCGCGCGGGCTGGCATCCACCCCGCCCTGGCCATCGGCGGTGGCCAGCACCAGGAAGGGCGAGAGGGCGATGAAGGCCTGGCAGTGGTGGTCGAGATGGTCGAGCTGCTTGCGTTCGGCGAGCGGGCTGACGGGGCCGAAATGGGTGCGCAGCGCGTCGGCGTCGGTGATGGCGTTCATGTGGCATGTCCCCTTTGCGCGTGACAGGATGGCGCGCGACGGCGCTTCGGCGCAACCATGGACCAGCAGCGGGAGGGCGCAATGAACAGGGGAATCGGGGTAGCCGGGATCGGCGGACGGATGGGCCAGCTGGTGGCCGAGGAGGCGCGGGTCGCCGGGCTGAAACTCGCCGGCGGCATTGATCGGCCGGGCACTGCGGTGCCGGGCGATGTGGCGGTGCTTGCCGATATCGCGGCGCTCGCGGCGGCGAGCGACGTGGTGGTGGAGTTCACCCATGCCAGCACCGTGCAGGCCCATGCCGCGGCGATCGCGATGGCGGGCTGCGCCTGGGTGCTCGGCACCACCGGGCTCTCACCGGCGGATGAGGCGGCGGTGGCCGAGGCGGCCAAGCGGGTCGCGGTGGTGCATGCGCCGAATTTCTCGCCCGGGGTGAACCTGGTGCTGGCGCTGGCCGAAAAGATGGCCGCCGCCCTGCCGGGTGAGAGCTACGATGCCGAGATCGTCGAGATGCATCACCGCCAGAAGGTCGATGCCCCCTCCGGCACCGCCGTCGGCATGGGCCGCGCGGTGGCCAAGGGCCGCGGCGTCAATCTGGCCGATGTCACCGAGAGCGGACGGGACGGGCAT
>CAIPLM010000269.1 GCA_903865895.1 uncultured Rhodospirillales bacterium | reverse complement strand
CTGCTGGCCTTCCTGATGGTGCGGCCGCAGGGGCTGTTCGGCGAGAAAATTTCGGAGAAGGCATGACCGCTCAACAGGGTCCGGGGGCGAACCCCTGGCGCGGCCTGCCGGCGGCAGGGCTCGCCATCATCGTGGTGCTGATCGGCGCGTCCTTCGCGCCGGCGCAGGGCTATTATCTCAACATCCTCATGCAGGCTGCCACTTACGCCATCGGCGTGCTCGGCCTGGTCGTCGTGCTTGGCTATTGCGGGCAGATCTCGATCGCCCAGGCCGCGTTCTTCGGCATCGGCGCCTATGCGGTGGCGCTGGGGACCGTTGATTTCCATATCAACTTCTTCGTGGCACTCGCCATCGGCGTGGTTTTGTCGGGCATTTGCGGGCTGGTACTCGGCCTTGGCACGCTTCGGCTTGGCGGCCACTACCTCGGTATGATCACGATCAGCTTCCAGCAGATTTTGACGCTGGTGCTGACCAACTGGATCGACTTCACCCACGGGCCGGACGGCGTGCGCAACGTGCTGCGCCCCTCGCTGTTCGGCATCAGCCTCGATGACGGCCGCGCCTATCTCGGGCTGATCATGGCCTCGGCTGTGCTGGTCACGCTCTTCGTCTGGCGCCTCAAGGCCAGCCGCCTCGGCCGTGCGATGCAGGCGGTGCGCGACAACGAACTCGCCGCCTCCACCTCCGGCATCAACGTCTACGGCACCAAGGTGGTGGCCTTCGGCATCTCCGCCGTGCTGGGCGCCATCGGCGGCGGCCTGTTCGCCGGCGGGTTCCGCTACATCAGCCCGGACCAGTTCAGCTTCGGCGACAGCATCGTCATGCTCACCATGGCCCTGCTCGGCGGCGTTACCTCGCCGTTCGGCGCCCTGGTCGGCACGGTCGCGCTGGTGCTGCTGCCGGAATGGCTGCGCTTCCTCAAGCAGGTCTACCTCGCCGTCTACGGCGCCTCGGTCATCCTCATCATGGTCTTCCTGCCGGACGGGTTGTGGGGCTTCATCGATATCCGCATGCGCACGCGCCGCAAGCCCGTCACCGGCGAGGTGCCGCCCTTGCCCCTCCTCACGCAGAAGGGCGAGGCGACGGACGAGCCGGTGCTGGTCGTGGAGAACCTCGCCAAGCATTTCGGCGGCCTAAAAGCCGTCGATGGCGTCAACCTCACCGTCCGCCGCGGCACCGTGCACGCCCTCATCGGCCCCAACGGCTCCGGCAAAACCACCTTCATCAACGTCGTCACCGGGCTCTATGAGGCCACCGGCGGCAAAATCACCTTCGTCGGCAAGGACATCACCACGCTGGCGCCGCATAACCGCAACCGCGCCGGCCTCGCCCGCACCTACCAGAACATTCGCGTCTTCCGCGGCATGACGGTGCTGGAGAACGTCATGATCGGCGCCGAGCGTGAAGGCAACGACGTCGCCAAGAACCCGCAAGCCGTCGTCGCCCGCGCCCTCGCCGCGCTCGATTTCGTCGAAATGCGCCATGATGCGCATCGCATGGTCGGCGATCTCTCCTACGGCCATCAGCGCTACGTCGAAATCGCCCGCGCCCTCGCCGCCAGCCCGCACACGCTGCTGCTCGATGAGCCCGCCGCCGGCCTCAACCTCACCGAGAAGGTGGAACTCGGCAAGCTGCTGAAGCGGTTGAAGGGCCATGGCCTGACCATCATGATCATCGACCACGACATGAATCTCGTCGAGCAGGTGGCCGACCACATCACCGTGCTCAACTTCGGCAAGCGCATCGCCGACGGCAAGCCCGGCGACGTGCTGAGCCACCCGGACGTGATTGCCGCCTATCTCGGGGAGCCGCGTAAAAATGAAGCTGCTTGAGATCAAGGGCCTCACCGCCGGATACGGCGCCGGGCCCGTCCTGAAGGGGCTGGATATCAGCGTCGATCAGGGCGAAATCGTCACCCTTCTCGGCTCCAACGGCGCCGGCAAAAGCACCACGCTGCGCACCCTCTCGGGCCTCGTCCCGCAGGTCAGCGGGGAGGTGCTGTATCGCGGCAAAAGCATCCTCGGCCTCAAGCCGGAAGCCATTGTCCGCCTCGGCATCTCCCACGTGCCGGAAGGCCGCCGCATTTTCCCGGGCCTCACCGTGCGGGAAAACATCATGCTCGGCGCCTCCAACCGCAAAGGCGTGCCCCGCCGTTCCCTGGAAAGCGAGGTCGACGAAATGTTGACCTTTTTCTCCGACCTCAAGCGCCTCGAAAACGCCCTGGGCTGGACCCTCTCCGGCGGCCAGCTCCAAATGGTCGCCGTCGCCCGCGGCCTCATGGCCAAGCCCGAACTCCTCCTGCTCGACGAACCCTCCCTCGGCCTCGCCCCGCTCATCGTCCAGCAAGTCTTCCGCATCGTCGCCGATATCCGCAAGCGCGGCACCACCGTCCTGCTGGTCGAACAAAACGCCCACATGGCCCTCTCCGTCGCCGATCGTGGCTACGTGCTGGAGACCGGCCGCCTCCTGGTCTCCGGCGCCCCCGAAGCTCTCTGGAATGACCCGCAGGTGCGCGCGGCCTATCTTGGCGGCGCGGCGGCGCACTGAGAAGTCACTAGGAAATAAGGCACGGGCTCGGCCTCTGGCCGAGAACGAGGGAGCGGTGCCCCCTCGCCGGTGCTTCCAGCGCTCGCGAGCTCGCTATCCCTTTCCGCCACATACCGAGAGGGAGGCGTTCGCGTAGCCCGCCACATCGGCCGCCTCGACGGTGAGGCGGAGCGAGACATTGTTCATGGCGATATCCTGCCGGGCAGGCAGACCGGTGATGCGCAGCGGCTCGGCCGCCCAGGCGCGGGTGACGGTGATAACGGCATTCCGTGCAGCATCGGCGCCCGTGGCGGGCATGGTTGCACTCACCTGGATCAGACCTTCGAGGAGTTGGGCAGTGTCCTCGGGGTTCCGCGCGGCCTGTTGCAGCGCAAAGCGCTTGCGGACCACCCTGGTATCGCAGGGTTTGGCCACCGCGGCCTCGCGCAGAACCTGCACCAGGCGCGCCACCGGCACCCCCTGGGTGAGCCGCTCGCGCGCGATGGCGTAGATCTCCGCCGGCTCGCCCCGTGGCACGTCGGCATCGTAGCGGCTTTGCAGGGTCACCACGGCCTGGCGCGCCTCGGCCAGGGTGACGCGCATGCGAGCCGCATCGGTGCTGCCGGCATCGAGCCGCGCGGATTGCTCGGCGAGCCGCACTTCGAGCTCGCGCACCCGCGCCTCGGCCAGCAGCGAGCCGGTTTGGTAGGCGGAGTAGCCGAGGCCAAACAGGGCCAGGGCGCCAGCCAGCCACAGCACCGATCGCCATAACAGGCGCCGCCTCCGCCGGCTGCGATCGCGGCTGAACTTGCTCGTATAGGCCATATCAATCCCGCCGAAGTGTCATGTTGGGTCGCGGCGGACCATGCCGGGACCGGCGCGCCTTCGCAAGCCAGAGTCTGCCTTGCGGCGCCAGTCAGGCGCTACAGCGCGGACTCCCGGCGCAGAACCGCCACGGCGCGCCGATAGGTCGCCCGCGCCAGACTCTCGGCCGGGGCCTCGATCACCACATGGCCGGCGATGCGGCGCGTGACAGCCGGCGGCGTGCCGGGGAAGGCAAGCTGCACGCGATAGACGGCGTGTTCGGGCACGATACCGCCGTGCGAATCCTTGCGCGCAGGCAGAGCACCGCCGTTCGGCGAGGCGAGCTCGGCTGCCTCGAGCAAACGCGTCGACACGCGATCGACGTCCCGCACATAAAGGTCAACGCGCAGCCCGTCCTCGCGCAGGAAGACCGCGCGCGCACCGGGGCGAACCCGGTCGAGATCGGCCTCGCCGACATAGGCCTCGACGATCGGCGCAGCCGTGTCGATCAGCACACCGAGTGGCTCCAAGCGCTTGAGGTCGTCCCCGCGCCGCAGGGCGGCCGGTACGTCAGTCAGCAGGCCGGGAAATGGTGCAACCACCGCAAGGGCCGCCGCGCGGGCCTCGGCATGCGCAAGGGTGGCCGCAGAAGCCGATGCCATCGCCATCGCCGCCTGTTGGGCGCGCCGCCGTTCGGCATCGAAGCTGCGAGCTGCGAGATCGGCCTGGGCGCCGGCCAGCTGCGCCGCCGAAGTGCGCAAATCATGATCAATATCGGCTGATTCCAGCGCGAACAATACGGCCCCGGCGTCAACGCGGGAGCCGTTCCCTGTCAGCTTCACCAACCGCCCGGGCTCGACGGTATAGAGAGTGGCCTGGCGCGCTGCACGGAGGATGCCGGGCGCATCCACACGGCCCCGCCACGGGAACACCAACAGGCCGATCAGCGCTGCCAGGGTAAGCAGAGTCAGCACGCCATGGCGATTCAGCGGCGTCGATGTCCCAACGCGCGCCAGGGCGATCACTTCGTTGAAAATCGGCCGACAGACGAAATACCAAATCTCGATCCCCATCAGGATGATGCCGAGCGCGCGGAACGCAAAGTGGTAGACCAAAAGGGCGATGCCGAGAAACAGGAAGAAGCGGTAGATCCAGGTCGAAACCGAGTAAAACGTCAGCGCCGCCGCCATCACCGGCGGGAACCGCTCTGGCGCCGGCAGTCCCGGCCCAAACAGCAATTCCCGGATGCGCCATCGCGTGAGGCGGAAGGCGCGGTCCTGCAGGTTGGGAACGTTGAGCAGGTCCGAAAGAATATAGTAGCCGTCGAACCGCATGAGAGGGCTCGTGTTGACGAGCAGCGTGAGCAGCCAGGTCGAGCTTGAAAGGGTGAAAACGGCGTTGCGCGCCGGCCCATCAGGCAGGATGGCCCAGGCGATGGTGGCGAGCACGGCAATCGAGATCTCGGCCAGCATGCCGGATGCATCAATCACCAGCCTGTCGCGGCGGCGGACCAGGCGCCAGGCTTCGGTTGTATCGGTCCATAGCACCGGCCATAGCACGAGAAACGCGACCCCCATCGACGGTACTCGGCAGCCAAAGCGGCGCGCGGCGAGGCCGTGGCCAAGCTCATGCAACACCTTGGTAGCCGATAGCGCGACGCCCATCCATAACAGGCCGTCGAGAGTGAACATCTCGGTCAGGCTGTGCGTGTAGCTCTCCCACTCCCGGGAGACCAGAAACAACGCCAGCAGAATGCCGCCGGTCAGCACGCCAAGATAGGCCCGGCTGAACATCCAGCCAACCCAGGGAAGCAGGGCCCGGAGGAATACATCGGGATTGACGAGGCGCAGGCGCAGGAAAAGGTAGTTGTGCACTAGCCATGTCGCGGCCCCATGCCGCGCTGCGGCGGCTTGGGCAGCGAAATGCGCGGCATCCTGTTCGGTGCTCGGTCGCAACAGGTCAGCGTGCCGGCAGAAATCGGCGAGCCTAAGAACATCCTCCTGGCTCGGCCGCAGCGTGGTCTCCACCCTCAACGCAGCGATGATCGCGCCAGGTGCCTGCAGCGCCCACCGACTCAGGATCTCGAAATCCTGCCAGTCGATCCGGATGAAACGATGACGGGCGGGATCATAAATTGACCAAGTCGGCTGTCCATCCGCCACCGGGCCACGCGACAGCCGCAGCTCCTCGCGCAGCGGCGGCAGAATAGCCTCGCTCATCCAAGCACCTCACGCAGCCAGGCGATCGGGCGGCGCAGGAGCCATAGCGCGAGGGGACGCGGCGGGCCGAAGATCTTGGCACTGCCCTTGAGGCCGAGGCGCAGCGATGCCTCACCCTCCAATGCGGCATCGCAGACATAGACCAGCACGCCGGCGAGGCTCATCGTCGTAGTATAGCTTGCGCGGGTCAGCACCGCCTCAGTGGGGCGATCGGGATTGAGGTTGTCGAAAAACAACACACGTGCCCCGGGCTCCAGCGTGATCGCCTCCCCCACCGGCAGTTCAATCTCGACACGCCGCGATATTGGGGCGGCCACCTGCATGATGCGCTCACCGGTTTCAACTGGGCGGCCGATCCAGTCGGCAGGGTCGTTATAGACCGCAATCCCGGCAGCGGGGGTTGGAATGGCGGCTCGGCTGAGCAGCGTACGGCGATACTCGAGATCGGCGCGTGCTTCGTCGAGCTTGCTACGCAGCACCGCGAGTTGTTCGCGGGCCTTTGGATCACTGATTGCCTCCTGACTGGCCTGGCGATAATTGGCCTCGGCCACCTCGCTCGCCTTCTCGGCCACCCGCTGCTGCGCCTCGAGTTGCCGACGATCGAGGCGCACGATGATTTGGCCGGCTGTAACCGGCTGATTCGGCGCGACGGCGATACTGTCGATGACCCCCGCGAAGGGCGCACGCACGAAGGCCGGCGCATCGGCCACGATCTCCGCCGGGGCAATCGCCGAACTCGGGATCGGCACCGCGCCTAGCGCCAGAACGCCGGCGGCAAGGAGAAGGATGGCAAATTGGCGGATCCTGCGGCCGAACCCGGGGCGCAAGCGCGCGCGCCGGGCACGGGCTAGCTCCCAGCTCTGCGCAAATCCACCCGCTAAGGTGGCCATTAGTTGGATGTCACCCTCGGTCCATGGCGCGCGGCGCGCCAGCAGCAGGCCGCCGATCGGGTCCCCCCCGACGACGAAGGGGCACCACAGCAATTCAGGACCAAGGAACTCGTCCGCTTCGGTCGCCTCCCCCGGAAGCGGCCGCACGACCGCCGGGGTGGTTTCGGTGAAGCGGCCGCAGAAGCGGCGGAGGAAGCCGACATAGGGGGCCGCCGCTTCGACCCGCGATGCTCCGGACAGCGCCGCCACCTTGCGGCTACGCGCATCCCAGAGCGCTGCCTGATCGTAGGCGATCGCCTGAACCGTCTCATTGACGATGACGAAGCCGAGTTCCTCACGTGGAACTTCGCGCACCCGTGCCCCCAGATGGAGCGCCGCCGCGAGGCGCAGCATCTGCTCAGTCATCGCGCCCGACATCGGAGAGTCGTGGCTACTTGGGTGCGTCGGGGAAGTGCGCGGTGCCGCTCATACCCGGTAGCAGACCCGCGGCACGCACGCCGATCCGCCCGTATACCTTGATGGTTTGGCTCGCCGCATCCACTCGTCCGGAGAAACGCGTCACCGCGGCATCGTAGCCCTGCGCCGTCTCTGTTACCCGCACGTTGAATGGCGTCCCGATCACCATCCATGTCAACCAACGCGACGGGACGATCAGCTCCAGTTCGAGCGTGCCGTCATCAAGGATGTCCATCAATGGGGCACCCATCTGGACGAATGAGAAATTCCGGACCGACGTATTCGCGACACGCCCAGCGAATGGGGCCTTGATCACGCAATTCGCAACCGAGGTGCGCGCCAAAGCGAGTTCCGCCTGTGCCACCGCGACATCGTTCTGCGCCGTCTTCAACTCCACGCGGGAATAGGCGTTGAGCGCCTTGAGCGATTGCTGGGTGGCGTATAGGTCCGCGCGTTTGTCCGCCTCGGCCTTCGCACGTGCCATCGCAGCTTCCGGCTGCGCGCAGTTGAACCGCGCCAGAATCTGGCCTGCGGCAAAGGTATCACCATCGGCCAGCGGAAACTCAATCAGCTGCCCCGACATCGGTGCGCCGATCTGGGCGGTAGTACGCGCAACAACTTGGGCGCCAATGGGCGCGCTATCTTGTGCATTCGCCGCAAGTGGCAAGAGTGCCAAAACCAGTACAGCACACCCTCGGATCAGTCGCAATGTGCCGGCGCCACGCGCGGACAACAGCGTGCCAAAATGCGCTGTTGCCTTCACTTCATTCCGGCGCATGCGCCTAGTTCGCCGCAGTGACGGTGGGCAGTTCCGGCAGACGGCCCGCCTGCCAATCACTGATGGCGGTCTCAACCTGTTTCGTCAGCGTTGGCAGATCGTTCAGATCAGCGCCGGCGGGTACGAGGTCAATCCCAACCGCCGAGTAGACGCCAGTGAGCGACCCGTGCAGCCTTGCAACTGCTTTGTCACGGTTCACCCGCGTCGTCAGTACGGTCAGCTGCCGGCGAACCCGGTCAGCCTCGGTCTGTACGCCCGCGGCGGTAACGTTATCGGCCACGCGAGACATTTGCTGGCCGATCTTGTCGATTTCCTGCGCCGTCTTGTACCCGTCGATCGCGTTGGCATATTCCTGGATGCTCAGGTTGATCTGCGTAATGAGCGCCACCGCCAAGGCAACACGCCGCTGCTCATCGATCTCGACCGCCTTCTCAGCCACCGCGATCGCCCGCGGGCCCTGCACCAGGTTAAACAGATTGAACGTGGCACGAACGCCGAGTTCCCCCCAAGTCTTCTTATACAGCAAGTCATTGGAATCGTAGTTGAGGCTGCCGAGCACGCCAACGCCCGGCATCATCTTCACGATTTCCTTATAGACGTCCTGCCGGTCGATCCGCTGCTGGTAGCTCTCGATCCGCATCTCCGGCCGAAGCGCCAGTCCGATGTCCTCAAGCTTGTGGTTGTCGATCTTGGCATTGACACTCATGTCTGCCGGTGTCGACGCGAAGATGACCTTGGAGCCCTGCGGTACGTTGATCAGCGTCGCGAGTTCGATCTGCGCCGCCGTCATGTCATTGCGCATTTTTTCCAGTTCAGCCAGCACGATCAACATGTTCTGTTGAAAATCCAGCAGAGCAAGCGGCGACTGCAGGCTCTGCTGCCCCACCTTCTGCGAGGTCACCAGGCTGCGGCGCGCCTCTACCAGCATCGGGTCGAGCTTAGGGAGGGTCTCGTCGGCCGCTGCGGCGCGCCAATAGGCCTGCGCTGTGGTCTTAACAATATTGTCGATCACCTTGCGGCGGCGCTCCACGGCAATCAGGGCGCGCCAACCTTGCTGCTTTGCCTGGAAGTAGCTCACCCCGAGATCGAGCACATTCCACGAGAACGTTATATCCGCAACGCCATGGTCAGGCTCTTCAGAGTAGGACCATCCTGGCGTGCGCTGCCGTGTGATTACGTCCACGCTCTGCGCCGCATTGGGGATGCTGCGCCAATTGTAGCCCGCGGCCGTCGCCAGTCGCGGGAGCATCTGGGACATGGCGAGATCGAGTTGCTTCTCCTGCAGCGCGATTTCCGCCTGCGAGAGCTGGCTATCGTAGTTGTACTTCAGCGCTCTGGCGATCGCTCCCGAAAGAGTGAGAGGACCTTCCAGCGGCGTGTAGTTCTTGGTGATAACGTCACGGTCCGCATTCGCCCGGGTGACGTTCTCCTCGGGGGTCAGCGGCTGCGGCCGCACGGAGCATCCCACCAATGCCAGCAAAGCAACGGCGGCAAGAGCCGGACGGTTAAAGGTCATACGCGGCACGGGCGTCTCCGATCGAAGGTTGGGTGCGGTCGGGTCAATCTGCGGCATCAGCAATAGCCGAATTGGCGAGCGCGGCAAGGAGCATACGGGCGCGCGTCAGGTTGCCGCCCATTGATTGTTCACGCAACTGAGCTGTCAGTCCGACGGCGTCGCTACGGGTTGGTACCGCCTCGGCCGAGGGTGCAGGCGGCTTCTGCTGGTCATCCGCCGGCGGCCGGTTTACGGCCGGTGCTGCCGGTCGTGGCGCCGGCGCCTTCGCGGGCTGCCGCGGTTGCGTCCCGTCCCGCAGCGCCGGGCGCACCGGCAGACGCTGCTGTGTCTGGCCGATCGACTGGCTGGCCCGCAGCAACGACAAGAGGTCGGCCGGTTGGCGAACGATGAAGACATGCACCTCAGCACTCGCGGACTGGCCGGAGTCGTTGGTCGCGATGATCTTCAGGTCGAGCGTACCGGTCGCACTTTCCGGGGGAATGCCCCGGAAATTCAGAGTCGTGGCATCGAACGTGAGCCAGGGCGGAATGGCCGCCCCGCTGGACGAGCGCGCCTCATAGTGCAGCGGCTGATTGGCCCCTGGGCCGTAGAAAGCATCCGCCGACACGTTGATGATGCCGATCTGATCCGTGACCAACGACCGGTAGACGGTCGATCCCCACAAATAACCAGGGGGCTTACCACCCGGCCACTCCGGAACGTCAGGGGGAGGGGTCGGGTGTATCGGATGTGGCGCAGGAGGCGCCGGCCGGTTGGGCGGCGATACCAGAGTGCTTAGCGGCACGAGAGCCGCACTTACCGACGTGATGCCCCCGTTATTCGAACCGCTGACATCCACTCCGGTGATCACGGTCGCAGTATTCACGAGGTCCGATCCACGGGTCGGACCGGAAACCGGCACGTCCACCGAGCCATCGATCAGGCGAACCTGCAGCGGAGGAACGGTCCCCTTGAAATTGGGATCGGGGAAGAATGCAACCTTGACGTTGCCGCCAAGCACCAACCCATTGCTATCGGAAACCGTGATTGGCACCGGCACCCAGGTCGTCCCGCCATCCGTCGAATATTTCCAAGCGCCATCGGCGGGCGGGGTCGGATTGCCCACAACAACAACGCCCCCGAACGGATTGGACAGTGACCCTGTCGGGTTGATCGGCGTCTTCTGATTGTCCACCGTATCCGAGAAACTCGGCGTGAATAGATGCGTGATAGTGTCACCCGGCGGGTTGGTCGTGCCGGCCGGAACTGGCGCCAGTGTCGCCGACCCCGTCGCGATCGGCGCGTCGTTCACCGGCGGAACAGTCGTGTTCAGCGGCACGGTGGCCAGCGACACCGCGGTGATGCCGCCGTTCTTCGGACCGGACACGTCGATGCCGGTCAGCGCCTGCGGGCCCGAGAGCAGCGAGTTGCCCGTCGTCGCACCGCTCAGCGGCACGTCCGTCGAGCTGTCGATCAGCCGCGCCGTCAGCGGAGGCGGCGCGCCGTTGAAGTTGGCAACCGGCAGGAAGTCGATCTTCGTGCTCGCCGACAGAATGATCGCGTTGCTGTCAGACACCGTCGTCGGGATCGGCGTCCACGTCGTCCCGCCATCCGTCGAGTAGCGCCAGGTCCCCTCGCTCGGCGGCGTCGTGTTGCCCACGATCGCCACACCCGCCAGCGTATTGGCCAGCGAGCCAGTCGGGTTGATGCCGGTCTGCTGCGTGTCAACCGTGTCCGAGAAGCTCGGCGTGAACAGCGACGTCACCGTCGCACCCGGCGGGTTCGCCGTGTCCTCGGTCGTCGGCGCCAGTGTCGCCGAGCCCGTCGCGATCGGCGCGTCGTTCACCGGCGCCACTGTGACATTCAACACCTTGACCGCGGCGGAATAGGCCGATGCCGCGGTGTTGAAGCCAAAACCAAGCGCGCTATCACTCGGCAGGGCCGACAACGAGCCATTGGCCACGCCGTCTTTGCCGTCCCAAGCACGGAAGGAGATGGCCGGTGTGATAGCGCCGTTGAAATTCGTCACGGTGGGCTGGAAATAGATCCGCGTATTGGCGTCGGCCGCCAAATGTGCAGCATTACTGTCAGAAATTGCGATCAGCCCGGTACCCGCGAACTTGGACCAACTCGTACCGTTGTTTGTGCTGAACCACCAATTCCCCAGCGATGTGTCGGCGGTAACGACAGCCATTCCATCCGGCCCGGCGGGAATCGCGTCCCGCACATTGTTCTGATCGGGGTCGGTAATATTGCTGGAATTGGCGAGCGCGCTGACGAGCGTGCCAACCGCACCGCTCGGCGGTGCGAGCGCATCTTCGGTCGAAATCGGTAGCGTCACGGCAACCGCGGTGTCAAGCACCGGGGAGTCATTCGCGGCGACCACATTGATGGTGCCGAGTTGCCACGTCGTCAGTGTGCTCGCACTGTCGGTCACGGCATAGGTGACCGTACGCTGCGAGGTCTGCGGTCGGTCGGACGTATCGTCATAGGTCAATGCAGCAAGAACCGCCTGCCACTGCGCGATCGTCGCCGTTCCGCCCGCTGACGTCAGGGTCAACTGACCCGTCGCTGCGTTGTAACTCGAGGCGATGTTACCCGTCGCGCCACTGGTGACCGCCGCAAGCACGTCCTCGCTGGCGACGAATCCGCCACCCAGCGACACCGTTACCTGCGACAATGTCGCGCCTGGCGCCGATAAGTTGACCGGATCGACCGCGGGCAACGTGATGGTCGCTCCAGACGCCGGGGTGTTATTCGGTTCAATGAAGGTCGCGGTGTATGGTGCGCCTGAGGGCGCAACGTCAAATACCGAGAAAACTGGAGCACTCGTCTGCACCCCTCCGGTGCCTTGCAGACCGGTGAAACCAACCGAAAGCGGGACGTTATTGAAATTGCCGTCCGCAAGCTTCGCCCCGATGGTGACGTTCAAAGCGAGCGTGGAGTTGCCGGTATTGGAATAAGTGAGATGATCGAGCAGCCCGGTGACGGTGGCGTTCGTTGTATTGGCACCGAGTGAAATGCTCAGGACACCTCCGCTCTGGGTGAACGTGCCGATCGTCGTGGCGCCGAGCACAACATTACTGCCGGAGAAACTCAGACTCGCATCGCCAGCAAAGGTATCCGTGGCGTCAGGCGCGGGAGCGCCGCCGACATAGCGCTCAACCGTCAGCACACTTCCGGTGTAAGTCGAGGTGTTGGTCGTCACAAGCCGATCGAGCTCGGCATCCACCTCGGTCGCAGCCCCGGTGGTGGAAAGATGCGCCGACTGTCCGGGATTGAGAACCTGATGCCCAGTCGCCCAATTACCGAGCACTGGCGCGGTGTCCGGCACCTCATAGGCGAAATCCACCCCGGTTACTGGTGTGCCTGCGGCCGCAGTGCCCGCAGCAAGGGCAGGAGAATTGGCGATATTGCCAAAGGGGTCGGCGATCAGAGTCTCATTCGCAGGCAGCCCGTTACTCCCGGGGAGCGGCAACGTCACCTTGAACGCGCCCGGAATTACCGCCGCGAAATTATATGTGCCATCAGGGGCGGTGTTGGTGGTCTGGATGACATCATCCGGCGTGCCAAAAGCTCCGTCCGCACCGGCCGACACCAAGGTCACCAATACACCGGCCAGCTTGGTATCGAGGACAGGATTGAAAATCGTCGGCGATGGGCCGAACGATTGCCAGACGGTCCCGGACAATGGAGCCGTGGCGGGGCCTGATGGAATGTAAGTGTAGGTGACTGTCGCCGTTGCGCTCGCTGATGTCGAATAGAAGGAGACGACGTTGCCCGAACCGGTGGTGGCCGATATTCCAGTGGCACTAAACGGCATCGACACTGTGCCGGTACCTGTGAACGCTGTCAGCGTCGGTCCGTCAGTCAGCACAGCGGAGGTAGTAGACGCAGTTCCATTCTGACCGGGAAGCGTAACGCCTGAGGTGCCGGCGAAGTCGATCGTGCCGTCGTCCGCGCTGGCCGCAAACGTCGCCTGCACAAGCGGGAACACCTGGGCCACCAAAGTACCGCCGAGCACGGACGGCAATTGCAGTTTCTCGTTCGCTTCCAGGTTCAAACTCAGAGTCGCCGCGTTACCAATGTTTTCCGCACGACTGGTGCCGGACACCGATCCGTCTAATTTGAACTGAACCGAGGTGAGCGTCCCGAGCGACGGATCGAACTGCGGCAACAGGATCGTGGTGCTGTAGTTTGTACTTTGAAGCGGCGCTGACGCGGACGCCGTCTTCGTCAGGTCCAATATCGAGTTGAAAGCGGTCCGGGCCGCTTCAGAGAAGGGCACGGCCATAACAGCTGGCCCGGACACCCGCTCCAACACCCAGTTTCCGCCCAGCGCAGCATTGCCGGTGGCGTCCGTCGAAGCGGCGACGCTCGCGCCAGTCAGCGCGCGCACCGTGTCAACGAAGGCAGCGCCCACGGTGCCCGCGCCGGCATCGCAACCCCAGAAACGGATTTGCGCGCCCGCGGCAAGGTGCCCCTGCCACCCCTCGATCTCTGCGGCATGTGATTGCAAGGCCGCGGCATCGACCGTCGTTGCGCCGAGCGAAATTTTGCCCGCGCCACCGTAGGTCAGGAAATCTACGCTCCGCACAACACCGAGGCTGGACAGTGCAGCACTCACTTGCGACAGCCCGTCCTTTGCCGGATCAATCTGGACCACCAGGGTATCCGCCGACGTGCCCGCAGCAAGCGTCTGCCAGTTCGCCACCCGAGGATCGACGAACAGAACGCTCGTCTTAGCCGGCGCAGCCTCCGCGTTGTGAAGGCCAAGATCGCCCACGTCAGCCGCAATCGCGATTGGCCGCGCCAGCACCATCGGCGTGCGAAGCGGATCGCCTATGTGGCGATCAACATCCGGGCCGCCGGCCATTTTGGCCGTCACGGCAAGGCTGGCATCGAACAGGAAACGGGGTTCAAGGATTTGGCGCATTTGGGGCGACTCGTTTCGCATGCCCGGTCTGGCTAGTCAGCCGGCACCATACGCTTAGTGTAACTCATTCGTTAATTCCAGATGGAAACACGCCCCCGAACCGGTGAAATTTGAAATTTCATCTCATTTTTTGTCGAGTTGTGCTGATTTTCGCGCGCTTGAGCCCGGCGTCCCCAATCTGGACGCATTATCGGGCGCTCCCAAGGCAACGGTCACATTTTGTCTCTGCAGCGTCCTGGCACTCTTACCCCAGGAGTGCTAAACACCGTTATCGGCGGTGGCGCGATGGCAGGATCGCGCGATGCGGGCCGTGGCCTTCGTGGCCTGCCGCATCAGGAGACATCACCATGAAATTCCGCCCGCTGCATGACCGGGTCGTCGTACGCCGGTTGAACGCCGAGGAGAAGACGGCCGGGGGCATCATCATTCCCGATACCGCCCAGGAGAAGCCGATGGAAGGCGAAATCGTCGCGGCCGGCCCAGGAGCGCGTAACGAGCTGGGTGCCATCATCCCGCTCGACGTGAAGGCCGGCGATCGCGTGCTGTTCGGCAAGTGGTCGGGAACCGAAGTGAAGATCGACGGCGCCGATCTGCTGATCATGAAGGAGAGCGACCTCCTCGGCGTCATCCCCGGATCGGCACCCGCCAAGGCAGCACCGACCAAGACCACGGCGAAATCCCCCAAGGCGTAGCGACTGCGCCGCCCGGCACCCGCCGCGCGGGCCTCCTCCGCCTCATATATTTGGAAGAAGAAATCACATGGCTGCCAAAGACGTACGTTTCGGTAGCGATGCTCGCGGGCGCTTGCTCGCCGGTGTCGAACTGCTCGCCCACGCGGTGATGGTCACTCTCGGCCCCAAGGGCCGCAACGTGGTGATCGACAAGAGCTACGGTGCGCCGCGCATCACCAAGGACGGCGTGACCGTCGCCAAGGAAATCGAGATCACCGACAAGTTCGAGAACATGGGCGCTCAGATGGTGCGCGAAGTGGCCTCGAAGACCAATGACATCGCGGGCGATGGCACCACCACCGCAATCGTGCTGGCGCACTCCATTGTCCGCGAGGGCGTCAAGGCGGTGGCCGCCGGGATGAACCCGATGGACCTCAAGCGCGGCGTCGACAAGGCGGTTATCGCCCTGGTCGAGGAACTCGCCAAGCGCTCGAAGAAGATCACGACCCAGGCGGAGACCGCCCAGGTCGGTACCATCTCGGCCAATGGCGAGGCTGATATCGGCAAGATGATCGCCCAGGCCATGCAGAAGGTCGGCAACGAGGGTGTCATTACCGTCGAGGAAGCCAAGGGTATGGAGACCGAGCTCGACGTCGTCGAGGGCATGCAGTTCGATCGTGGCTACATGTCGCCCTATTTCGTGACGAATGCCGAGAAGATGAATGTGGAGCTCGAGCAGCCCTATATCCTCATCCACGAGAAGAAGCTTTCCGGCCTGCAAACCCTGCTTCCCCTGCTGGAAGCCGTGGTCCAGTCCGGCAAGCCGCTGCTGATCATCGCCGAGGACGTCGAGGGCGAGGCGCTCGCTACGCTCGTGGTGAACAAGCTGCGCGGCGGCCTCAAGGTCGCGGCCGTCAAGGCGCCAGGTTTCGGCGATCGCCGCAAGGCGATGCTGGAGGATCTCGCGGTGCTCACCGGCGGCCAGGTGATCAGCGAAGATCTCGGCATCAAGCTCGAGAGCGTGACGCTCGAGATGCTGGGTAAGGCCAAGCGGATCCTGATCGACAAGGACAACACCACCATCGTCGAGGGGGTCGGCAAGAAGGCCGACATCCAGGCTCGCGTGGCCCAGATCCGCGCTCAGGTCGAGGAAACCACCTCCGACTATGATCGCGAGAAGCTCCAGGAGCGTCTCGCCAAGCTCGCCGGTGGCGTCGCGGTGATCAAGGTCGGCGGCTCGACCGAGGTCGAGGTGAAGGAGCGCAAGGACCGTGTGGATGACGCGCTGCACGCCACCCGCGCTGCGGTTGAGGAAGGCATCGTCCCAGGCGGCGGCGTGGCCCTCGCCCGTGCTAGCCTCATCCTCGCCAAGCTGAAGGGCGACAACGCCGATCAGCGCCACGGCATCGAGATCGTCCGCAAGGCCGCCCTCATGCCGATGCGCCAAATCGCCGCCAACGCCGGCGAAGATGGCGCCGTGATTTCCGGGAAAGTGCTGGAGAAGGACGAGTACAGCTGGGGCTTCGACGCCCAGAGCGGTACCTACGTCGACATGGTGAAGTCCGGCATTATCGACCCCACCAAGGTCGTGCGCGCCGCGCTGCAGAACGCCGCCTCCGTGGGGTCATTGCTGATCACCACCCAAGCGATGATCGCCGACCACGTCGAGCCCGAGCCGGCGCGCGACTGAGTTACCCACCCCTCCGGTGTAGGTACGCCGGAGGGGAGTTCTACCAAGTGTGCTCCGCCTCATGCGGCGGATGGTCGAGGCGGAGTGCCTCGTCCCACCGCCGCAGCACGTCCGGCGCGGGATGGCCATCGAGCAGGCCGGCGTGGTGCGCCGTGGAGGCCGAATATCGCCCGAACATCAGGGCCGCGAGAGTATCGGGAGTGAGGGTGAAATCGACCGCCCCTCCGTCTGCGCTTGCGACACGGCCGCCCTCCGGCGAAGTGGCAAGGCGCCAGAGTCCATCATTCCACGGACAGAAGTCGTCCCGCAGTCTGAATCTCAATTCCGTCGCTGATGCGTATGGCCGGTGCGCCAGGGCGGCCTCCGCCGAGACGACGCGGATCATGATGCCGTCGCGCACGGTTTGATTGAGCAGGCGCGGTTCGGTGAGCATCAGCGGCAATGGATCATCCGGCGGCGCGTTATCCCATAGAATGTCATCTACGTTGTCGTAGCCGCCCAGGATCGACCACAGCGCCTGATGCGCGTGCTGCGACAGGGCGAAGAAATCGGTGATCCGCAGCCGGCGCGCGCCGTTGGCTTCGCGGCCGTGGCTGTAGATGACGTAGCCCAGCGCGAGCCCGGCCTCTTCATAGACCAGCACGACCCGCTGCTGCCCGGCTGGCGGATCCTGCAGGGCGCCGGCGAACCACATCGCCCGGCCGCGATGCACGAGGGCGGTGCGGTCCTCGCGGTAGCGCCGGTAGATATCGACGAGGACGCCGAATTCCGCCGCAGGGTCGATTTCGCGCACGCGGCCGGGCGTGGAGAGCGGATGATGGAAGCGGATGTCGCGCGGTGCGACACGATAGGTGTGGCGGCCAGTGACCGAGCCGTAGCCGAAGCGCTGGTAGATCGCCATCCAAGCGGGGTGCAGCCCGGCGAAGGCTTCCTCACCCCGTTCATGCATGGTCTCGAAATGTCGCCTTGTGACAGCGCGCAGATAGCCGCGGCGGCGATGGGCGGGGTGGGTTGAGACCTGGGTGACGCCGGCGACCCGCACGGCGCGGCCGGCGAGGCGGAGTTGCAGCGGCCACCAGGCGTATGTGGTGGCGATTTGCCCATCGACGAAGGCGGCGAGCGTCCATTCCGGCGGCATCCCGGCCAGCATCGCGGGGGGCAGGGCGATCTGGCGGGCGGCCTGCCGGGTGAACTCCGGCATTTCCTCCGCCGTGGCCGGCCTGATCTCGAAACCAGACATCGCAGCCTCCTTTCCCCGCCTGTGCGGGGGCCCGGCGCCTGGATCGAGGCGCCGGGCCGAGCCGTTCAGCCGATGATGAAGGGCATGGCGGCGACGTCATAGTCGCCATAGCCGAGGGTCGCGCGGTGGTCGGCGGTGTCGAGCGCCATCGGCGAGGTGGCCAGGCCGGCCTTCATCGCCTCGAGGCCGGCGCGGATGCCGGCGATGGCGGGGGAGAGCAGGGTCGGCGGGTAGGTGCCGATCTTGAAGCCCATGGCGGCCGCCTCGGTGGCGGTGGGGATCGGCGAGCCGAGCGACTGCACCACGTTGAAGGACGGGCGCCCCTGTGCCGCGGCGATGGCACGGGCGATTTCCGCGGGGTTGGCCGGCGAATCGAGGAACAGGATGTCGGCGCCCTCCTCGACATACATCTCGATGCGGGCGACCGCCTCGTCGATGCCCTGGGTGGGGCGGCAATCGGTGCGCGCCAGGATCAGGATGCCGGATTCCTTGGCGGCTTGAACGGCGGCGCGGATTTTCATGCGGGCTTCTTCGCGCGGAAGGCACGGTTTGCCAGCGGACGTCAGGGCGCGCGGGGTGATCTTGTCCTCGATCAGGATCGCGGCGGCGCCAGCGCGTCCGTAGGCGCGGACGGTGCGCTGCACGTTCATCGGATTGCCATAGCCATGATCGCCGTCGGCCAGGATCAACAGATCCGGCGCGGCGCCGCGCACCATGTTAAAGGAGTCGAACATCTCCGCGAAGGAAATCAGGTCGAGGTCGGGGCCGCCCAACCGGCTGGCCGCGACACAGGAACCTGATAAAAAAGCGGTTTTGAAGCCGGCGGCAGCGGTCATCTTGGCGCTCAGCCCGTCCCATACGGCGGGCATGGTCAACAGGCCTGGTTCCTTCAACACGGCGCGCAGGCGATCCGGGTGAGTCATAACGTTTCCTTCTGGGTGATTGACTGGTGCCAGGATAGGGCAGGTCGCCTATCCCCACAAACCGAACCGGGATTGGTGCGGGTCAGAAAAATCCATGCAAAAACCACCGCCGGTCGCCGGTTGCCGGATCGTCTCCGTCGCCGCGCCGGAACAGCCAGAAACGGTGGCCTTCTTCGTCCTCCACCCGGAAATAGTCGCGTACCGAACGCATTTCCCCGTCGCGCTTCCACCACTCGCCCGCGATGCGCTCCGGGCCGTCCGCGCGGCGAACACGGTGGCG
>CAIPLM010000268.1 GCA_903865895.1 uncultured Rhodospirillales bacterium | reverse complement strand
GCCATGCCGATGGTGGCGTTTTCGGTGGCGATGATGACGTCGCAGCAGCCGAGCAGCACGGCATTCCCCGCGAAGCAGCGTCCCGAGGCGATGCCGACCAAGGGCGCGCCGCCGGAGAGAGCGGCGAAGCGGTAGAAGGTGTCGGTCTCCGAGCCGCCCGTTGAGTCGCTGTCGCTGCCGCGCCCGCCGCCGCCCTCGGCGAAGAGGATGACGGGGATGCGCAGCTCGGCGGCCAGCTCGTACATGCGGTCCTGCTTGCGGTGGCCGTTGCGGCCCTGGGTGCCCGCCAGCACGGTGTAGTCGTAATGCGCGATCATCACGCGGGCCTTGTCCTCCGGGAAGCGCGTGGCGCCGATGGTGGCGAGGCCTATGATGATGCCGTCGGCGGGGGTTTCGTCGATCAGCTGTTCCAGCGGCGTGGTGCGGCGGCGGGCGGCCAGGGTGAGGCCGCCATATTCGACGAAGCTGTCGGCATCCACGAGATCGGCGATGTTCTCCCGCGCGGTGCGCTGGCCGGTGGCGCGGCGGCGGGCGACCGCCTTGGGGCGCGCGGCATCGAGGGTGCGGGCGCGGCGGGCCAGGAGTTCGGCGAGGTCGGGGCGGATATAGTCGGGGTCAGGGCGCGTATTGGCGATGGCGGCGCCGCCGAGTTCGGCGCGGGGTTCGATGAAGGCGAGGGGGTGGCCCTCGAAGACGGTCTCGCCGGGCTCGATGGTCAGCGCGCGGAGGATGCCGGAGACGGGGGCGGTGATGGGGTGCTGCATCTTCATCGCTTCCATCACCAGCACCTCCTGCCCTGCCAGCACGGTATCGCCGGCGGCGGCGGAGAGGCTGACGATGGTGCCCTGCATCGGCGCGCGCAGTGCTTCGGTGCCGTCCGGCCCGGCGAGATCGTCGGCGGTGGCCTGGGCTTCCTCGACGGGGCCGCCGGATTTGCCATGGGCGATCACGGCGAGCGGATCGCTGCTGTCCACCCGGGCGCCAGGGCGGCGGGGGGCGGCGCCTGTGGGTTCCAGGAAGCGGGCGGGCTCGAAGAAGCGAGTCTGCGTGGCGCTGGTGGTGGTGAGGGCGGCGATGTGCTCCTCGACGAAGCGGGTGTGCAGCCGGCCGGCCAGCAGATCGGGATGGGTGAGCAGGGCCTGGAGGAAGCCGATGTTGGAGGCGGCGCCGGCGAGGCGGAATTCGCCGAGCGCGCGGACGGCCTTGGACGCCGCATCGGCGAAGCGGCCGGAGCGGGCGTGGACGATCACCTTGGCCAGCAGGCTGTCGAAGCGGGGATTGGTGCGGTAGCCGGCATAGCCGTAGCCATCGACGCGCACGCCTGGTCCGCTCGGCGGATCATAGGCGCTGAGCACCCCGCCGGCGGCGCGCACCGAGGCGTCGGCGCCCATGGTTTCGAGGTTGACGCGGGCTTGCAGCGCCATGCCGCTTGGGGCGGGGATATCGGCCTGGGTGAGGCCGAGATCGGCCAGGGTGGCGCCGCCGGCGATGTCGAGCTGGGCGCGCACGAGGTCGATGCCGGTCACCTCCTCGGTGACGGTGTGCTCGACCTGGATGCGGGCATTGGCCTCGATGAAGGCGATGGCGGCGCCGTCTCCATCCACGCTGGCATCGATGAGGAATTCGAAGGTGCCGGCGCCGCGGTAGCGGGCGGCGGCGGCGAGTTTCACCGCGGCGGCGAGCATGCGGTCACGCACGGCGGGGCGGAGGAAGGGGGCGGGGGCGATTTCGATCAGCTTCTGGCGCTCGCGCTGGACGGAGCATTCGCGCTCCCACAGATGCGCCACCGCGCCGGTGCCGTCGCCGATGATTTGCACCTCGATGTGGCGGGGGTGCACGAACAAGCGTTCGACGTAGAGGGTGCCGTCACCGAAGGCCGAGAGCGCCTCGGCGGCGCAGCGTTCGAAGGCGGCGGGGAGTTGGGCGGGGTCGGTCACCGGGCGCATGCCGCGGCCGCCGCCGCCGGCGATGGCTTTCACCATGATGGCGCCGCCGGGGCCGAGATCGGCGAGGAAGGACTGCGCCTGGGCGAGCGTGGTCGGGCCGTC
>CAIPLM010000267.1 GCA_903865895.1 uncultured Rhodospirillales bacterium | reverse complement strand
GGCCGAGCCCCTTTGATCCCATTTTGCGTAAGAGGTTCGGGAGTGGAGAGGGGGCTCGACTCGGTGGTTGCAACATCGGAGTAGAGCCCCCTCTCCACTCCCGAACTATGCTTAAGCGAAGGGTTCCAAGGGCCCGGCCCGTCGCGCGAAGGCGCGCAACGGACTTGGCGGGGTCGAGGGGCGGAGCCCCCGCCTTGCTTCCCTTCCCCCCCCGCACGATCCATCACCCCTTGACCGCCCCGGCGGTAAGGCCGTCGACCAAAAACTTACGCACCAGGAGGGAGAACACCAGTACAGGCAGCATCACCATGGCGCCGCCGGCGGCGATGCGTCCCCAGTCCCAGCCTTCGTAGTTCATGAAGTTCACCACCGCGACCGGGGCGGTCATGGCGTCGGTGCGGGTGAGGATGAGGGCGAAGAAGAAGTCGTTCCAGGCGTAGATGAAGCAGAGGATGGCGGTAGCGGCGAGGCCGGGCGCAGCGGTCGGCAGCACGATGCGCAGCAGGGTTTGCCAGTAGCCGGCGCCGTCGATCCAGGCGGCCTCTTCCAGCGCGCGCGGGGTGTTTTCGAAGAAGGAGCGCATCAGCCAGATCACCAGCGAGAGGTTCACGGTGAGGTAGATAAGGATGAGCCCGGTCCAGGTGTCGATCAGCTCGATCTCGCGGTAGACGAGGAAATAGGGGATCGCGAAGGCCGTTGGGGGGGCCAGGCGGCTGGCCAGGATCCACAGGCTGAGGGCGTTGGAGCGCGAGTGCATCCGTGCCAGCGCATAGGCGGCGGGCACGCCGAGCACCATGGAGATGGCGGTGGAGGCGGTGCTGGTGACGAGGGAGTTGAGGAAGGAGTGGCGGAACTCGGTCTCCCACAGGGCCGCGTAGTTGGCCGTGGTGGGGGTGAAGAAGAGTTGCGGCGGAAAGGCGAAGATCTGCGCGTTGGTCTGGATCGAGAGGCGTAGCAGCCAGATGAAGGGGGCGAGGATCAGCACCACCAGCGCGATCACCACGAGGTTGAGCAGCAGCCGGTCCCGCCGTTTAGTCATGGGCGGCGCCCCAGCCAGTCATTCGCACGATGCTCCAGCTCAGCAGCAGGATCGCCGCCACCAGCACCATGGTGATGGCGCTGGAATAGCCGAGATAGGAGAAATTGAACGCCTGCTGGAAGGCGTAGTAGTTGGTCACCTCGGTGACCGAGCCTGGCCCGCCATCGGTGAGCAGATAGATCAGCGGGAAGGCCTTGATGCTGTCGATCAGCCGCAGCAGCCCCGCTACCATCAGCGTGCCGCGGATATAGGGCAGGATCACGTGCAGCACCGCCTGCGCCCGCCCGGCGCCATCGACGCGCGCGGCGTCCAGCAATTCCTCGGGGATGGTCTGCAAGGCGGCGAGGATCATCAGCATGGTGAGCGGGAACCACTCCCAGGTATCGGCGGCGATGATCGCCGGCAGCGCCCAGGATGGGTGGGTGATCAACGCCGGAATGTCCCAGCCCAGCGCGCGCAGCCCCCAGTGCAGCGGGCTGATATCGGGCGTGTAGATCACCTTCCAGATGATGGCGACGACGATCGGCGGCAGCACCATGGGGATGAGGAACACCGTGCGCAGCGCCTGGATCAACCCGCCGCGGGCATTGAGCAGCAATGCGACGAGCAGGCCGATCAGCAATTGCAGCCCGACCGTCCAGACCGAGAGCTTCAACTGCACCCACAGCGAATTGAGGAAACGGGTATCGGCCGGCAGGGCGGCGTAGTTCACCCAGGGCGTGCGGAAATCCCACTGCGTGGCGGGGTTGGTGAGGTTGAGCGGCGTGAGGCTGGTCAGGGCGAGGTACAGCAGCGGCGCGAGCGTGATCACCGTCAGCGTCGCCAGCGACGGGGCGAGGCAGGCGGCGAGGAACAGGCGGCGCTGGGCGTGCAGCCCTCGCCACCCTGACCGGCGCGGCACGGAACGGATGCTCAGAGGTCGATCGGGATACCCGCCTTCTTGATGTCCTCGACCGCCTGCGCCTGCGCCTGCTTCAACGCGGTCGGCGCGTCCTGCTGCTTGGTGGCGATGGCCTCGATGGCACGGTTCATCTTGTCGCCGAGCTGCGGGAACACCGGCGTGGTGCGATAGGCCATGTAGCCGCCCTTCTCGCCGCGTTCGAGCACCTGGAGATAGAGCTTGGAGACGTCCTGGCCATTCAGCGTCATCGCGCTGCGATACATGTCGGACTCCACCACCGAGCGGCGCACGATGCTGGGATAGCCGTGCTTCTCGACGATGCGGGCGAGCATCTCCTTGGAGAGCGCCCATTTGATGAACTCCCAGGCGGCCTCCTTCTTCTTGGAGCCGGCGGGGATGCCGAAGGCATGGCAGTTGGCGCCGGGAAAGGCGCCGGCCGGGCCGCCGGGCACCATCCCGTAGCGCACGGTGTTCTTCACCGTGCTGTCCGCCGCCTTGTAGAGCGGCAGCATCCAGGTCATCGACTGGGTGCGGATATTGGCGCGCCCGGAGAGCTGGGCCTGCATCGCCTGGTCATCGGTGTAGGAGAGCACGCCGGGGATGGAGTAGTTGGAGAGGAGATCGGCATACCATTGGGCCGAGGCGGCATTGACCGGCAGGTCGAGCGTCGGCGTCAGGTTGCGCGGCGCGTCCTTCATCAGGCGGCCACCGGCGGCCAGCAGATAGGGCACCCAGTTCCAGTGGTGCAGCTTATCGGCGACATAGGCCGCGACGCCGTCCTTCCCCTGGGTCATCTCGCAGACATTGCGGAACTCATCGAGCGTGGCCGGCATTTTGAGCCCGGCCTTGTCGATGAGATCGGCCCGCGCGGCGCCGAGGATCATCGCGCCGGCCTCGATGCCGAAGCCGTAGGTGTGCCCCTTGGTGTCCCGCATCGAGGCCTGGGCGCCGCCGATGAAGTCCCCGGGGTTCCACTCCGCCGGCGTCATATTGGGGTTGGCGGTGAAGGGATCGAGGTCGGTCATCCAGCCGGCGCCGATCCAGCGGCCGGTATAGGCGTAGGTGACATTGCAGATATCGTAGGTGCTGCCCTTCGTCGACAGTTCGAGATCCATGCGCTGGTTGTAGACCGGGAAGGCCTGGACATCGAAGACGATCTTGATGCCGGTCTTCTCCTCGAACTCGGGAAAATAGTTGCGCAGGAAGGTGTGGAACGGCAGCGAGAAGGCCGCGCCCCGGATGGTGGTGCCGGCATAGGGGCCCTTGGTCTGGCCGATCACGGCCGGGGCGGGCAGCAGTCCGGCGGCGGTAGCGCCCAGCAGGGCACGGCGCGGGAGGCGGTTGGCCATGGTCGGTCTCCTTGTCAGCCGATCGATTTGACGATTTCCCGCAAGGCCGTCTCCGGGAAGGCCTTCAGCGAGGTGGTGCGGGCATTGCCGAGTTTTTGCAGCATCATGGTGAAGCGCAACGCCACCGCATCGTCCGGCGCGTCGTAGATGCCCACGAGGTCATATTCCCCCATGGTCGCGTGCAGCGAGTTGAACTGCCCGCCCATATCCGCCAGCAGTTTCTTGGCGTTGTCGATGCGCTTGGGCAGGTCGGCGACGTTGCGCACCCCCTGGTCGGTCCAGTTCGCCAGCATGACGTAACTCGGCATTCGGCACCTCCAGGTTGTAGCGGCGGCCCTCAGAGCATAACGGAGGGCAGCCAGAGTGCGATTTGCGGCACGAAAGCAACGACAAGAATGAGCGCGAACCACCAGATCACGAACGGCCATAGCAGCCGGAGCGTGGAGGCGAAGGTGACGCCACCGATGCGGCAACAGATCATCGCCACGATGCCGGTCGGCGGCATCACCGCGCCGAGCACCAGGGTCATCAGCACCAGACAGCCGAAATGCACGGGGTCATAGTGAAAAGATTTGGCGATGGGTTGCAGCACCGGCACGCTGAGG
>CAIPLM010000266.1 GCA_903865895.1 uncultured Rhodospirillales bacterium | reverse complement strand
TCTCTCCGGCGGCGCGCCCTTGGTCGGCATCGCCTCGGGACGCTGCTTCGCGGGGAATGCCGTGCTGCTCGGCTGCTGCGACGTCATCATCGCCACCGAAAACGCCACCATCGGCATGGCCGGCCCGGCGATGATCGAGGGCGGCGGCCTCGGCGTCTACCGGCCGGAGGAAGTCGGGCCGGTGAAAATGCAGGCCGCCAACGGGGTGGTGGACATCCTGGTGAAGGACGAGGCGGAGGCGGTCACCGTCGCCAAGCAATACCTCTCCTACTTCCAGGGCCCGGAGCGCGACTGGTCCTGCCCCGACCAACGCCTGCTCCGCCACGTCGTCCCCGAGGACCGCAAGCGCGGCTATGACATGCGCGAGCTGATCGAGACGCTGGCCGATAGCGGCTCCATGCTGGAAATCCGCAAGGGCTGGGGAGCTGGGATGATCACCGCCTTCATCCGTGTCGAGGGCCGCCCGATCGGGGTGATCGCCAACAACCCGCTGCATCTCGGCGGTGCCATCGACAGCGACGCCGCCGACAAGGCCGCCCGCTTCATGCAGTTGTGTGACGCGCATGACGTGCCGGTGCTCTCGCTCTGCGACAACCCCGGCAACATGGTCGGCCCCGAGGCCGAGAAAACCGCCCTGGTCCGCCATTGCTGCCGCGCCTACGTGGTGGGCGCCAATCTCTCGGTGCCGAGCTTCCTGGTGATGGTCCGCAAATCCTACGGCCTCGGCAAACTGGCGATGACCGGCGGCGGCATGAAAGTCGGCGTCTTCGCGGTCGCCTGGCCCACCGGCGAGTTCGGCGGCATGGGGCTTGAAGGCCAGGTGAAGCTCGGCCGCCGCAAGGAGCTCGCCGCCATCGAAGACCCCGCCGAGCGCCTCGCCACCTACGAGAAATGGGTCGCCGAGCTCTACGAGATCGGCAAGGCGCTCAACACCGGCTCGCATTTTCAGGTCGATGACGTGATCGACCCCTCAGAAACCCGCCGCTGGATCGTCGCCGGCCTGCGCTCCGTACCCCCCGCCCCGCCGCGCCACGGCAAAAAGCGGCCCTGCGTCGATGGCTGGTGAGACTCAGGGCGCCAGATAAGCGGTGGCGTGGCCCACCAGCCGCGCCTCGAACTCGATGCGCACCGGCATCACCGTCCGGCTGGCGCCGACGGGGGCAAACCAGGCGCGGTTGATGTGGAGTTTCTGGCGATCCGCGGCGTCATAATCCTTCATATACCCGGCGAGTTGCCGCCCCTCGAAGTCACAGCGTACCGCGGGGCCGGAGAAGGCTGAACGATAATCGGGCGCCAGCACCTCCTGCCCGACCGGCCGCGCCACAACGTCCATCACGCGCCGCCCGTCGAATAGCCGCGCCCGACCGTCGCATTTGCCGGTGCGGGCGACTTCGCGCACCACGAAGGCCATGCCGCTGAGCGTATCGACGGTATCGCGCTCCAGCCCCGGCGGTACCGGCTCGCGGTCGTCCTCGAGATCGGGGACCAGTTCCCGGATAACCGGCTGGCGGCTGACAAAGTCGATCACCGCACGGCGCTCCTTGCCACGCACGGTGCCCCAGGTGGCAAAACGCCGAGGCTCGGGGCCGCCCACCCCCCAGCTGCCCTGCGCGAAGCTCTCATTGCTCGACGGGAAGAACGTGCCGAGCAGCCCAACCGTGCGGTAGGTCAGATCCACCCGATAATTGGTCTCGCCGATTTCCGCGGTCGCCTCCAGCAGCAGGATATTGAACCCCGCCGCATAGACCGCGTAGCGCAGCCGCTCGCCCGCCTCGCTCGCCGCGGGGGCAATCAGCAACAGCAGGGTCAGCCATGCGCGCGCGCGGATCGCCATTCTCGTGCCTTGACAGAGGTAAGCCCGCAGACCTATCACGCCCCCGACGGGATGGGTGCGTAGCTCAGCGGGAGAGCATCGCCTTCACACGGCGGGGGTCACAGGTTCAATCCCTGTCGCACCCACCATCCTGCCCCCCTCTTTAATCTGTCCAGACCGCAGTGAGCCAGTGCGATTGCGCCCTCACGCCGCTTGCGCGGTGCCGCGGGCGCAGAAGCAGGAGACCGCGACCTCGGTATCCGCCCGCGCCGCCGCGAAAGCGAGCCGCTGAGCGATGAGCGCAGCCTCCGCCGTCTCGCCCCGCCCCTGCAGGCAGCTCAACAGCCCGCGCAGCGCCCAGACATTATCCGGATGGATCTGCGCCCGCGGCAGGGTGCCGCCGAGCCCGAGATCGGCGCGATAGACCTCCTCCGCCTCCGCGATTCGCCCCTGCTCCAGCAACAGCGCGCCGAGCGCATGGCGCACCGGCTGCATCCAGCCCCAGGGCTCCTCGTAGGGCAGCGCATCCTCGAGCGCGACCGCCGAGCGCAGCCGGGCGAAGGCGGCATCGTATTCGCCGCGCCGATAGGCGATCTCGCCCTCCAGCATATCCTCGGCGATCGCCATCGCCTGCGGGGCACTCACGTTCATCATGTGGCGCCGTGCATCCGTCATGCGCGCGGCAGCGGCGCGGAACAGCACCTGCTCCGCCTCAGCCGCCGCGACATTGCCGAGTGCCGCATGCGCCACGCCCCGCGCATAGTACGTCGTAGCCGTGGTGACCAGATAAAGGTCCTTATCCTCCGGCGGAGCCATCTCGATCAGCTCCTCCCATTTGCCGAAGCGCACCAGCACATGCAGCCGCACGGCGTACCAGGCCTCGAGAAAATCTGCCATCGGCGGCGAGGGAATGCGCAGCAGCGCCTCCGGCATGGTCTCGATCAGCCCGTTGGCCGCAGCCAAAGCCGGGGCGAACTGGCCGAGGAACATCGCTCCATAGGCGGCGAAATGGTAGTTGTGGAACCGGTAGCCGGAGTAGAAATTCATCGCCCCGGCGCGATCGTAATATTTGCGATCGGCCACCACCGCCTTCTGGTTC
>CAIPLM010000265.1 GCA_903865895.1 uncultured Rhodospirillales bacterium | reverse complement strand
TTCTCCCTCTCCCGCGTTGGCGGGAGAGGGCCGGGGTGAGGGTGGTGCGACGCGAAGGACGAGCAGGGAGAGCGCTATCGCGGGTGCAAGTGCACCCGCTGTCGCTCCCGCCGCCGCGCGCAAGCGCGCGTCAGATCCAGCGAAACAGCGGCACCCCCACCACCGCCGTCACGTAGATCATCTGCCCATCGGCCAGCGGCTCGTCCCAGTTCGCCCCGGTCAACGCCTGGGACGCCGTGAACACCGATACCGGCGCGCTAACCGGCGCCGTGTCCGTCACGGTGAAGCTCACCGCGCTGCCGGCGGGCAGATAGAGCCGCGCGCCCACCGCGCCGTCCGGCATGGCGCCGAGCGCGGTGCCCGCGGTGGTGCCGGCGGGCACCGGGGCCAGCGCCCCGATGCCGGTGGAGGGATTGGATGAGAATACGGTCATATCAGTCTCCTCAAATCATCAGCCATGTGGCCAGCGCGTTCGACCATGTGAGCGTCACGCTCTCCTTGGTGGTGCTGGAGGTCATCTTCACCTGCGAGCCGGAGGCGCCATCGATATTGGCCGTCACCGTCACCGTCCCCGCGCCGTAGCGCTTGATGACGATGGGGTGGCCGTCCGTGGTGCCGTTGCCGAGCGTCATCGATACCGCCGAGGCGGAATTCACCAGCGCGACGTTGTCCGTCACCGCGATCGCCCCGCTCGCCGTGTAGCTCGTGGTGATCGAGGGCAGCGGCGCCACCCCCGTCACGTCAGCGAAACCGAGCGCGCGGAACGTCGGGTTGCCGGTGCTGCCGGCCGGCCCCGCCAGCACCAGCCGGCTGCCCACGGTGCCGCCGAGCGACTGCGCCGCCGCCCAATCCGTGCCCAGCACGTTCGATGAACCGGTGGTCAGCCGCGTCCAGCCCAGCGTCATCAACCCGCCGGAAACCGCGGGTTGCGCGTTGCGCACGAAATGCCCAACCAGCCACTTGCCGCTCCCCGGCATCGCCGTGCCCGCCTCCGAAGGCGCGGTCAGCAGCTTGCCGAAGGTGATCGAGCCCGGATTGCTGTCGGCCTGCGCCAGCAGCGTGCCGCCCGAGCTGCGCATCAGGCCGACGCCCTTATTGGCGGTCGAGAAGCCGGTCGTCACCGGGTCCGCCTCGACCACATTGCCCTCGAACAGCCAGGCCCCGCCCGCGCTGTCGCTCACCTGGTCGCTGTCGCGGCAGAGATTGCGGAAGACGTTGCGGCGCACATACACGCCGCTACCGGCCTGCGCCTTGATCCCCGTCGGGTCCCCCAGCGCCGCCCAGCTGCCGCCGGCACCGCGGTTGGCGTGCTTCAGGAAGGGGTCGAGGTCGAACAGATTCTCCTCGATATAGGCGCGCAGCGTGCCGGTGGTGTTGATCAGCACGCCGAAGCTGACGCAATCCACCACCTGGTTGCCGCGGAAGACGATATTCTCCAGACGCACCGCCTGCCCCAGCGTCAACCCGCTCGTCATGCCGCGGATCACGTTGTTGGCCACCAGCACATCGCGCACCACGCCGCCGCTGATCGACACCGCGGTATCGCGCATGTCGCTCTCCGAGAGCGACGGGTCGCGCCAGCCATTGCGGGTGAACATCTGGCCGAAGCCGTAATCCGAGAACT
Organism: uncultured Rhodospirillales bacterium; assembly: GCA_903865895.1. Lineage (GTDB taxonomy): Bacteria > Pseudomonadota > Alphaproteobacteria > Acetobacterales > Acetobacteraceae > CAIYPH01. Next base: position 1,393 of record CAIPLM010000265.1, on the reverse strand, counting down.
TCGCGTAGGTGTTGGGGTATGTCACCGTGCCGTTGCAGGCGGGCAAGGTGCGGCCGATGAAATTCCCGGTGACGATGATGCCGAAGCTGCCGCCGGTCGGCATGGAGGTATACAGCTGGTTGGCGGCGAAATAAGGGTAAGGATCCACCACCACCGCGCTGCCCGGATGGTTCTCGCCGGGGATCACCGGCAGGATGCCGATGCGCGCGGATGAGCCGGAAATCGCGATGCCCGGCGCGTTCTGGTTCAGCGCGTCGACATGCAGCCGGTTGATGATATTGGTGATGATGTTGTCCGCCACCAGCGTGGTGCTGGCCGCCGAAACACCCTCGATCTCCCTGTTATTGGCGGTGATACAGACCAGGGAAATCCCCTGGCTGCGGCAGCAATCCACCACGTTGCCGGTGATCGCGGCGCCGCGCGGCGCCAGCACCTTGATGCCCTGGCAATCGAACACCCGGTTGTTGGACACCACCAGATTGCGGCGCGCGCCCCAGGGGTCATACACGTCCGAATGCACGGCGATGCCGTCATCGTCACAATGCTCCACCGTGCAGCCATCGATGGTCAGCGCGGTGCACTCCGCGAGGTTGATGCCGTCGCGCCCGGAGTACCGCACCACACAGCCCTGCACGAGCACATCGGTGCAATTGCGCGCCACGATACTCATGACGCGGCTGTATTCGACGCAGACATTGAGGAACTGCAAGTTATCGACGCAGATGAGGATGAACGGATAGGCCGAGCCATTGCCATTGGTGGCCCAGCTGCCCGTCACCGTGAAATCGGCGAACGCGATATCCGCGCAGCGCGCTGCCCCGTCAGACGCCGAGACGAACAGCGTGAAGCTGCCGGTATCCGGCCAGGTGATGCGCGTCTGATGCCGCCCGGCGCCCTTGATGGTGGTGCGGCTGGGCACCACCAGGCTCGCGCCCAGGCTGGCGAAATTCCAGTCGCCCGCGCATAGCTCAATCGTGGAGCCCGGCATATTGGCTGCCAGCCCCAGCGCCAGCACCATCGCATTGGTGGCGTCCTGCCCCTCCGGCCGCCCGCCCAGCAAATCGGCCACCCGGATCATATCGCCCAGACTGTCCGCCAGCGTGCGCGCCACGGCACCCGCCCGCGCCGGCGTGACATGCCCGGCCGAAACATCAATCCCCGGCAAGGCCGCCGCCAACGACAACACGCCCGCACCATCCGCCGACAAGCCGCTGCCAGTCTTCACGCCCCCCAGCACATTCGCCGAAGCCACCGGCAGCACCGCACTGCCACTCGCATGCGCCTGCACGAAGGCCGTCGTCGCCAGCGCCGTCGAATTATCCGACAGCGCCGGCGTTGGCGCCGTCGGCACCCCGGTCAGCGCCGGACTGTCCACCGTCGCGAACACCGCCGG
>CAIPLM010000264.1 GCA_903865895.1 uncultured Rhodospirillales bacterium | reverse complement strand
CGCACGCTCGCCGCCAACATGCCGCCGGAGGAGCTGGATGCGCGGGCCTTCACCGCCTTGCGCGGCCTGGTCGCCGCGGCGGTGGCGCTGCCCGAGCATGGCGCCTTCCTCTCCCGCGCATTGCGGGTACTGCCGCAGGAGATCAGCCGGCAGATCCTGCCCGATGGCGGGCATTGCGAGCGCAGCCCGGCGCAATTGCTCGCCGTGCTGCAGGACCTCACAGACATCCGCGCCCTGCTCCAGGCCGCCCAGGCCACCCCGCCGGCGAGCCTCACCCCGGCGATCGAGCGCGTCGCGCCGGCGCTGCGCACCCTGCGCCATGGCGATGGCGGGCTCGCGCTGTTCAACAGCAGCAAGGAGGAGAGCGCGGCGCTGATCGATCTCGCGCTCACCCAGGCCGGCCGCACCACGCGCGGGCCGAGTGCGATGAACGAGAGCGGCTTCCACCGGTTGCAGGCCGGCAAATCCGTGCTGATCATGGATTGCGGCGCCCCCCCCGGCGCCAAGCTCGATCGCGGCGCCCATGCCGGCACGCTCTCCTTCGAGCTGTCGATCGGGAAGGAGCGCATGATCGTCAATTGCGGCGCGGTGCCGGCGGCCATCGGCGCCTGGCGGGACGCCACCCGCGCCACCGCCGCCCATACCGCGCTGGTGATCGCCGATACCTCCTCCTCCCAGATCACGCCGGATGGGCTCGGCCGCCGGCCCGAGCGCGCCGAGGCGCAGCGGCAGGAGGCCAATGGCGCCCATTGGCTCGATGCGTCCCACGACGGCTACCTCAAGCCCTTCGGCGCCATTCATCGCCGGCGCATCTACATGTCCGAAAGCGGCGAGGACATCCGCGGCGAGGACGCCATCGAGGCCCATGAGCCGCAGCCCTACACGGTGCGCTTCCACTTCCACCCCGGCGTTGACGTCTCCCTCCAGCAGGACGGCGAGACCGCGCTGCTCCGCCTCCCCGCCGGCCAGGGCTGGCGGCTGCGGGCCGAGGGCGCGCGAATGACGCTGGAGGAGAGCATCTATCTCGGCGGCAGCGAACCGCGGCGCACCGACCAGATCGTGCTGACCGGCTACCAGGACGGCGAGCAGCAGGTGAAATGGGCCATCACCAAGGTGGGTTGATACCACGCTCAGCGTGGTATCGCGCGCAGGGTTGGTGTGGCGGCTGCGCGCCAAAGATGACTCAATACCTGCCCGCGTTACCTCAGCCATGGGGTGTCATCGGAGCGGGCAGGTATGAGTCGCTGTGAAAGTCCTTGAGATCACCAATGTCGATTTCTCGCTGCGGCATTTCCTGCTGCCGCTGATGCGGGGCATCCGTGCCCGCGGGCATGAGGTGGTGGGGGTGAGCGCCGACGGGAAGCTGCTCGATATCGTGCGCGGCGAAGGGTTCCGCGTCGCCCCGGTGCCGCTCGCCCGCAGCCTCTCGCCCGTGGCGCTGTGGCGCGGCTTTTGGGCGCTCTACCGGCTGATCCGCGCCGAGAAGCCGGACCTGGTGCACGCGCATATGCCGATCAGCGGCTTCCTCGGCCGGCTCGCTGCCCGGCTCGCAGGGGTGAAGGTGGTCGCCTATACCTGCCATGGCTATTTGTTCAATCAGCCAGGCCCCGCCTGGCGGCGTGGCCTCGGCTTCGCGATGGAATGGCTCGGCGGCCGGCTGACCGACATCCATCTCACCGTCTCCGCCGACGAGGCCGCCGATTCCCGCCGCCTCGGCATCTCCGGCAACAGCACCGCCATCGGCAACGGGCGGGACCCGGCGATCTACCGGCCCAACCCTGAAGCGCGCACCCGGCTGCGGGCGGAACTCGGCGTACCGGCGGATGGCGTGGTCATCGCCGTGGTCTCCCGTCTGGTGCGCCACAAGGGCTACCCCGAGCTGATCGACGCCATGCGCGCGGTGGGCGAGACCGCCCAACTCTGGGTGGTCGGCGAGCGCCTCGCCTCCGACCATGGCGAGGACATGATGCCCTATTTCGCCCGCTCCGGCCTCGGCGAGCGCCTGCATCTGCTGGGCTACCGCGAGGACATCGCCGATCTCATGGCGGCCGCCGACATCTTCACCCTCCCCTCCCATTTCGAGGGGCTGCCGATGTCCATCATCGAGGCGATGCTGTGCGGCCTCCCCGTCGTCAGCACCGATATCCGCGGCCCGCGCGAGCAGATCGTCAATGGCGAGACCGGCTTCCTGGTGCCGCCGATGCGGGTGCCGGAACTCGCCGCCGCGCTTGCCAACCTCGTGCGGGACGCCAAGCTGCGCGCCCGCATGGGCGAGGCCGGGCGGGCGCGGGCGCTCGCCCTCTACGATGAGGGCAGGGTTGTCGCCCGCACGCTGGACCTGCTCGGGCTCTAGGATTATCCCGCAGCGCAGCAAGCCGAGGGTGCCATGACCGATATCGTCCCGATCCGCCGCGCGCTTATCTCCGTCTCCGACAAGGCGGGCCTGGTCGATTTCGCCCGCGCCCTCGCTGCCACCGGTGTCGAGATCCTCTCCACCGGCGGTTCCGCCAAGGCGCTGCGCGACGCCGGCATCCCGGTCGTCGAGGTGTCCGACCACACCGGCTTCCCCGAGATTCTCGACGGCCGGGTGAAGACCCTGGTGCCGCAGATCCATGGCGGCATCCTCGCCCGGCGGGACCTTCCCGAGCACCTCGCCCAGATGGCGGCGCACAGCATCGCGCCGATCGATCTGGTGGTCTCCAACCTCTACCCCTTCGAGGCCACCCTGGCCCGCGGCGGCGATTTCGCCGACTGCATCGAGAATATCGACATTGGCGGTCCTGCCCTCACCCGCGCGGCGGCCAAAAACCACGACTTCGTCGCCATCGTCACCGAGCCCAGCCAATATGAAGCGGTGATGGCCGAACTCGCCGAGCATGGCGGCACCGGCATCGCGCTCCGCCGCCGCCTCGCCGCCGCCGCCTACGCCCGCACCGCCGCCTATGACGCCGCGATCGCCACCTGGTTCGCCAGCCAAAACGGCGAGACCTACCCAAGCCGCATCACCATCGGCGGCACCCTGCGGCAGACGCTCCGCTACGGCGAAAACCCGCACCAGACCGCCGCCTTCTACACCGCCGGCCACCGCTACGGCATCGCCACCGCCCGGCAAGTGCAGGGCAAGGAACTCTCCTACAACAACCTCAACGACACCGATGCCGCCTTCGAGGCCCTGGCCGAGTTCGCCGAACCGACCGTGGTGATCGTCAAACACGCCAACCCCTGCGGCGTCGCCACCGCCGCCTCCGTCGCCGATGCCTGGGACGCGGCGCTCCGCTGCGACCCCGAGAGCGCCTTCGGCGGCATCGTCGCCCTCAACCGCACGCTCGATGCCGCCTCGGCCGAGAAAATCTCCGCCATCTTCACCGAGGTCATCGTCGCCCCCGACGCCGACGAAGCGGCGCTCGCCATTCTCGCCCGCAAGAAGAACCTCCGGGTGCTGCTCACCGGCGGGTTGCCGGACCCCGCCGATGCCGGCACCACCTACAAATCCGTCGCCGGCGGGCTGCTGGTGCAAAGCCGCGACAATGGCCGGGTCACCCTCGCCGATCTCAAGACCGTCACCAAGCGCGCCCCCACCGCGCGGGAGCTTGACGACCTGCTGTTCGCCTTCCGCGTCTGCAAGCACGTGAAGTCCAACGCCATCATCTACGCCAAGGACGGTGCCACCACCGGCATCGGCGCCGGGCAGATGAGCCGGGTGAACTCGGCGCGCATCGCCGCCTGGAAGGCGGAGGACGCGGCTGTGAAGGCGGGCCTCCCGCAATCGCTCGCCATTGGCAGCGTGGTGGCCTCCGACGCCTTCTTTCCTTTCGCAGACGGTCTGGAAGCCGCGATCGCGGCTGGGGCCACCGCCGTTATTCAGCCGGGTGGCTCAATGCGCGACAATGAGGTGATCGCGGCGGCCGATGCGGCGGGGGTGGCGATGGTGCTGACTGGGATGCGGCACTTCCGGCACTGAGCCGGAGGGCGGCTTACTCGAAAATCCCGCCGGGGCGGCCTTCGACGAACACAGAGACCGGGGATGCAATGCTGTTCGACGTCGCGCGTAGCGGGGCGGAGGGCACGAAGCCGCGGCAATCCGCGAGCTGGATGAAGGGCTTCGGGTCCACTGGGCGGCCGCCGTAGCGCACCTCGAAATGCAGATGGGCACCATGGGCGTTGCCGGTGGTGCCGACCGCGCCGATCACCTGGCCCGCCGCCACCGCGGTACCGGGCCGGATGCCGGCGGCATAGCGCGAGAGATGGGCGTAGCGGGTGATGCTGCCATCGGCATGGACGATGTCGATGATGTTGCCATAGGCGTAGTAGCGCGCGGCGTAGACCACGGTGCCGGCGGCGGCGGCCAGCACCGGCGAGCCATGCGGGGCCATGAGGTCGATCCCGCCGTGATAGCCGGAATAGCCGCGGCCGACGGTGCGCAGTTGCGCGACCGGCATCACCATCTCGCCGCATGCGGCAATCTGCGCCTGCGCCGGGGCGCGCCAAGCCAGCAGTGCCCCGACCTGGAATGCAAGGACGATCACGAAGAGTTTAGCCGTGCGCGTTCTGAACATGACTCGGGCCTTAGCATGCACTCCGCGGCATGGCTACCCGCATTTTGAAACATCGAGAAATAGTTCGGGATCGACCGCCGTGCCTTGAAGCTGGACCTCAAGGTAGAGATGCGCCCCGTAGCTGGTGCCGCTGCGGCCGGACACGCCCAGTTTTTCGCCGCGCCGCACCCGCGCCTGCCCCTCGGCGATGGCCGGGGCGAGGCGGCCGAAATGGGCGTAGAGCACGGTGAAGGCGCCGTGCCGAACGGTCACGGCAAGGCCGCCCGGCCCGCGCCGGCGTACCGCGATGATGTCGCCATCCGCCATCGCCACCACATCGGTGCCGGCGGGGGCGCGCAGGTCGATCCCGCGATGGAAGGCCGCCGGGGCCGCCGGGCCGAGCGCGCGGCGCGGCCCGAAGGGGGAGGTGACGCAGCTGCTTGCCACCGGCAGCAGCAGCCCCACTCCCAATCCGCCGTCGGCGGCGGCGAGACCAAGCAGGAAGACGGGGATGAGGGGGCGCCAGCGCATGGCCCAGCATCGCCGCCCCGGGCCGGGCTGCAAACCCCCGTTTCCCACGGCGACGGGCTGCGCTAGGCTTGGCCAAAATCCCGGGGAAACCACCATGGACCAGCCCTTCCTGCCCGAGCACGCCATTCCCGCCCTCAGCGGCAACAACGCGCCCGTGCTCGACGAGATCGTCGCCACCAATCTCCAAGTGATCGGTGAGGTGCCTAAGGACCTCAACGGCATCTATGTGCGCAATGGGCCCAACCCGCACTTCGCGCCGGAGTGGCGCTACCACGCCTATGACGGCGACGGGATGCTGCACTCCGTGACGTTCGAGCGCGGCCAGGTGACCTACCGCAATCGCTGGATCCGCACCGCCGCCTTCAACGAGGAGCAGGCCGCCGGGCGCGCTTTGTGGCAGGGTCTCAAGGAAAAGCCCCGGGCCGATCGGCCGGACATGCCGCTGAAGGATACCTCCAACACCGATGTGAAATTCCATAATGGCCGACTGGTCACCATGTGGTACCTCTCGGGCCAGCCCTACCATGTCGACGTGCATACGCTGGAGACCATCGGGCCGGCGGAGCTTGGGGGTGTGACGCGGCTCTCCGCCCATTCGCGGCCGGATGAGCACACCGGCGAGCTGATGTTCTTCGATTACGGCAAGACGCCGCCCTACATGACGTACGGGGTGGTCGGGCCGGACGGGCAGGTGAAGACGCGCACGGAGATCCCGCTGCCCGGCCCCCGCCTGCCGCACGACATGGCGATCACCGATCGGCATTCCATCCTGCATGATTTCCCGCTGTTCATCGGCGAGGAGGCCCTGCGCGAGGGGCGCCACAAGCTGGCCTTCCACCCCGAGGTGCCCTCGCGCTTTGCCGTCATCCCGCGCCACGGCGGCGCCAATGATATTCAGTGGTTCGAGGCGTCGCCCGGCTTCCTGCTCCACGTCGTCAACGCCTGGGATGAGGGCGATGACACGGTGATGATCGGCACGCCCTACCGCATCCATCGCGATGCCGCCGGGCGGCCGGACGCGGATCGCCTGCTGCGGACCATCCATAAGCGCCAGCGCGATTTCGTGCTGCAATCCTGGCGCTTCAACCGCCGCACCGGGCGCACCTCGGAGGAGGTGATCGATGACGTGCTGAACACGGAATTCCCGGTGATCAACACGGCCTACCAGGGCAGGCGCAACCGCTACACCTACAACGTGGTGTTCCCGCTCGGCGGCGATGAGGAGCCGCGCTTCCCCGGCCTGGTGAAATACAACCTGGAGACCGGCGGCTACCGCGCCTTCAGCGACGGCCCGCATGTGTTCTACAACGAGCCCGGCTTCGCGCCGCGCGACGGCGCCACCGCCGAGGATGACGGTTACCTCGTCAGCTTCGTCTGGCTGCCGCGCGAGATGCGCTCGGAGGTGCAGATTTTCCGGGCCGAGGACAGCGAGTTCGGCCGTGGGCCGATCGCGCGCGTGCTGCTGCCGCGCCGCGTGCCCAACGGGTTCCACGCGACGTATGTGAGTGCGGCGCGGTTGGCGACGGGGCGGTAGGGGAAGCGGTTCTTTTTTGAAAAAAAGAACCGAGAAACTCTGACCTGCGGCGGTCCGCCGTAGTGGTTTGTGATGCCAGCATCGGCTTGCTGCCGATGCTGCTCACGATTGACGCCTTCGGGCCGCGCGACGGGTACAGCGAACCTAGTGCGTGTTCCCCAGTACGAAAGTCGCCCCGAAGCCTGAGCCGACGCCGCGCGAGGTCACGCTGAGGGCGATTTCCAAATTCAAATGGTCACCCAAGCTACCGAGCCCGCCGAGGTTGATCGCGTGGTCGTTGAAATAGGCCTGGGCGGCCGTCGCGTTCGAGAAATCCACGTCGATGCTCGGAACCGCGTTCTCTGTCACGGTGAAGTGGATGTCGGTGATGGAGGCGCCACCGTCGACCGTCGGGGCGTAGAGCCCGAGTACGAGGTTGCCGGGTGACGTGATCTGGGTGAGGTCGGCGATCAGCGTCGCGTTGCTGGTACTCGTCTGGTAGGCACCGCGGGCACCGTGGCTATGGTGATTCTCAAGCTGCCCTGTCACCAGGAACATCGGACTGCCCGCGAATGCGCCGGTCAGGGCCGAGGCGCCGGCGAGAGCGGATATTACGTCACCCGCGGCGGGCAGCCCTGTCAGCACGGACTGGGTTTCGAGATCGGGGCCCGGACCCTCGGGCGCGAAAGCGGTCCCGATGGCAACCCGGGCTTCGGCCTCGGCTTCGCCATTGACGACGCCTGACACCTTGGCGGAGAGGGCGCGGATGATGCCGTCGGCCGTACTGGTGAAAGCGCCCGCCAGCACAGCGCCGGAATTGCCGCTGCCGGTGGCCTCGGCACTTGCCGCGCTGCCGGCGGCGCCGGCGGCATTTGCCTGGCTCAGCACGCTATCGCCCGTGGCGGAACTCGTCGCCACGGCGGCGCCTGGGGTGCCATGGGCCGATCCCTTGCCGCCATCACCGGCGTCGGCGATCGCGCCTGCGCTGACATGCGCCGTTCCGGCGACTTTCACCATCGCCATGGCCGCCCCGCCAATACCGCCGACACCCACGCCGGACTTGCCGCCGATGCCACCATTGGCCGTCAATTGCGCGGAAACTGCCGTACCTGGGTCGGAGGAGGTGAGGTCGAGTGTCAGTGTCGCGGACGCATCGCCGCCCGCACCGCCGGAGCCCGTGTCGCTCGCTCCGCCATCGCCGCCCGTCGCCGTTTCCGTCAGGTCCACCGAACTGCCCGGAGCCGCGCCGCGCGCGGCGTTGCGCAACGTGCTTGCCGCGCCGTTGCCGCCATCCGCGCCATTGAAGCCGGCGCCGCCGGCCCCGCCGATTTGCAATACGTTGGCATTCATGCCGGTGTGGCCGTTTGCGGTGGCGGTATTTCCGCTCGCCTCGCCGCCCGCTCCGCCATGATTGCCCGCGCCGGAGCCGCTACCACCCTGGCCACCCTGGGCCGTCGTGTAGGCCGAGCCCCAAGCCGCCGCCGAAGTGGCCATGGAGCGCGCGCCATCGGCGGTGCCGCCATCCGCGCCATTGCCGAAGGAGTCCGGAGCAGTGGAGATCATGTTGCCGCCGGCGCCGCCCTGGGCATAGGCGGTGGAGGTTACGTTTTGTCCCGCCATGCCGGTGACCCAGGCACTGGCATTGCCGCCTCCCGCGGCATGCCCCGTGTCGGAGCTGCCGCCCGCCCCGCCGCCGGCGTTCCCGGTGAGGTTAAGCGCGGCGTTGCTGCCGCCGGTGACGGCCTGGATGGTGACGCCGTCGGCGCCCGCGCTCCCCGAAGCGCCGCTCGTGCCATTACCGCCCGCGCCGCCGTTGCCGTGGGTTGTCACGGTGATGGCGGTCGCTACGTCAGGGTCGCTCAAACGGATGATCGAGCTGCCCATGCCCGCGATGCCTGCGAGCCCGCCATTGCTGCTCCCGCCAGCGCCGCCCGCGTCGTCCTGGGTGAGTGTCAGCGCGGCGGATCGGCTGGAGCCGCCGGCGGCATTGACGAGCGAGACTGCGGCGCCATTGCCGCCGTTTGCCCCGGCTGCACCGGCGCCACCTGCGCCACCAGTGCCCACGACGAAGGCGACTGCGCCGTAGGTGCCGGATTCCCGCACCTCCGTCCGGGCACTCACGCTGACGCCGGCGCCATTGCCGCCCGTCCGCCCTGCGCCGATGGCGTCGCCACCATCGCCGCCCACCGCGGTCGCTGTGGCCTGGCCTTGGATCGACCCGCTGGCGAGCGCGAATACCCGCGCGACGGCGGTGGCGGCGGCGCCATCGCCACCGTCATTGCTGGTGCCGCCGTTATTGCCGCTGCCCTTGCCACCAAGGGCCTCCACGGAGGCCGTCCCCGCGCCCATCGTCCATAGGATGCCGTCAGCCTCGGCGGTTCCGCCGGTGGCGGATGCGGCGTCAGCCACCGCGCCGCCCGATCCGCCGAATGCGTCGACGCCGATGTAGACGCCACCACTGGCCGTGGTCCCGCCCGCGCCGAGATCGACAACCGTCAGGCTGGAGAACGCGTCGCCCCCCTTGCCCGCCGCACCGCCGGAACTGGCATCGCCACCCTGGCCGCCGTCCGCTTCCTGGACGAGGAGCAGCGATGCGTGGTTGGTTGTGCCGCGCGCCGCGTTGGTCAGGCTGCTCGCGGCGCCATCGGCGCCCGTCGCTCCATCGAAGCCGTCGCCGCCGTCACCGCCGATTTGCACCACGCGCGCCGAGGATGACGCCTCCCCATAGCTGGTGCTTGTGGCCACCGCCGTGGTGCCGGAGGCAATCCCAGCCGCGCCACCGTGATGACCGGCACCATATGCCGCGCCGCCGGACCCGCCGAACGCCTCCGCCTTGGCCAGGGCATTTTGGCCCGTAGCATTGGAGGCAATCGCTCGCGCCGTGGCATTGCCGCCGTCGCCGCCGTCAGCGCCCGCAAGGGCGATCGGGCTACCGTAGCCGGGCTGGCCGCCGTTGCCGCCAAATCCGCCGAACGCAGTCGCATCAACCTCGATCCTGACATGCGGTCGCGGGGCGGTTTTCTGCGCGACGGCCTTGGCATTGCCACCGCGTCCACCCGCGGCGCCGTTGCCCGCCGGGCCGTGGTAGCCGCTGTTGACGCCCAGGATATCGCCGCCATTGCCGCCTTTGCCGCCATCGCCGCCGAAGGCGTCGACCCTGTCGCGGCGGTCGGTGTTCGGCGCATTGGCCGTGGCGACCGAATGGCCATTCCGGCCCGGCCTGCCGTTGCGGCCATCGGTCGCGCCGTCGTGACCATCTGCCCCGGGAGTTCCAAAGCCGCTGTAGTCCATGGCCGGTCTTCCTTCCCTACGCCGCCCGATTGCAAGGCGTTAACGAATCGTGACAGTAATAGGGGCTATTCAAAGCCTGCAAGCAACATTTGTTGGCGAGTGGCGGTTTTTTGGGAAATTTAATGACAGTTGCGTGATCACGCGCAGCTTCCGTGGCGAGTGACGTGCCGTCCGCGCATTGCCGCGGGTGGTGGCCGATAAATCGCGTGGGCGGAGGTTCGAACGTGGATATTATGACGCAGGCGGTTGAAAGCCATCCCGACCCGCCCGCGAACGCCGCTACGGCGGCGGCGATCACGTGTCGATCTTGCTAGGCCGCCACGGTGACGATGGTCAGCCGTGAGAGGGTTGCTGGAGGATCAGCGGAAAAACAGCCGCGCGGCGTTGTCGTGCAGGACGGATCGGAGGTCGGCGTCGGGCAGTGGCAAAGCGCGGGCGGCCCTGGTGGCGCGGGCGAGGTCGAGCAGGGGGTAGTCGGAGGCGAAGATCACCTTTTCCGCGCCTTTGGTGCCGTGCCACTGGCCGACCATGAACTCCATCACAGCCTTGGGGTAGGCCTTGGGGGACCAGGCGGAGGTGCAGATGTAGTAGTTGGCGTGGCGGGCCGCGAGGCGGACGGCCATGTCGTTCCAGGGGTCGCCGATGTGGTGGGCGATGATCGGCATGTCGGGGAAGGCGAGTGCCACGTCGTCGAGATGGGTTGGGTCGTTCGGGCCCATCGGCCAGAGTGGGCCGGGCATGCCGACATAGGTGAACAGGGCCAGATCGAGTTCGGCGCAGGTGGCGTAGAGCGGATAGTACCAGCGGTCGTTCGGCGCCAGGCCCCAGGGCGAGGGGGTGATGTGGACGCCGACCAGCCCGGGCAGGCCGGCGAGCGCGCGGATCACCCGGGGGCCGCGCATCAGGTCCCAGTAGGTGCCCGGCCCGTGTTCGGGCGGCAGCACGGTGGCGATCCAGCGCAGCCGGCCGGCGGAGGCGCCGGCGAGGGCGGCGAGTTCGCCGTGTAGCGAGTCGAGCGCCGCCTCGGTGGCGGGGTAGTAGACCTTGGCGGCCAGCACGCCGCCGGAGACGCCGGTCGCGTCCATTTCCGCCAGCACCTGGGCCAGGCTGCGGCGGGGTGCCTCGCCGCCGGGTTGGTCCGGGTGATGGAAGGTGGACATTACCCGGCGCAGACGGCGATCATCGGTCCAGGGCACCACGTCGGCGCGCGGCGAGACGCCGGGGCCGCCGATCCAGGGGCCGTGGAGGAAGGCGTCGCAGATCGGGCCGTCATACATCGGGGTGGCCCGCGCGACGGTGGTGCGCAGAGTATCTTTCATGCATGCGAAGAGGCTTTTCACAGGGCATGAATCACGTCAAGCCACGCCGGGATCGATGGTGACGCCGCAGGCCAGCCATCGCCCGGATCCGACAAGCGCGGATGCACAGGCCTTCAGTCCGCCCGACGCTTCGTGCAAACTGGCGGGATTGAGGGAGACGGAAACGATGAAAGTCTGGGCTATCACCAAGCACAACGCGCCGCTCGAATGCGTCGAACTGCCGGACCTGCACGCCACCGGCAGCGAAGTGGTTGTCGAGGTAACCCATTGCGGGGTCTGCCATTCCGACCTGCATATGTGGCACGGCGGCTACCAGATGGGGGGCGGCAAGTTCCTCTCGGTGGCTGATCGCGGGCTGAAGCTGCCGGCCGCACCCGGCCATGAGATGGTTGGCCGGGTGGTCGAGATCGGGCCGGATGCGACGGGGGTGAAGATCGGCGATTCGCGGGTGGTGTATCCGTGGATCGGCTGCGGCACTTGCGATCGCTGCGCCACGGGCGATGACAATATGTGCAACCGCCAACGCAGCCTCGGCGCGGTGCTGAATGGTGGTTTCGCGCGCCAGGTGAAGGTGCCGCATCCGCGCTACCTGCTGGATTACAGCGGCATCGATGCCTCGCTGGCCGCGACCTATGCCTGCTCCGGCATCACCACCTACTCGGCGATCCGCAAGATCGGGGCGCTGCGGGCGGACCAGCCGGTGGTGCTGATTGGCGCCGGCGGGCTTGGCCATGCTGCGATCGCGATGCTGAAGGCGTTTGGGCATGAGGCGATCGTGGTGATCGATACCTCGGCCGAGAAGCGGGAAGCGGCGTTGGCCGCCGGGGCCAGCCTCGCCGTTGATGGCGGGGAGGCGGCCGTCGCGCAGCTCACCGCGCTGCCGGTGCCGATCGCCGCGGTGATCGATTTCGTCGGCAATAACGCCACCGCCAATACCGGCATGGCCGTGCTGCCCAAGGGTGGCAAGCTGATCCTGGTGGGGATTGGCGGCGGCGAGATCGTACTTTCGGTCTCCGCTACCATCTTCAAGGCGCAGACGGTGCAAGGCAGCCTGACCGGCTCGCTCAACGATCTGCGCGACGTGCTCGAACTCGCCCGCTCCGGCAAGCTCAAGCCGTCGCTGATCATCGAGCGGCCGAAGACCGAGGCGGATGCCGCGATGCGGGACCTCGAGGCCGGCCGCGTCACCGGCCGGCAGGTGCTGATCGACGACTGATACATCGCAGATCCCGCAGCGCCAGAATCGTCCGGCCGGGCGGTTCCGGCGCGAAGGGGCTTGGGTGTCACAGAACGATCCGATGAAGACGGCGGTGCGCACGCTCGATGTGTTCGAGGTATTTGCATTCGCACGCGGGCGGCTCACGTTGACCGAGCTTGCCGCAAAGCTGGGCTCGCCAGTTTCCAGCACGCATACGCTGTTGTGCACCCTGCACCAGAGCGGCTACGTCCATATTCTTGATGCGCCTGGCGCCGTAGGTGCGCGAACTGGTGATGAAGCTCGCCCGCACCTTGGCGCCGATCTCCTCATCCTGTCTGGAGCGTTGGCTCGGTGCTCGCGTCAGCCAGGCATGAAAGCCCGAACGCGACACATCCAGCGCTGT
>CAIPLM010000263.1 GCA_903865895.1 uncultured Rhodospirillales bacterium | reverse complement strand
GACAAAATTCGGTAAATAATCGAAACAAATAAGACGCAGAAAACCCGGTCAATCCCGCGGCAGTTTTTTCGGCAGCAGCTTCATCGGCTGCCCCTCGGAGTTCGGGTACCACAGAATCGCCTCGCGCTCCTTCCGCGTGAGCCGCCGCTTCCGCGGAGACGCACGCCGCACGCTCACCCGCTTCGCCACACGCGGCACCGTGGCCGGCGCGATGCCGAGCATGTGGCAGATCGGGCGGAACATCGCCCGCGCCTGCGGATACAGCGCGAGAATCCCGGCCACATCGGGCCGCGCCAGCAGATTCTCCAACTGCCCCGCCACCCCATTCACCCGCCACCCCGCCGCAGCAGGCACCCAGGCCCGCGCCACCGGCAGCCGCAGCCGCACCTTGCGCTCCGCCGGCGCCTGCCCGGCCCGTGACGGCCGCGCCGGCAACGCCCCCGCCACCGGCGGCCGGATCTCCCCCGCCTCATGCCGCGCCACCAGCCGCAGAAACCGGTTCAACACCCGCCCCAGATACCGGTCAAACTCCACCACCATCGCCGCCCGCCGATGCGCCAGCGGCGTAAACCCCAACACCCCACGCAACCGCCCGATCACGTCGCGCAGCAGCGACACAATCAGCCAGGTCGGCAAAGGGGTGGGATCGGCGAACATGAAAATCATGCTCGCCATATAGTCTCCTACACCACGCGATTCAAGGAAAATAATATAGGGTTCTGCCTATTTTTTCCTTCGCAAACGCCCTCCGGCCTGCATCCGGGCCACCACCCCCCGGCCTTGCCGGCCGAGTTACCCCGGAGCATTGTTCCCGAGCCGCACCTCCGGCAGCGCCATCCGGCGGCCGCGCGGCATCAGGAGACCTGCCTTATGGCCAACGTGGTGACCGTGCTGGGCGCCGGCAATGTTGTGATGGCGCTGTTCTCTGGCGGGAGCTTCAGCAACCGGCCACAGAATATGGCCGACGGCATCACCGGCGGCGTGCTCGCCGGCAGCCTGCTGCCCCCCGTCGATGTCACCGCCGCTGCCCCGGTGCCGCAGCCCGGCCCGAAGGGCACCATGATCGACACCATCTCCGGCGCCGCCGTGGCCGAACCCGCCGGATTCGGCGCCGTGGTGATGGCAACCCTCGGCGCGGCCACCCTGTTCGGCAATGGCGGCGCCAACCAGTCCATCCTGTCGAGCATCGGCGCGCTCACCTACGTGCCGACCGGCGGCAGCGGCACCCTCGTGGCCGGCGGCGCCAGGAACACCGTGCTGCTCCCGGCCTCCGGCAGCGGCGCCTTCCAGATCAACCTCGATGCCGGGCTGGGCGCCAACACTGTCATTGGCGGCTCAGGCCCCCTGACGCTCACCGACGCCGACAGGGATTTCGTTGCCCTCGGCAGTGGCGACGCGACCGTCTACGCCACGACCGGCGATACCATCATCGGCGGTTCGGGCGCTTTGGCCCTCGGTGCCAACGCGCTGTTGGGGGCGAACCTCATCGTGCTCGGCAGCGGCGATGCGGCGATTGGCGGCGGTTCCTACTACGCCGCCAATACGATCATCGGCGGCAGCGGCAACCTCGTCTACACCGATGGGTATAATCCCAGCGGCATGGCCGCCACCACCGTCATCGGCGGCACCGGCAGCAGCACCATCACCAGCTACGCGCCGAATTCCCTCTTCACCGGCGGCACCGCCGGGCAGAACGTGATCACCAGTTTCGGGGTCGGGGACACAATTCTGGCCGGCGGCGCCGGGGATGTGGTCTCGCTCCGCGGGTCCGCCGCCCTGGTGGTGGCGGCCGCCGGCGCGGAGACCATCACCGCGGTGGCGGCAGGCCGGGATACGATTTACGGCGGGTCCGGCCCGGACCTGATCCAGGCGGCGGCCTTCGGCGGCAACCTGATCGTCGCGGGCAGCGGCGGCGGCACGATCGTGAGCGCCGGGGCCGCCAACATGATCTGGCTGCAAGGCGGCAGCACCGCAGTGGTGAGTTCCGCCGCGGATACGATCGTGGGCGGCAACGGCGCCGCCGCAGTGAACGCCTCGGGGGCAGCCCTGGTGTTCGGCGGCGCGGGCAATCTCATCGTCACCACCGGCGCCGGCGCGGCGACCCTGGCCGGCGGCGCCGGCAGCGCGACCATCCAGGCCGGCGCCGGCGGCGGCTTCTTCGCGTCCGGCGCGGGCGGCCACAGCCTGCTGCAATCCGGCGCCGGCCGTACCACCCTCCTCGGCGCCGCCGGCGGTGACACCCTGCTCGCCGGCGGCGCCGCCGGAGACCTGCTGGCCGGCGGCGCGGGCGCGGAAACCCAGAGCGCCGCGCCCCTCCACCGGCAACAACCTGTTGTTCGCCGGCTCCGGCAATACCAGCCTCATCGGCGGCGGCGGCGCGGACGTGCTGATCGCCGGCCAGGGCAACGACACCTTCGCCACCGGCACCGGCCCGGACCTCATCGCCTTCATCCACGGCCGCGCCGGCGGCAGCGACATCGTCGAGGGGTTCCGGCGGCAATTCGATGCCCTGAGCCTGCAAGGCTACGGCGCCACCGCAGCCACCGACGCCCTAGCGACGGCGACCATCGCCGGGGGCAACACCACGCTCGCCTTGCCAGACGGCACAAGGGTGACCCTGCTAGGGGTCGCCAGTCTTGCCACCTTGGATTTCGTGTAGGCGGCGATCCGCCTGTTTCAGCGCGGCGTATCCCCCGCCAGGGTGATGCGGTGCATGATGCGGCGGAAGCCGTGGTAATCATTCACCGGATTGTGCTGCGCGCAGCGATTATCCCAGAAGGCCAGCGTGCCCGGCCGCCAGGTCAGCCGGCAGGTGAATTCCGGGCGGATCTGATGCTGGAACAGGTAGTTGAGGATCGGCGCGCTCTCCTCGGCGGTCATATCGGCGAAGCGGGTGGTGTGCGCGGTATTGACGAACAGCGCCTTGCGCCCGGTCTCCGGATGGGTGCGCACGGCGGGGTGCTCGGCATTCAACTCCTGGCGCGCCTGCTGGGTACCGTCGGACTTCACGCGGTCCTCCCGCGTGCGCGAGACGTCGGCCTTGGCCGAGCTGGACACGCCTTTGGCGCCATCGAGGAAGCGCCGCATGCCCGGCGAAAGGGTTTCGTAGGCGAGGTATTGGTTGGCGAACAGCGTATCGCCGCCATAGGGCGGCAACTCGCGCGCGAGCAGCAATGAACCCATCGGGGGCTGCTCAAGATAGGTGGTGTCGGAGTGCCAGACCCCACCGAAATTCACCCGCTCATGTTCGAGCTTGGCCACTGCGATGATCTCCGGGTGGTCATCGAGCCCTTTGACCAGCGGATAGGCGATCGGCTCGCCGAAACGCCGCGCGAAGGCGGAGAACTGCGCCGGGGTCAGCGACTGATCGCGGACGAAAATCACGAGATGGTCGAGCAGCGCCTTGCGCAGCGCCGCGACGGTGGCATCGTCCAACCCGGCGGCTAGATCGATGCCGGTGATGTCGGCCCCGAGCGCGCCTGCGACCGGCCTGATGTCGAATGTCCCGCCCGTCATGGCTGCCCCCCGTACCGCGGCCTCGGGGCGCGGTGTTTTCCGCCGCGG
>CAIPLM010000262.1 GCA_903865895.1 uncultured Rhodospirillales bacterium | reverse complement strand
CAGCAGCCAGGCCCGTGCGTTGCCACCGCTATAGGTGGCGAAATAGCGCATCGCCCGCAGCATCGCGTCCTGCACCACGTCCTCGGCGGCCGCCCGGTCGCGCAGCAGCCAATGCGCCAGCGTATAGGCGGCGTCGAGATGGGGCAGCGTGATGCGGGCAAATTCGGCCTCAGTCATGCGTCATGTCACGACGACGAGCCCCTTCATGTGCGGATGCAGTCCGCAGAAATAGTCGTAGGTGCCCGGCATGTCGAATATGCGGGCGAAGGTCTCGTCGGTGTCGAGCACCGGTGATTTGAACCCAGGCGGTCGGCCGGAATGGACAACGCTGTGCGGGATGTCGTCATGATTGGTCCAGACCACCCGCGTCCCGGCCGGCACCTCCAGGCGCGGGGGGGTGAAGACGAAATTGTCAATCGTCACCTTGGCCTCGGCCGCCCGCGCGCGGCGGGCGGCCAGGAGCAGCGGCGCGGCGAGCACGGCACGGCGGCGCATGGTTCAGGCCCCCAGCGGGGTGTCGATGATGGCGAGCGGGCCCTGACCAGGCACCAGCGTCACGCTGGCGACCCCCAGCATGGAGCGAAGCCGCGCCGCCTCCACCTTCATCGGCCCCGGGCTCGGCGCCGCGCCGGGTGCGGGCTGCGGGAAGGCGGTGGAGCGGGCGGAATGGAAGGCGACATTGCCCTCCACCTTCTGCATGACCTGATGGATATGCCCGTTCAGCACCGTCACCGAGCCAAAGCGCTTGAGCAGGCCGAGCGCCTGGGCGCCATCCTCGGTTCCCCAGCCCCATTTCTCGTAGACCGTCCAGAGCGGGATATGGGCGAACACGACGATCGGGGTGGAGGTGCTGCGGCCGACGAGATCGCGCTCGAGCCAGGCGAGTTGGGCGGTGCCGAGATTGCCCATGCCGCCGGCCTTGAGGTCGACCACATTGTTGAGGCCGATGAAATGCACCCCCTCGGCATCGAAGCTGTAATAGGCGCCGCCCTCGCCGCCCTGGGTGTGGCGCGCCTGGAACCGGGCGATGAAGGGCTTGGTGCCGGCCTCGTCCAGCACATCATGCTCGCCGGGCACGTAGTGGGTGTCGAGCCCGATGGAGCCGAAGAGCTTCTCGGCGGCATCGAACTCTGCGGGTTTAGAAAGATGGGTGACGTCTCCGGTGTGCAGGATGAAGGCCGGCTTCGCCACCATCGCCTTCACCGCCGCGAGGCCCTCGGCGAGGGTGCCGGGCGTGTCCATATTGGGCTCGCGCGCGAAGCCGATATGGCTGTCGCTCATCTGCGCGAAGGTGAAACCGGTGGCCGCCTCCGCAGTGCCGATCAGGGCCGAGCGCGGCACCCCGCCGGTGATTGTCCAGATAAGTCCGGTGCCGGCCCAGGCCATGCATTCGAGGGTGTGGCGGCGGGTGGGATGCTCGGTCATGGCGGATGCTCCTGCGATCGGTGACATCATCCAAGACCGGTGGCGGCGGCGGTTTATTCAGCCGACTTTTACAAGCCCGCGCATTTGTTTGTGAATGGCACAGCGATAGGGGAACTCGCCGGGCGTGATGAATTGCCGGGTGAAGCTGTCGCCCGGGAATAGCACGCTGGAGCGAAAGAGATGCGGGTGCGCGGCGTGAACGACGCCATATGGTGTATCGTCGAGGTTGACCCAGCGCACCCAGGTTCCCGCAGTGATCCGCAGGACCGACGGCTCGAACGCGAAATCGCGAATGCCAATTACTGCGTTTCCGGTATCAACCCGAACGCCGTCGGACATGGCGACCGGGATCACCATCGACATCAGGCCGCGCCGGGTCGGGGTTGAGACGCTATTCACACCCGGTAGACCCGTGGACGAGGTGAATTATTCTCCCGCCGCTCCTGCGCTACACGCAAGCCTGCCCGGATCCCACGGCCGGGCAGAGATCAGCGCACGGGTCAGTGCACGCGGCCGGTCTGGTGCGGGCTATCCAGGCTGAAGGCGGGGATCGCCACGTCGAACTTCGCGCCACTTGCGGGCTCCACCACGTGATACTGGCCGTGCATGATGCCCGAGGGTGCCGAGAGCGGCGTGCCGGAGGTGTACTCGAACGTGCCGCCCGGCGCGATCACTGGCGTCTGCCCGATGACGCCCTCCCCGTGCACCCGCTGCGTCCGCCCGGCGGCATCGGTGATGAGCCAGGTGCGCGCCATAACCTGCACGGGTGCCGTGCCCTCATTTGCGATGCGCACGCGATAGGCCCAAAAGAACTGGCTGTCTTCCGGTTTGGAGCGGTCTGGCAAAAAGAACGCCCGCACCGAAACCCTGACCCCATTCGTCGTCGCAGTGAAATCCTCGCTCATCCCGGCCCTTCCTCGCGCTCAGCAATGAACGCGAGGACAGCCGGGATGTCCAGCACCTAGCGACCGATAGCAGCCAACCCCGCCGCGAGGTCCTCCTTGATGTCCTCGACATCCTCGAGCCCGACGGAAAGCCGGATCACCCCATCGGTGATGCCAAGCTTGGCCCGCTCCTCGGCGCCGATGCGCATATGGGTGGTGGTGGCCGGGTGGGTGGCGAGGGATTTGGAGTCACCGAGGTTGTTCGAGACCTTGATGAGGCGGAAGGCGTTCATCGCCTTGAAGGCCGCCTGCTTGCCGCCCTTGACCTCGAAGGTAACCAGCGTGCCGCCGGCGCTCATCTGCGCCATGGCGAGATCGCGCTGCGGGTGGTCGGCCCTTGTGGGATACCACACGCGGGCGATTTCCGGCTGAGCGGCGAGGAAGTCCGCGACCGTGCTGGCATTGCGGCAGCCGGCATCGACGCGGAGCGCGAGGGTCTCGATGCCCTTGAGCAGCAGCCAGGCGTTGAACGGGGAGATCGAGGGGCCGGTGTTGCGGATGAACGGCACCAGCGTGTCCTCCACCCATTTCTTGCGCCCGAGCACCGCGCCGCCGAGCACGCGGCCCTGGCCGTCGATATGCTTGGTGCAGGAATAGACCACCACGTCTGCCCCGAGCTTGAACGGCTTCTGCAGCAGCGGGGTGGCGAAGACGTTGTCCACCACCACGATGGCGCCGGCCGCGTGGGCAAGGTCGGAGACCGCCTGGAGGTCAACGATGTCGAGCATTGGGTTGGAGGGGGATTCGAGCAGCACCAGGTTGGCGGGGGTGGCGAGCGCCGCACGCCACTGGTCCATGTCGGCGCCGTCGACGAACTCGGTCTTCACGCCGTAGCGCGGCAGCAGGGTGGAGACGATCCAGTGGCAGGAGCCGAACAGCGCGCGGGAGGCCACCACCCGGTCACCGCATTTGAGGTGGCTGAGCAGCGCGGAATGCACTGCGGCCATGCCCGTCGCGGTGGCCCGGCACGCTTCGGCACCCTCGATCAGTGCGAGGCGGTTCTCCAGCATGGAGACGGTGGGGTTGCCGAAGCGCGAGTACTGATAGTGCTGCACCTCGTTCTTGAAGGTGGCCTCGGCCTGTTCGGCGTCGTCATAGACGAAGCCGGAGGTGAGGTAGAGCGCCTCGGCAGTTTCGCCGAACTGCGAACGCTCAACGCCGCCCTGCACGAGCAGGGTTGCGGGGCGGTAGCGGGGATCGTGTGTCGTCATGAGGATGGCCCTTCATAGCTGGGCCGGCCATCGGATCAGCGGAGCGACGGACCCATTCCGTACGGTTCCCCGCTGGCCTCTTTAGCGCGCTTGTTTCACCTCGCCGCAATCCGGCCGGACAAATCACGAGGGCCCGCCGCGACGGAACTGGCGCAAATTAGGTACGGAGGCGCGATGCGTCAATGGCGGCAGCCTCACGTTGCACCGGCCGGCTGGGCTGGCTATAAGCGAAAAGCGCTGCGGCGCCGTGCGGGTGTAGTTCAATGGTAGAACGGCAGCTTCCCAAGCTGCATACGAGGGTTCGATTCCCTTCACCCGCTCCAGTGCCGCCGATTTGCCGCTCCAGCACCATTGCACTGAGCAGAGCCGCGCAGAGACAGCGATCGGTGGATCTTATTCGGCCGCCACTGCCGGAGCGAGTGCTAGTTCGGAGGCGCGGCCGAGATCGACCGAGAGCAGGCGGGAAACGCCGCGTTCCTGCATGGTGACGCCGTAGAGCCGGTCCATCCTCGCCATGGTGAGTTGGTGGTGGGTGACGACGAGGAAGCGGGTGCCGGTTTCGCGTACCATGTCTTCCAGCAGATTGCAGAAGCGCTCGACATTGGCGTCATCGAGCGGTGCGTCCACCTCGTCGAGCACGCAGACGGGGGCGGGGTTGCAGCGGAAGACGGCGAAGATCAGCGAGAGCGCGGTCAGCGCCTGTTCGCCGCCCGAGAGCAGCGAGAGGGTGGCGAGTTTCTTGCCGGGCGGCTGGGCGAAAATTTCGAGGCCGGCCAGCAGCGGATCATCGGAGCCGACCATGGAGAGATGGGCGCGGCCGCCGCCGAACATGCGGGAGAACAGCAGCTGGAAATGCTTGTCCACCTGTTCGAACACCACGGAGAGGCGTTCGCGGCCTTCGCGGTTGAGGCTGCCGATGGAGCCGCGCAGCTTGGCGATGGCGGTGGAGAGTTCCTCGCGCTCGCGGATGATGGTCTCGATGTGGCCGCCGATTTCCTCGGCCTCGAGCTCGGCGCGCAGGTTGACAGGGCCCATTTCCTCGCGCTCGCGCAGCAGCTTCTCGTGGCGCCGGCGCAGCTTGTCCTCGGCGTCTGGCCCGGAGTCATGCGCGGCATCGGGGAGGGCGGCATCGACGCCGAGGCGTTCGAGGATGCGTTCTTCCACCACGCCCCAGGCGGCGTCTGCCTGGGCGACGCTGCTTTCCATGCGCAGCACCGCCTCGCGGGCGGCGGCCAGTGCGGCCTCGGCGGCGCGGCTGGCGCGATCGGCCTCGCTGGCCTCGGCCTCGGCGCGCACAAGGCGCTCGGCTTCGCTGCGATGGGCGGATTCCGCCAGTTCGAGAAGATCGAAGGCCGCAGCGCGGCGGGCAGCGATCGCGTCCGGCTGGGCGGCGAGGGTGGCGATGTCTCGGCCGGCGATGTCGCGCCGGGCGGTGAGGTCGATCACCCGGGTTGCGGCGTCGCCGGCGCGCTCGCGCCAGCCGGTGATTTCGGCGGCGATGACCCGCAGGCGATGGCCACGGCCGGTGGCGGCACGTTCTAGGCTGTCCTGGGTGGTGCGGGTGGAGGTTTCGTGGCTGCGGGCCTCGGCGAGGATGGCGCGGGCGCGTTCCATCGCGGCGCGAGCGGCGGCGGGGTCGGCGAGGTCCGCGAGGGCGGATTGGGCGGTGGTCAGGGTGGCGGCCGCTTCCTCGTGCTCGGCGGTGAGGCGGGTTTCCTGGGCTTGCAGGCCGGCGAGGCGGGCGGCGGCGGCGGCGGCGCGGCTGGTGAGCGCGGCGGCGGCGCTGCGAGCCTGGTCGAGCCGCTGTTCGGCGGTGCGACGGGTGGTGCGGGCGGTCTGTTCGGCGGCATTCGCCGTGGTTTCGAGCCGCGTCGCCTCGCTGCGCGCCTCGGCTTCGGTGGCGTCGGCCGCGACCCGGGCCTCGCGCTCGCGGGCTTCCATCTCACCGCGCACGGCGCGTTCGCGGGATTCGGCCTCGGTGCGCGCGGCTATTGCGGCGGTCTCGGCGGCGCGACAGGTTTCCAACTCAGCGGCGAGGCCGGCGAGGCGGTTGCGCTGTTGCAGCCGCACGGCGGCGGCGGTCGGGGTGCCGGCCTTGATGGTGTAGCCGTCCCAGCGCCAAACGGCGCCGGCGCGGGAGACCAGCATCTGGCCGGGCAGCAGGTGAGCCTGCAGGGCGGCGCCATCCTCGGCGAGGCCGATCTGCGAGAGGGCGCGGCCGAGCACGGGCGGCGCCGACACGAGGCTGGCCAGGGGCGTCACCCCTTCGGGCAGCGCGGGCACCGGGTCGAGCGCCGGGAGGGCGCGCCAGTGGCGGGCGGCGCCGACATCGGCGGCGGAGTCGAGTTCCTCGCCGAGCGCGGCGCCAAGGGCGGCTTCCAGGCCGGCGGGCACGGTGAGCTGATCGACCATGCGCGGCCAGGCCTCGCCGTCCCGCACCGCGAGGACCTCGGTGAGTGCCTGCACCTGGGCGGCGACGCGGGCGCGGGCGGAGCCGGCGGTGGCGGCGGCCTCGCGGGTCTGGGCGAGGGCGGCGGCGGTTTCGCGGCGGGCCTGTTCCGCGGTCTGGCTGGCGGTTTCCCGCAGCTTCCGGGCGGTATCCTGGGCGGCAGCACGGCGCTGCTGGGCCTGCTGAATCGCCTCGGCGCGGGCCCGCTCCGCGGCCTCCAGCGTGGCGGTGGCGGCGGCGAGGGTGGCGGCGGCCTGGGTGCTCTCCTGCTCGGCGGCGGAGACGCGGGCGGGGTCGACGATATCGCGCTGCACCTGGGCGATTTCGCTGGCGAGTTTGGCGGCGGCCTCGGCGAGGCGGCGGGCGCGGGCCTGGGCCGCGCCATGCGCCTCGGACAGGGCGCGATGGCGGGCGGCGATTTCGGCCGCCTCCTCGGTGGCGCGATTGGCCGCGGCTTCGGCGGTGCGCACTGCATCGGCGGCGGCGATGGCGGCGGCGCGGGCGGCCTCGATGCGGGGCGGATGCGCCTCCTCTTCTTCAGTGAGCCGGGCCTCCTCGGCGGCGAGGCGGGCGACGGCGGCATCGGCGTCGCGCTGAATCTGCGCGGCGTGGGTGAGGTCATCCTCGATCTGACGCAGCCGTGCGCGGCCGGACTCCAGCGCCTCCTGGGCGCGGGTCGCCTCGGCGGCGATGGTCTCGAGGCCGAGGCGATGGCGTTCCAGCGCGGTGCGTGCCTCGGCTTCTCGCCCACGCAAGGCCGGCAGCATGGCGGCGGCTTCGGTGGCGCGGGTGGCGGCGGTGGTTGCCGTCGCGGTGGCGGTGCTCACTGCGCTTTCGGCGACCTGGAAAGCGGAGCGGGCCGCGTCGCGCTGCGCCACCGCGCGGGCGCGCTGCACGGCCAGCAGCTCCGCCTCGGCGTTGCGGATGGTGGCGGAAATGCTGCGATAGCGATTGGCCTGGCGCGCCTGGCGCTTCAGCCCATCGAGCTGGGTTTCGAGCTGGCAACGCAGATCCTCGGCGCGGGCGAGATTGGCCTCGGCGGCGCGCAGCTTGATCTCGGCCTCATGGCGGCGTGCGTGCAGGCCGGTGATGCCCGCCGCTTCTTCAAGGATGGTGCGGCGCTCCTCCGGCCGTGCGTTGACGATGCTGGCGACGCGGCCCTGGCTGACCATGCCCGAGGAGTGCGAGCCGGTGGCGAGATCCGCGAACAGGGTCTGCACGTCCCGCGCGCGGGCCTCCTTGCCGTTCACCCGGTAGGCGCTGCCGTGGCCGCGCTCGATGCGGCGGCTGACCTCGATTTCCGGCGTCTCGTGATGCGGCGGCGGCAGTAGGCCACGGGCTTCCTCCAGCTGCAGCGTCACCTCGGCGATGTTGCGCGAGGCGCGGGCGGCGGTGCCGGCGAAAATCACGTCATCCATCTCGCCGCCGCGCATGGAGCGGGCGGAGCTCTCGCCCATCGCCCAGCGCAGCGCCTCGACGACGTTGGACTTGCCGCAGCCGTTCGGCCCGACGATGCCGGTCAGCCCCGGACGGATGTCGATCACCGCCGGCTCGGCGAAGCTCTTGAATCCGGCGATACGGAGGCGGCTGAAGCTGATCGGCAACGCAGTGGTCCCTGTTTGGTGTCAGCCGGCGGCGGTGGCGACCAGCTTGGCGAAGTCGTCGGGGCTCCGGCCGCCGGCCTCGCGGCGGTTCTTGGCGCCGGGGCCGTTGAAGATGAAGCTCGGCGTGGAGTCGACGTTGTAGGTCTTGTTGGCCTCATCCTGCCCCTTGAGGATGGCGGTGCGCAGGTCCTGGTCGGCGGCGGCGGCGTTGAAGGCATCACGGCCGAGGCCGGCGAGGGCGGCGATCTTGGCGAGTTCCTCGATCGGGTTGGCCTGGCGGTTGAAGGCCCAGCGATCCTGCGAGGCGAGCAGGGCGCCGAGGAAGGCCTCGTAGCGCTCCACCGGCAGGGCGCGGGCCACCATCGCGGCGGTGAGCGCCAGCTGATCGAGCGGGAAATCGCGGAACACCAGGCGGGCCTTGCCGGTATCGAGCAGGTTCGCCTTGATCGCCGGCATGCTGTCGCGGTGGAAGGCGGCGCAGTGCGGGCAGGTCATGGAGAACCACTCGGTGACCACCACCGGGGCGTCGGGCTTGCCGATGCTGCGCTCGGCGAGGCGCTGGTCGCCGGTGGGGGCGACCACAGGGGCGGCTGCCGTCGTGGTGGGGGCGGGTGCCGGGGGTTGGCCCGAGAAGCGCCACCAGGCCGCGCCACCGGCCCCGGCGGCAACGACGATTCCCCCAACAGTTAGTAGTGTACGGCGTGATGTCGACATGATGACCTCTATATCTGGTAGTTTAGCCGGGCCGACCCTGGTGAGTCGATAGGCTCACCTGCGTGGTCCGGCGAGCACGGACCGGCCGAGTTTCTCCAATGCGTCCCTGAGCCCATCCTCCGGCAAGCCGGCCACCGCCAGCCGCGCCGCCTCCAGCGCCGGCCGGCGTGGGCGGGGCACGGCGATGGCGGCGGGCGCGATGTCCTGCACGAAGCGCAGGCGCGTGACGGTTACCTGGCCGAGATGGCCGTTGATGCGCGCGATAAGCTGATCGGCGAGATGCTGCAACTCCATCGCCATCGGTCCGGTGCAGGCGATCGACAGCGTGCCGGAGAAGAGTTTGCGCGGCTGGCTGACGGCGGCGATGGAGGGGCCGACGATGGCTTCCCAATCCGCCATCACCTGCGCCGCCGCCGGCGAGCGCTTGCGGAAGGCGGGCTTGACGATTCCCGGCAGCAGCGCCGAGACCGTGCGCGGACCGTAGAAGTGGCGGGCGTTCTTGTCGTCGTCAGCGGCGCTCGTCATACACGCTCCATGCCCTCACCAGCCGATCTCCTCGCGTGGTACGACCGCAACCGACGCCGCATGCCCTGGCGGGCCGAACCGGGTGCGGCTCCCGACCCGTATCGCGTCTGGCTCAGCGAAATCATGCTGCAACAGACCACCGTTGCCGCCGTCATACCCTATTATGAGAAATTCCTCACCCGCTTCCCTGCGGTGGCAGACCTCGCGGCGGCCGAGAGCGAGGCAGTGATGCAGGCTTGGGCGGGGCTTGGCTACTACGCCCGGGCCCGCAATCTGCACGCCTGCGCCAAGGCGGTGGCGGCGCTGGGCGGGTTTCCGCGGGATATCGCGGGGTTGCTGGCCTTGCCCGGCATCGGCCCTTATACCGCCGCCGCCATCGGGGCGATCGCGTTCGGCATCCCGGTGATCCCCGTCGACGGCAATGTCGAGCGCGTGGTCTCCCGGCTATTTGCCATCGAGACGCCGTTGCCTGCCGCCAAGCCGGCGATTTCCGCGGCCGCGCAGAACCTGGCCGGGCCTCGCCCATCCGATCTTGCCCAGGCGTTGTTCGACCTCGGGGCGACCATCTGCACGCCGACGAACCCGGGCTGCGTCATTTGTCCGTGGATGGACGACTGCCAGGCGCGCGCGCAGGGCATCGCGGCCACGCTGCCGCGCAAGGCCGCGAAGAAGCCGCGCCCGACTCGGCATGGCGCAGTGTTTCACCTTGCCGACGCTGCCGGGAACGTTCTGCTGCGGCGCCGGCCGGAGAAGGGGTTGCTCGGGGGCATGGCGGAACTGCCCGGCACGCCCTGGCGGGCCGAGGTCTGGCCGCGGGCTGAGGCGCTGGCCGAGGCTCCCGCGCGTGCCACGTGGCGCCATGCCGGGCGGGTGCATCACGTGTTTACCCATTTCGAGCTGCATCTCGACGTCTATGCCGCCGAAACGCCGGTGATCCGTGTCAATGACGGCTACCTTCGCCCCGCCGACGCGCTGGCCGATGAGGCGCTGCCCTCGGTGATGCGGAAGTGCCTGGCCGTGCTCACCGCGCCCCGCCCGGATTGACCCTCCGCCGCGCGATTGCCACCATGGGGCATCGATCCCGGAGGAGAGCCTGACCATGAAAACCCGTGCTGCCGTGGCCCGTAAGGCCGGCGCGCCCCTGAGCCTGGAAACCGTTGACCTCGCCGGCCCGCGCGAGGGCGAAGTGCTGGTGGAGATCAAGGCCACCGGCATTTGCCATACCGACGAATTCACCCTCTCGGGCGGTGATCCCGAGGGCATTTTCCCGTCCATCCTCGGCCATGAGGGTGCGGGCGTGGTGGTGGATGTCGGCAAGGGTGTGACCACGCTGAAGAAGGGCGACCACGTCATTCCGCTCTACACGCCGGAATGCCGGCAGTGCGAATACTGCCTGAGCCGCAAGACCAATCTCTGCGTCGCCATCCGCTCCACCCAGGGCAAGGGCCTGATGCCGGACGGCACCAGCCGCTTCTCCTGCGATGGCCAGCCGATCGCCCACTACATGGGCACCTCCACCTTCTCGAACTTCACCGTGCTGCCGGAGATCGCGCTGGCGAAAATTCGGGAAGACGCGCCGTTCGACAAGGTCTGCTACATCGGCTGCGGCGTGACCACCGGCATTGGCGCGGTGATGAATACCGCGAAGGCCGAGGCGGGCTGCCGCGCGGTGGTGTTCGGCCTTGGCGGTATCGGGCTGAACGTGATCCAGGGTCTGCGGATGATCGGCGCCGAGCAGATTGTCGGCGTGGACATCAACCCCGGGCGCAAGGCGATGGCCGAGAAGTTCGGCATGACCGACTTCGTCAACCCGAAGGAGGTGGAGGGGGATCTGGTTCCCTACCTCGTCAACCTCACCAAGGGTGGCGCGGATTACTCCTTCGAGTGCGTGGGCAATACGACGCTGATGCGCCAGGCGCTGGAATGCGCCCATCGCGGCTGGGGCAAGTCGATCGTCATCGGCGTGGCCGGTTCCGGGCAGGAAATCTCCACCCGGCCGTTCCAGCTCGTCACCGGGCGGGTGTGGATGGGGACCGCGTTCGGCGGCGCCCGCGGGCGGACCGATGTGCCGCGCATCGTTGATTGGTACATGGACGGGCGGATCAACATCGATGATCTGATCACCCATGTGCTGCCGTTCGAGCAGATCAACGAGGGGTTTGAGCTGATGCGCAAGGGCGAGAGCATCCGCTCGGTCGTGGTCTACTGAGATGAGCGAGGCCGAGTGGATCGCCGGCGCCCGTGCCGCGATGGATGGCTTCATGGCAGCCTTCAACGCGCGTGACGCGGAGGCGATCCGCTCGACCTGGTTTCACTTTCCCCATGTGCGCTTCCACAGCGGCAAGGTGACGGTGATGGAGACGCCGGCCGATTTCGTGAATCTGGTGTGGAACAGCCAGACCCAGTCGAAGGGCTGGGGCTACACGAAGTGGGACTATGTCGAGACGATCGACGCGGGGGCGGAGAAGGTGCATTTCCGGGTGCAGTTCACCCGCTTCCGGCCGGACCATTCGGTGCTCGGCACCTATCGCTCGCTCTATATCGTGACGTTCAGGGATGGGCGGTGGGCGATCCAGGGTCGGTCGAGCTGGGCGGAGTAGTCGAACTGAGCGGAGAAGGCGGGCGCATCGGTGTGGTGGGATGCGGGGCATCCGACCACACCGGGTAGCTGAAAAAACTAGGCCGATCAGGCCTTCACGTTGAGCAGGCCCTTACTGCCGGCGGCGCCCGCCCCCGGCTTGTCATCGGCATCATGGTCATTGGCCTTCATCGGCGGCGGCGCAGGCGGCTTGGCCGCGGCGGCGTGCTGGGCAGGCTGGGCGCTTGATACATTCATGGCGGGACTCCTTGCGGATTGAGACAGCGGCGGATTCTCCGCCTGCACGGGGAGTTTTGCCCGCCGACCGGGAGATTGCGCCGCAATCGCTAACCCGCGGTGAACGCCGCCTGCTCGGCGGTGAATTCCTGCCGCAATAGATCGAGCGGCACCCAAGCGCCGTCCCGCTCGAAATGCCAGAACGTCCAGCCGTTGCAGGACGGGGCGTTTTGCACCTCGGCGCCCACTTTGTGGATGGAGCCCTGGTTATTGCCGGCGCGGATGGAGCCGTCGGCCACCACCACCGCCTTGGCACGCTTCATGCGGTCCATCAGCACGGTTCCGGCCGGGAGTTCACCGCGTTCGACGAAGCCGCCGAAGGGGATGCGGGGGGCTTCGCGCTTGCCGGGGGTGGTGGCGATTTCCGCATCGGTGGCTGGGCGGACCCGGCGCACGCGGCCGAGTGCCGCTTCGACATAGGCGGGATGGCGTTCGATGCCGATATAGTGGCGGGAGAGGCGGCGGGCGACGGCGGCGGTGGTGCCGGTGCCGAGGAAAGGGTCCAGCACGATGTCGCCCTGCATGGTGGAGGAGAGCAGCACGCGGTGCAGCAGGGATTCCGGCTTCTGGGTGGGGTGCAGCTTCAGGCCGTGCTCGTTCTTCAGCCGCTCCGCGCCGGTGCACAGGGGCAGGTACCAATCGGAGCGCATCTGGATGTCGTCATTCAATGACTTCATCGCCTGGTAGTTGAAGCGGTAGCGCGAATCCTTGCCGCGGGCGGCCCAGATCATCGTTTCATGCGCGTTGGTGAAGCGGCGGCCCTTGAAGTTGGGCATCGGGTTGGCTTTGCGCCAGACGACGTCATTCAGGATCCAGAAGCCGAGCTCCTGCATGATGGCGCCGATGCGGAAGATGTTGTGGTAGCTGCCGATCACCCAGATCGTCGCGTCCTTGCGCATGAGGCGGCGGGCTTCGCTCAGCCACTCATGGGTGAAGCGGTCATAGGCCTGGAAATCGTCGAACCGGTCCCAGTCGTCATCCACGCCGTCCACCAGGCTGTCATCCGGCCGGCGCAGTTCGCCGCGGAGCTGGAGGTTATAGGGCGGGTCGGCGAAGACGCAGTGCACCGATGCCGTGGGGAGCATGCGCATGATGCGCACACTCTCCCCGAGCATGATCTGGTCGAGCGGTAATTCGCGAATGATTTCCAAGGGCGCGGGCGGCTCCGGATAGTCGGTGGATGGTGATCGGCGATGGGGCGGGACGTCAAGCGGATTGATGTGCGACGATGGCCATGCGGCTCGTGGCCTCGTCAAGCAACGACACGTCAGAACTTATTGATTATAAAATTCTTCTGGTGGTGTGACGGATTCGCCACCGGCGGGGATCGCCCGCACACGGGGAGGGAAAGCGTTGAACTACCGCCACGCCTATCACGCCGGAAACTTCGCGGACTGCATGAAGCACGCGCTTCTGGTGTGGCTGATGCGCGCCATGGGCCGCAAGGAGAAGGGGTTCGCGGTGCTCGACACCCATGCCGGTGTTGGCCGCTATGACCTTGCCGCCGTTCCCGCCGAGCGCACCGGCGAGTGGCGCGCGGGCATCGGCCGGCTTGCCGGTGCGACTGACCCGGCGCTGGCGGATTATCTCGCGCTAGTAGGTGAGCTCGGCCTTTATCCTGGCTCCCCCGCGTTGATCCGCGCGCTGCTGCGGCCGCAGGATCGGTTGGCGTGCTGCGAATTGCATCCGGAGGACATCAGGCCGCTGCGCCGGGCCTTTCGTGATGACCCGCAGGTGGCGGTGCATCATCGGGATGGCTACGAGGCGATCGGCGCGTTGCTGCCGCCGCCGGAGCGGCGCGGGTTGGTGCTGATTGATCCGCCGTATGAGGCTGGCGACGAGTTTGTCCGGCTGGTGGACGCCATTCGGCTGGCGCATCGGCGGTTTCCGTCGGGGGTGGTGGCGGCGTGGTATCCGGTGAAATCGCGGGCGGAGGCGCGGGGGCTGCATGGGGACGTTGCGGCGGCAGGGATTCGCGATTTGGTGGCGGCGGAGTTGTGGCTGCGGGAGCCGATTGATGCGGGGCGGTTGAATGGGTGCGGGTTGTTGGTGGTGAACCCGCCTTTCGGGTTTGCGGCGGCGGCGGGGGAGATTTTGGGGGCGTTGCTGGGGCGGTTGGGGAATCGGGAAATGGGGGAAGGTGTTGGGGTGGAGGTGGTTTGTGGGGAGTGAAGGGGTTCTTTTTTTTAAAAAAAAGAACCCCTTCACTCCCCACAAACCACCTCCACCCCAACACCTTCCCCCATTTCCCGATTCCCCAACCGCCCCAGCAACGCCCCCAAAATCTCCCCCGCCGCCGCCGCAAACCCGAAAGGCGGGTTCACCACCAACAACCCGCACCCATTCAACCGCCCCGCATCAATCGGCTCCCGCAGCCACAACTCCGCCGCCACCAAATCGCGAATCCCTGCCGCCGCAACGTCCCCATGCAGCCCCCGCGCCTCCGCCCGCGATTTCACCGGATACCACGCCGCCACCACCCCCGACGGAAACCGCCGATGCGCCAGCCGAATGGCGTCCACCAGCCGGACAAACTCGTCGCCAGCCTCATACGGCGGATCAATCAGCACCAACCCGCGCCGCTCCGGCGGCGGCAGCAACGCGCCGATCGCCTCGTAGCCATCCCGATGATGCACCGCCACCTGCGGGTCATCACGAAAGGCCCGGCGCAGCGGCCTGATGTCCTCCGGATGCAATTCGCAGCACGCCAACCGATCCTGCGGCCGCAGCAGCGCGCGGATCAACGCGGGGGAGCCAGGATAAAGGCCGAGCTCACCTACTAGCGCGAGATAATCCGCCAGCGCCGGGTCAGTCGCACCGGCAAGCCGGCCGATGCCCGCGCGCCACTCGCCGGTGCGCTCGGCGGGAACGGCGGCAAGGTCATAGCGGCCAACACCGGCATGGGTGTCGAGCACCGCGAACCCCTTCTCCTTGCGGCCCATGGCGCGCATCAGCCACACCAGAAGCGCGTGCTTCATGCAGTCCGCGAAGTTTCCGGCGTGATAGGCGTGGCGGTAGTTCAACGCTTTCCCTCCCCGTGTGCGGGCGATCCCCGCCGGTGGCGAATCCGTCACACCACCAGAAGAATTTTATAATCAATAAGTTCTGACGTGTCGTTGCTTGACGAGGCCACGAGCCGCATGGCCATCGTCGCACATCAATCCGCTTGACGTCCCGCCCCATCGCCGATCACCATCCACCGACTATCCGGAGCCGCCCGCGCCCTTGGAAATCATTCGCGAATTACCGCTCGACCAGATCATGCTCGGGGAGAGTGTGCGCATCATGCGCATGCTCCCCACGGCATCGGTGCACTGCGTCTTCGCCGACCCGCCCTATAACCTCCAGCTCCGCGGCGAACTGCGCCGGCCGGATGACAGCCTGGTGGACGGCGTGGATGACGACTGGGACCGGTTCGACGATTTCCAGGCCTATGACCGCTTCACCCATGAGTGGCTGAGCGAAGCCCGCCGCCTCATGCGCAAGGACGCGACGATCTGGGTGATCGGCAGCTACCACAACATCTTCCGCATCGGCGCCATCATGCAGGAGCTCGGCTTCTGGATCCTGAATGACGTCGTCTGGCGCAAAGCCAACCCGATGCCCAACTTCAAGGGCCGCCGCTTCACCAACGCGCATGAAACGATGATCTGGGCCGCCCGCGGCAAGGATTCGCGCTACCGCTTCAACTACCAGGCGATGAAGTCATTGAATGACGACATCCAGATGCGCTCCGATTGGTACCTGCCCCTGTGCACCGGCGCGGAGCGGCTGAAGAACGAGCACGGCCTGAAGCTGCACCCCACCCAGAAGCCGGAATCCCTGCTGCACCGCGTGCTGCTCTCCTCCACCATGCAGGGCGACATCGTGCTGGACCCTTTCCTCGGCACCGGCACCACCGCCGCCGTCGCCCGCCGCCTCTCCCGCCACTATATCGGCATCGAACGCCATCCCGCCTATGTCGAAGCGGCACTCGGCCGCGTGCGCCGGGTCCGCCCAGCCACCGATGCGGAAATCGCCACCACCCCCGGCAAGCGCGAAGCCCCCCGCATCCCCTTCGGCGGCTTCGTCGAACGCGGTGAACTCCCGGCCGGAACCGTGCTGATGGACCGCATGAAGCGTGCCAAGGCGGTGGTGGTGGCCGACGGCTCCATCCGCGCCGGCAATAACCAGGGCTCCATCCACAAAGTGGGCGCCGAGGTGCAAAACGCCCCGTCCTGCAACGGCTGGACGTTCTGGCATTTCGAGCGGGACGGCGCTTGGGTGCCGCTCGATCTATTGCGGCAGGAATTCACCGCCGAGCAGGCGGCGTTCACCGCGGGTTAGCGATTGCGGCGCAATCTCCCGGTCGGCGGGCAAAACTCCCCGTGCAGGCGGAGAATCCGCCGCTGTCTCAATCCGCAAGGAGTCCCGCCATGA
The DNA here is from genome assembly GCA_903865895.1 of uncultured Rhodospirillales bacterium. GTDB lineage: Bacteria > Pseudomonadota > Alphaproteobacteria > Acetobacterales > Acetobacteraceae > CAIYPH01. The sequence continues at coordinate 11,704 of CAIPLM010000262.1, read as the reverse complement.
ATGTATCAAGCGCCCAGCCTGCCCAGCACGCCGCCGCGGCCAAGCCGCCTGCGCCGCCGCCGATGAAGGCCAATGACCATGATGCCGATGACAAGCCGGGGGCGGGCGCCGCCGGCAGTAAGGGCCTGCTCAACGTGAAGGCCTGATCGGCCTAGTTTTTTCAGCTACCCGGTGTGGTCGGATGCCCCGCATCCCACCACACCGATGCGCCCGCCTTCTCCGCTCAGTTCGACTACTCCGCCCAGCTCGACCGACCCTGGATCGCCCACCGCCCATCCCTGAACGTCACGATATAGAGCGAGCGATAGGTGCCGAGCACCGAATGGTCCGGCCGGAAGCGGGTGAACTGCACCCGGAAATGCACCTTCTCCGCCCCCGCGTCGATCGTCTCGACATAGTCCCACTTCGTGTAGCCCCAGCCCTTCGACTGGGTCTGGCTGTTCCACACCAGATTCACGAAATCGGCCGGCGTCTCCATCACCGTCACCTTGCCGCTGTGGAAGCGCACATGGGGAAAGTGAAACCAGGTCGAGCGGATCGCCTCCGCGTCACGCGCGTTGAAGGCTGCCATGAAGCCATCCATCGCGGCACGGGCGCCGGCGATCCACTCGGCCTCGCTCATCTCAGTAGACCACGACCGAGCGGATGCTCTCGCCCTTGCGCATCAGCTCAAACCCCTCGTTGATCTGCTCGAACGGCAGCACATGGGTGATCAGATCATCGATGTTGATCCGCCCGTCCATGTACCAATCAACGATGCGCGGCACATCGGTCCGCCCGCGGGCGCCGCCGAACGCGGTCCCCATCCACACCCGCCCGGTGACGAGCTGGAACGGCCGGGTGGAGATTTCCTGCCCGGAACCGGCCACGCCGATGACGATCGACTTGCCCCAGCCGCGATGGGCGCATTCCAGCGCCTGGCGCATCAGCGTCGTATTGCCCACGCACTCGAAGGAGTAATCCGCGCCACCCTTGGTGAGGTTGACGAGGTAGGGAACCAGATCCCCCTCCACCTCCTTCGGGTTGACGAAGTCGGTCATGCCGAACTTCTCGGCCATCGCCTTGCGCCCGGGGTTGATGTCCACGCCGACAATCTGCTCGGCGCCGATCATCCGCAGACCCTGGATCACGTTCAGCCCGATACCGCCAAGGCCGAACACCACCGCGCGGCAGCCCGCCTCGGCCTTCGCGGTATTCATCACCGCGCCAATGCCGGTGGTCACGCCGCAGCCGATGTAGCAGACCTTGTCGAACGGCGCGTCTTCCCGAATTTTCGCCAGCGCGATCTCCGGCAGCACGGTGAAGTTCGAGAAGGTGGAGGTGCCCATGTAGTGGGCGATCGGCTGGCCATCGCAGGAGAAGCGGCTGGTGCCGTCCGGCATCAGGCCCTTGCCCTGGGTGGAGCGGATGGCGACGCAGAGATTGGTCTTGCGGCTCAGGCAGTATTCGCACTGCCGGCATTCCGGCGTGTAGAGCGGAATGACGTGGTCGCCCTTCTTCAGCGTGGTCACACCCTTGCCGACATCCACCACCACGCCCGCACCCTCATGGCCGAGGATGGACGGGAAAATGCCCTCGGGATCACCGCCCGAGAGGGTGAATTCGTCGGTATGGCAAATGCCGGTGGCCTTGATCTCCACCAGCACTTCGCCCTCGCGCGGGCCGGCGAGGTCAACGGTTTCCAGGCTCAGGGGCGCGCCGGCCTTACGGGCCACGGCAGCACGGGTTTTCATGGTCAGGCTCTCCTCCGGGATCGATGCCCCATGGTGGCAATCGCGCGGCGGAGGGTCAATCCGGGCGGGGCGCGGTGAGCACGGCCAGGCACTTCCGCATCACCGAGGGCAGCGCCTCATCGGCCAGCGCGTCGGCGGGGCGAAGGTAGCCGTCATTGACACGGATCACCGGCGTTTCGGCGGCATAGACGTCGAGATGCAGCTCGAAATGGGTAAACACGTGATGCACCCGCCCGGCATGGCGCCACGTGGCACGCGCGGGAGCCTCGGCCAGCGCCTCAGCCCGCGGCCAGACCTCGGCCCGCCAGGGCGTGCCGGGCAGTTCCGCCATGCCCCCGAGCAACCCCTTCTCCGGCCGGCGCCGCAGCAGAACGTTCCCGGCAGCGTCGGCAAGGTGAAACACTGCGCCATGCCGAGTCGGGCGCGGCTTCTTCGCGGCCTTGCGCGGCAGCGTGGCCGCGATGCCCTGCGCGCGCGCCTGGCAGTCGTCCATCCACGGACAAATGACGCAGCCCGGGTTCGTCGGCGTGCAGATGGTCGCCCCGAGGTCGAACAACGCCTGGGCAAGATCGGATGGGCGAGGCCCGGCCAGGTTCTGCGCGGCCGCGGAAATCGCCGGCTTGGCGGCAGGCAACGGCGTCTCGATGGCAAATAGCCGGGAGACCACGCGCTCGACATTGCCGTCGACGGGGATCACCGGGATGCCGAACGCGATCGCCCCGATGGCGGCGGCGGTATAAGGGCCGATGCCGGGCAAGGCCAGCAACCCCGCGATATCCCGCGGAAACCCGCCCAGCGCCGCCACCGCCTTGGCGCAGGCGTGCAGATTGCGGGCCCGGGCGTAGTAGCCAAGCCCCGCCCAAGCCTGCATCACTGCCTCGCTCTCGGCCGCCGCGAGGTCTGCCACCGCAGGGAAGCGGGTGAGGAATTTCTCATAATAGGGTATGACGGCGGCAACGGTGGTCTGTTGCAGCATGATTTCGCTGAGCCAGACGCGATACGGGTCGGGAGCCGCACCCGGTTCGGCCCGCCAGGGCATGCGGCGTCGGTTGCGGTCGTACCACGCGAGGAGATCGGCTGGTGAGGGCATGGAGCGTGTATGACGAGCGCCGCTGACGACGACAAGAACGCCCGCCACTTCTACGGTCCGCGCACGGTCTCGGCGCTGCTGCCGGGAATCGTCAAGCCCGCCTTCCGCAAGCGCTCGCCGGCGGCGGCGCAGGTGATGGCGGATTGGGAAGCCATCGTCGGCCCCTCCATCGCCGCCGTCAGCCAGCCGCGCAAACTCTTCTCCGGCACGCTGTCGATCGCCTGCACCGGACCGATGGCGATGGAGTTGCAGCATCTCGCCGATCAGCTTATCGCGCGCATCAACGGCCATCTCGGCCAGGTAACCGTCACGCGCCTGCGCTTCGTGCAGGACATCGCGCCCGCCGCCATCGCCGTGCCCCGCCCACGCCGGCCGGCGCTGGAGGCGGCGCGGCTGGCGGTGGCCGGCTTGCCGGAGGATGGGCTCAGGGACGCATTGGAGAAACTCGGCCGGTCCGTGCTCGCCGGACCACGCAGGTGAGCCTATCGACTCACCAGGGTCGGCCCGGCTAAACTACCAGATATAGAGGTCATCATGTCGACATCACGCCGTACACTACTAACTGTTGGGGGAATCGTCGTTGCCGCCGGGGCCGGTGGCGCGGCCTGGTGGCGCTTCTCGGGCCAACCCCCGGCACCCGCCCCCACCACGACGGCAGCCGCCCCTGTGGTCGCCCCCACCGGCGACCAGCGCCTCGCCGAGCGCAGCATCGGCAAGCCCGACGCCCCGGTGGTGGTCACCGAGTGGTTCTCCATGACCTGCCCGCACTGCGCCGCCTTCCACCGCGACAGCATGCCGGCGATCAAGGCGAACCTGCTCGATACCGGCAAGGCCCGCCTGGTGTTCCGCGATTTCCCGCTCGATCAGCTGGCGCTCACCGCCGCGATGGTGGCCCGCGCCCTGCCGGTGGAGCGCTACGAGGCCTTCCTCGGCGCCCTGCTCGCCTCGCAGGATCGCTGGGCCTTCAACCGCCAGGCCAACCCGATCGAGGAACTCGCCAAGATCGCCGCCCTCGCCGGCCTCGGCCGTGATGCCTTCAACGCCGCCGCCGCCGACCAGGACCTGCGCACCGCCATCCTCAAGGGGCAGGATGAGGCCAACAAGACCTACAACGTCGACTCCACGCCGAGCTTCATCTTCAACGGCCCCGGCGCCAAGAACCGCCGCGAGGCCGGCGGCCGGAGCCCCGACGACTTCGCCAAGCTGGTCGCCACCGCCGCCGGCTGACACCAAACAGGGACCACTGCGTTGCCGATCAGCTTCAGCCGCCTCCGTATCGCCGGATTCAAGAGCTTCGCCGAGCCGGCGGTGATCGACATCCGTCCGGGGCTGACCGGCATCGTCGGGCCGAACGGCTGCGGCAAGTCCAACGTCGTCGAGGCGCTGCGCTGGGCGATGGGCGAGAGCTCCGCCCGCTCCATGCGCGGCGGCGAGATGGATGACGTGATTTTCGCCGGCACCGCCGCCCGCGCCTCGCGCAACATCGCCGAGGTGACGCTGCAGCTGGAGGAAGCCCGTGGCCTACTGCCGCCGCCGCATCACGAGACGCCGGAAATCGAGGTCAGCCGCCGCATCGAGCGCGGCCACGGCAGCGCCTACCGGGTGAACGGCAAGGAGGCCCGCGCGCGGGACGTGCAGACCCTGTTCGCGGATCTCGCCACCGGCTCGCACTCCTCGGGCATGGTCAGCCAGGGCCGCGTCGCCAGCATCGTCAACGCACGGCCGGAGGAGCGCCGCACCATCCTTGAAGAAGCGGCGGGCATCACCGGCCTGCACGCACGCCGCCATGAGGCCGAGATCAAGCTGCGCGCCGCCGAGGCCAATCTCGCCCGCGCCGAGGATCTGCGTTGCCAGCTCGAAACCCAGCTCGATGGGCTGAAGCGCCAGGCGCGCCAGGCCAATCGCTATCGCAGCATTTCCGCCACCATCCGCAACGCCGAGGCGGAGCTGCTGGCCGTGCAGCGCGCCCGCGCGGTGGCGCAGCGCGACGCGGCCCGCTCCGCTTTCCAGGTCGCCGAAAGCGCAGTGAGCACCGCCACCGCGACGGCAACCACCGCCGCCACCCGCGCCACCGAAGCCGCCGCCATGCTGCCGGCCTTGCGTGGGCGAGAAGCCGAGGCACGCACCGCGCTGGAACGCCATCGCCTCGGCCTCGAGACCATCGCCGCCGAGGCGACCCGCGCCCAGGAGGCGCTGGAGTCCGGCCGCGCACGGCTGCGTCAGATCGAGGATGACCTCACCCACGCCGCGCAGATTCAGCGCGACGCCGATGCCGCCGTCGCCCGCCTCGCCGCCGAGGAGGCCCGGCTCACTGAAGAAGAGGAGGCGCATCCGCCCCGCATCGAGGCCGCCCGCGCCGCCGCCATCGCCGCCGCCGATGCAGTGCGCACCGCCGAAGCCGCGGCCAATCGCGCCACCGAGGAGGCGGCCGAAATCGCCGCCCGCCATCGCGCCCTGTCCGAGGCGCATGGCGCGGCCCAGGCCCGCGCCCGCCGCCTCGCCGAGGCCGCCGCCAAACTCGCCAGCGAAATCGCCCAGGTGCAGCGCGATATCGTCGACCCCGCCCGCGTCTCCGCCGCCGAGCAGGAGAGCACCCAGGCCGCCGCCACCCTCGCCGCCGCCACCGCCACGCTGGAGGCCGCGGAGCGGGCCCGCGCCGAGGCGATTCAGCAGGCCCAGCAGCGCCGTGCTGCCGCCCAGGATACCGCCCGGAAGCTGCGGGAAACCGCCAGCCAGACCGCGGAACAGGCCCGCCGCGAAACCGCCGCCGCCCTCGCCCAGACCCGCGAGGCCGCCGCCACCGCCGGCTCCGCCCGCGCCCGCGTCGCCGCCCAGGTGCAGGCACTCACCGAGGTCCTCGCGGTGCGGGACGGCGAGGCCTGGCCGCGCATGGTCGATCAGCTCACCGTGCCCGCCGGCCTGGAAGCCGCCCTTGGCGCCGCGCTCGGCGAGGAACTCGACTCCGCCGCCGATGTCGGCGCCGCCCGCCACTGGCGCGCCCTCCCGGCGCTCGACCCGGTGCCCGCGCTGCCCGAAGGGGTGACGCCCCTGGCCAGCCTCGTGTCGGCGCCGCCCGTGCTCGGCCGCGCCCTCTCGCAGATCGGCCTCGCCGAGGATGGCGCCGCCCTGCAGGCTCACCTGCTGCCCGGCCAGATGCTGGTCTCCCGCGCCGGCGCCGTTTGGCGCTGGGACGGCTACACCATCAAGGCCGGCACCCCGACCGCCGCCGCCGTGCGGCTGCAACAGCGCAACCGCCTCGCCGGCCTCGCCGCTGAGTTGGAAACCTGTCGCGCCGCCGAGACCGCCGCAATAGCCGCGCGCACCGAGGCCGAATCCCGCGAACGCGCCGTGCGCGGTGAGATGGAAGCCCGCGAGCGCGAGGCCCGGGTCGCGGCCGACGCCACCGAAGCCGAGGCGCGCAGCGAGGCGACGCGGCTCGAAACCACGGCGAATGCCGCCGAACAGACCGCCCGCACCACCCGTCGCACCGCCGAACAGCGGCTCGACCAGGCTCGCAGCGCCGCCGCCGCGCTCACCAGCCGCGCCGCCGCCGCCGCCGCCCGCCTCGCCGGCCTGCAAGCCCAGGAAACCCGCCTCACCGCCGAGCACGAGGAAGCGGCCGCCACCCTGACCACCGCCCAATCCGCCCTCGCGGACCTCGCCGACCCCGCCGCCGCTCGCGCCGCGATGGAACGCGCCCGCGCCATCCTCGCCGAGGCCCGCAGCCACGAAACCTCCACCCGCACCACCCAGGACAGCCTAGAACGTGCCGCCACCGGCCGTGGCCATCGCCTGCGGGTCATCGCCGCCGAAATCACCGGCTGGCGCGAGCGCGCCGGCGACGCCGCAACCCGGGTGATCGACCTCACCGCCCGGCGCGACATCGCCGGCCGAGACATCGCCACCCTCGCCGCCCAGCCGGACGCGATCGCTGCCCGCCGCGCTGCGGCCTTCGATCTTCTCGAACTGGCGGAATCCGCCCATCGCAGCGAAGCCGAGCGCCTTGTGCGCGCCGAGGCCGAGGCCAGCGAGGCCGATCGCGCCAGCCGCGCCGCCGAGGCCGCACTGGCCGCCGCCCGCGAGGCGGTGCTGCGCATGGAAAGCAGCGTCGCCCAGGCAGACGCCGCCTGGGGCGTGGTGGAAGAACGCATCCTCGAACGCCTCGGCGTCGATGCCGCCCTCCCCGATGCCGCGCATGACTCCGGGCCAGACGCCGAGGACAAGCTGCGCCGGCGCCACGAGAAGCTGCTGCGCGAGCGCGAGGAAATGGGCCCTGTCAACCTGCGCGCCGAGCTCGAGGCCGAGGAAATCGGCGGCCACATCGAGACCATCATCCGCGAGCGCGAGGAACTCTCCACCGCCATCGCCAAGCTGCGCGGCTCCATCGGCAGCCTCAACCGCGAAGGCCGCGAACGCCTCTCCGTGGTGTTCGAACAGGTGGACAAGCATTTCCAGCTGCTGTTCTCCCGCATGTTCGGCGGCGGCCGCGCCCATCTCTCCATGGTCGGCTCCGATGATCCGCTGCTGGCCGGCCTCGAAATTTTCGCCCAGCCGCCCGGCAAGAAACTCGCCACCCTCTCGCTGCTCTCGGGCGGCGAACAGGCGCTGACCGCGCTCTCGCTGATCTTCGCCGTCTTCCGCTGCAACCCCGCCCCCGTCTGCGTGCTCGACGAGGTGGACGCACCGCTCGATGACGCCAATGTCGAGCGCTTCTGCAATCTGCTGGAAGACATGGTACGCGAAACCGGCACCCGCTTCCTCGTCGTCACCCACCACCAACTCACCATGGCGAGGATGGACCGGCTCTACGGCGTCACCATGCAGGAACGCGGCGTTTCCCGCCTGCTCTCGGTCGATCTCGGCCGCGCCTCCGAACTAGCACTCGCTCCGGCAGTGGCGGCCGAATAAGATCCACCGATCGCTGTCTCTGCGCGGCTCTGCTCAGTGCAATGGTGCTGGAGCGGCAAATCGGCGGCACTGGAGCGGGTGAAGGGAATCGAACCCTCGTATGCAGCTTGGGAAGCTGCCGTTCTACCATTGAACTACACCCGCACGGCGCCGCAGCGCTTTTCGCTTATAGCCAGCCCAGCCGGCCGGTGCAACGTGAGGCTGCCGCCATTGACGCATCGCGCCTCCGTACCTAATTTGCGCCAGTTCCGTCGCGGCGGGCCCTCGTGATTTGTCCGGCCGGATTGCGGCGAGGTGAAACAAGCGCGCTAAAGAGGCCAGCGGGGAACCGTACGGAATGGGTCCGTCGCTCCGCTGATCCGATGGCCGGCCCAGCTATGAAGGGCCATCCTCATGACGACACACGATCCCCGCTACCGCCCCGCAACCCTGCTCGTGCAGGGCGGCGTTGAGCGTTCGCAGTTCGGCGAAACTGCCGAGGCGCTCTACCTCACCTCCGGCTTCGTCTATGACGACGCCGAACAGGCCGAGGCCACCTTCAAGAACGAGGTGCAGCACTATCAGTACTCGCGCTTCGGCAACCCCACCGTCTCCATGCTGGAGAACCGCCTCGCACTGATCGAGGGTGCCGAAGCGTGCCGGGCCACCGCGACGGGCATGGCCGCAGTGCATTCCGCGCTGCTCAGCCACCTCAAATGCGGTGACCGGGTGGTGGCCTCCCGCGCGCTGTTCGGCTCCTGCCACTGGATCGTCTCCACCCTGCTGCCGCGCTACGGCGTGAAGACCGAGTTCGTCGACGGCGCCGACATGGACCAGTGGCGTGCGGCGCTCGCCACCCCCGCCAACCTGGTGCTGCTCGAATCCCCCTCCAACCCAATGCTCGACATCGTTGACCTCCAGGCGGTCTCCGACCTTGCCCACGCGGCCGGCGCCATCGTGGTGGTGGACAACGTCTTCGCCACCCCGCTGCTGCAGAAGCCGTTCAAGCTCGGGGCAGACGTGGTGGTCTATTCCTGCACCAAGCATATCGACGGCCAGGGCCGCGTGCTCGGCGGCGCGGTGCTCGGGCGCAAGAAATGGGTGGAGGACACGCTGGTGCCGTTCATCCGCAACACCGGCCCCTCGATCTCCCCGTTCAACGCCTGGCTGCTGCTCAAGGGCATCGAGACCCTCGCGCTCCGCGTCGATGCCGGCTGCCGCAATGCCAGCACGGTCGCGGACTTCCTCGCCGCTCAGCCGGAAATCGCCCGCGTGTGGTATCCCACAAGGGCCGACCACCCGCAGCGCGATCTCGCCATGGCGCAGATGAGCGCCGGCGGCACGCTGGTTACCTTCGAGGTCAAGGGCGGCAAGCAGGCGGCCTTCAAGGCGATGAACGCCTTCCGCCTCATCAAGGTCTCGAACAACCTCGGTGACTCCAAATCCCTCGCCACCCACCCGGCCACCACCACCCATATGCGCATCGGCGCCGAGGAGCGGGCCAAGCTTGGCATCACCGATGGGGTGATCCGGCTTTCCGTCGGGCTCGAGGATGTCGAGGACATCAAGGAGGACCTCGCGGCGGGGTTGGCTGCTATCGGTCGCTAGGTGCTGGACATCCCGGCTGTCCTCGCGTTCATTGCTGAGCGCGAGGAAGGGCCGGGATGAGCGAGGATTTCACTGCGACGACGAATGGGGTCAGGGTTTCGGTGCGGGCGTTCTTTTTGCCAGACCGCTCCAAACCGGAAGACAGCCAGTTCTTTTGGGCCTATCGCGTGCGCATCGCAAATGAGGGCACGGCACCCGTGCAGGTTATGGCGCGCACCTGGCTCATCACCGATGCCGCCGGGCGGACGCAGCGGGTGCACGGGGAGGGCGTCATCGGGCAGACGCCAGTGATCGCGCCGGGCGGCACGTTCGAGTACACCTCCGGCACGCCGCTCTCGGCACCCTCGGGCATCATGCACGGCCAGTATCACGTGGTGGAGCCCGCAAGTGGCGCGAAGTTCGACGTGGCGATCCCCGCCTTCAGCCTGGATAGCCCGCACCAGACCGGCCGCGTGCACTGACCCGTGCGCTGATCTCTGCCCGGCCGTGGGATCCGGGCAGGCTTGCGTGTAGCGCAGGAGCGGCGGGAGAATAATTCACCTCGTCCACGGGTCTACCGGGTGTGAATAGCGTCTCAACCCCGACCCGGCGCGGCCTGATGTCGATGGTGATCCCGGTCGCCATGTCCGACGGCGTTCGGGTTGATACCGGAAACGCAGTAATTGGCATTCGCGATTTCGCGTTCGAGCCGTCGGTCCTGCGGATCACTGCGGGAACCTGGGTGCGCTGGGTCAACCTCGACGATACACCATATGGCGTCGTTCACGCCGCGCACCCGCATCTCTTTCGCTCCAGCGTGCTATTCCCGGGCGACAGCTTCACCCGGCAATTCATCACGCCCGGCGAGTTCCCCTATCGCTGTGCCATTCACAAACAAATGCGCGGGCTTGTAAAAGTCGGCTGAATAAACCGCCGCCGCCACCGGTCTTGGATGATGTCACCGATCGCAGGAGCATCCGCCATGACCGAGCATCCCACCCGCCGCCACACCCTCGAATGCATGGCCTGGGCCGGCACCGGACTTATCTGGACAATCACCGGCGGGGTGCCGCGCTCGGCCCTGATCGGCACTGCGGAGGCGGCCACCGGTTTCACCTTCGCGCAGATGAGCGACAGCCATATCGGCTTCGCGCGCGAGCCCAATATGGACACGCCCGGCACCCTCGCCGAGGGCCTCGCGGCGGTGAAGGCGATGGTGGCGAAGCCGGCCTTCATCCTGCACACCGGAGACGTCACCCATCTTTCTAAACCCGCAGAGTTCGATGCCGCCGAGAAGCTCTTCGGCTCCATCGGGCTCGACACCCACTACGTGCCCGGCGAGCATGATGTGCTGGACGAGGCCGGCACCAAGCCCTTCATCGCCCGGTTCCAGGCGCGCCACACCCAGGGCGGCGAGGGCGGCGCCTATTACAGCTTCGATGCCGAGGGGGTGCATTTCATCGGCCTCAACAATGTGGTCGACCTCAAGGCCGGCGGCATGGGCAATCTCGGCACCGCCCAACTCGCCTGGCTCGAGCGCGATCTCGTCGGCCGCAGCACCTCCACCCCGATCGTCGTGTTCGCCCATATCCCGCTCTGGACGGTCTACGAGAAATGGGGCTGGGGAACCGAGGATGGCGCCCAGGCGCTCGGCCTGCTCAAGCGCTTTGGCTCGGTGACGGTGCTGAACGGGCATATCCATCAGGTCATGCAGAAGGTGGAGGGCAATGTCGCCTTCCATTCCGCCCGCTCCACCGCCTTCCCGCAGCCCGCACCCGGCGCGGCGCCGAGCCCGGGGCCGATGAAGGTGGAGGCGGCGCGGCTTCGCTCCATGCTGGGGGTCGCCAGCGTGACGCTGGTGCCTGGTCAGGGCCCGCTCGCCATCATCGACACCCCGCTGGGGGCCTGAACCATGCGCCGCCGTGCCGTGCTCGCCGCGCCGCTGCTCCTGGCCGCCCGCCGCGCGCGGGCGGCCGAGGCCAAGGTGACGATTGACAATTTCGTCTTCACCCCCCCGCGCCTGGAGGTGCCGGCCGGGACGCGGGTGGTCTGGACCAATCATGACGACATCCCGCACAGCGTTGTCCATTCCGGCCGACCGCCTGGGTTCAAATCACCGGTGCTCGACACCGACGAGACCTTCGCCCGCATATTCGACATGCCGGGCACCTACGACTATTTCTGCGGACTGCATCCGCACATGAAGGGGCTCGTCGTCGTGACATGACGCATGACTGAGGCCGAATTTGCCCGCATCACGCTGCCCCATCTCGACGCCGCCTATACGCTGGCGCATTGGCTGCTGCGCGACCGGGCGGCCGCCGAGGACGTGGTGCAGGACGCGATGCTGCGGGCGATGCGCTATTTCGCCACCTATAGCGGTGGCAACGCACGGGCCTGGCTGCTG
>CAIPLM010000261.1 GCA_903865895.1 uncultured Rhodospirillales bacterium | reverse complement strand
CCGCCTGAGCCTCATCATAGGCGATGGCGAGGTTCTTCGCCTTCGCCTTTGGGTCCTGCTTATTCCATGGATAATTATAGTTCGGCCCGGTGGCATAGGCGACGCCCCAATGCGCCATCGCGCAGTCAGGATCGGCCGCCAGCGCGTGGCGGAAACAAACCACCGCCTCCTCGTGGTGAAAGCCGAAGCACCAGTTCAGCCCCCGGTCGAACCAAAGCTGCGCATCGGGCGAGGCGGTGGTGATTTTCCGCGAATAGGGCCCGACGTCATAGGGATAGTCCATGTAGCCTCCGGCGCCGTGGGATCGGACGTTCTGCTGATGCGCCAGACTAGCCGGGCCGGCTTGCCTCCGCCAGGGCGGCAGGGGGGCGGGAATTTTCCCGCTTCCATTCCGTCCATAAAACAGCGCCGGGCATACCGGCCATCCCCGGAGTTCGGCCCATGAGCGGTACCGTTGACAGCGCGACAGCCTCGATCGCCTTCACCCAGCTGACCTCGACCAGCTACCAATACAGTATCAGCCTGACCAACACCGGCACCGCCCCGATCCAGACCTTCTGGTTCGCCTGGGATGATTTCCCCGACGTCAATTTTATGACCGCCGTGCCCACCAGCATTACGACGCCGTCGGGCTGGGTCGGGTTCGTGACGCACAATGCCGTCGGCCCCGCCGACGGCTACGGCATCCAGTTCTACACCTTCCTCTCCGGCAGCGCCCTCACTGGCGGGCACACGCTGACCGGCTTCTCCTTCCACAGCAGCGAGACGCCGGCGCAGATGTTCGCCCCGTCGCCGTTCGAGCCGGCCTTCAACACGCTGTCTTCCTTCGTCTATCCCGGCTGGCCGCCGACCATCGGCGATCCCAACGGCGCCAATCTCGTGGTCGCCTGCTTCGCCGCCGGCACACGTATCCTCACCGATGCCGGCGAAGTCGCGGTAGAGAATCTCACCGACGGGGCACGGATCGTCACCCACGGCGGCGGGCTGGCGCCCCTGCGCTGGCTCGGCCATCGCCGGATCGAGTGCCGCAACCATCCCCGCCCCCATGCCGTGCAGCCAGTGCGGGTGCAGCGCGATGCCTTCGCCCCCGGCGCCCCGCTGCGCGACCTGCTGCTCTCACCCGACCACGCCGTTTTCCTGGACGGCGTGCTGATCCCCATCCACCGCCTCGTCAACGGCACCACCATCCAGCGCGAAGCAGTGGACGTGATCACCTACTGGCATGTCGAACTCCCCGAACATGCCGTGATCTTCGCTGATGGGCTCGCCGCCGAGAGTTATCTCGACACCGGCAACCGTGCCGCCTTCGCCAATGGCGGCAATTTGGCCATGGCGCATGCCGATTTCGCCTGGGCCCGCTGGGAGGCACGCGGCTGCGCACCCATGGTAATGGGCGGCCCGGCGCTGCACGCCATCCGCCGCCGCCTGCTCGATCGCGCCGCCGCGCTCGGCCACGCCACCGACCAGGACCCGCAGCTCCGCGTGCTGGTCCACGGCGTCCCGGCCGCAATGGAGCGCGATGGCGATACCTACCGCGTCATCCTCCCCGAGGGCGCGCAGACGGTCCACCTCTGCTCACGCAGCGCAATCCCGGCCGAGGTTTTCGCCGATTCGGACGATCACCGACGCCTCGGGATCGGCATCGCCAGATTGCGCCTCGATAGCCGGCCGGCCGAGGCAAACTGCGGCGCGGGCTGGCACGCGCCCGAAACCACCTGGCGCTGGACCGACGGCGCAGCAGACCTCGCCTGCGCCGGCGCCCGCCTGCTGGAATTCACCATCGCCGCCCGCCTGCCTTACCCCGTGGCGGACGCCGCATTCCCGGTTCCCCGGGCCGCCCGGCTAGGCTAGCCTTCCGGAAAATACCGGGAGAACGTCCATGCCCGCCCCAGTTGGAGCAGGAACGACGCGCCGTGCCGCGCTCGCGGCCGCCGCCGTGCTTGCCACCCCCGCCGTGTCCCGCGCGCAACGGCGCGATCCCAGGGTGCTGCGCTTCATCCCCAACACCGGCCTGACCGTGCTCGACCCGGTTTGGACCGCCTCGCTCGTCACCGGCAACCACGCCTACCACATCTTCGACACCCTCTACGGCACCGGCTCGGACTTCCGGCCAGCGCCGCAAATGGCCGAGGGCCACACGGCCGACGCGGAATACCGGCTCTGGCACATCCGGCTGCGCGACAACCTGTGGTTCCATGACGGCACGCCGGTGCTGGCGCGCGATTGCGTGGCGAGCATCCGCCGCTGGGCCCGCCGCGATGCCTTCGGCGCCGCCATGCTGATAGCACTCGACAGCCTCGACGCACCGGATGACCGCACCATCCGCTTCCGCTTCAAGCACCGCTTCCCCCGCCTGCTCGAGGCGCTGTCCCGCACCTCGGCGCTGCCCTGCATGATGATGCCCGAACGCTTCGGCGAGACGGACCCCTTCGTCGCCATCAAGGAGATGGTGGGCTCCGGCCCCTACCGCTTCATCACCGACGAGTTCAACCCCGGCAGCCGCGCCGTCTACGCGCGGTTCGACCGCTACGTGCCCCGCCAGGAGAAGGCCGATCGCACGGCCGGCGCCAAGATCGCGCATTTCGAGCGCGTCGAATGGCACACCATGCCGGACAACGGCACCGCGATCGCGGCCATGCAGTCGGGCGAGATGGACTGGCTCGAATCCACCCCCGCCGACCTCCGCCCCCTGGTGCAGCGCGCCCGCAACCTGCGGCTGGAATCGAAGGACCCTTACGGCTGGGCCGGCATCCTGCGCTTCAACCTGCTGCACCCCCCGTTCAACAACGTGAAGCTGCGCCGCGCCCTGCTCGCGGCGGCCAACCAGGCCGACTTCATGCGCGCCGGCGGTGGTGACGGCGAGGAGGCGTGGCGGGTCTGCCGGTCCTATTTTCCCTGCGGCGCGCCTAATGTGACGGAGGCAGCGGGCACGCCGGCCATGCCAATGCCGGATGATCTCACCGCGGCCAAGCGCGCCATCGCCGCTGCCGGCTATAACGGCGAGAAGGTGGTGCTGTTGGTGCCCACCGACATCCATCATCACAACGCCTTCGGCCAGGTCAGCGCCGATCTGCTGCGCCGCCTCGGCATGAATCTTGATTTCCAGGCGATGGACTGGGGCACCATGATCCAGCGCACCACCAATCGCGGCCCGGTGGAGCAGGGTGGCTGGAGCCTGTTCCACACCGCCGGCTCCATGGTCGCCACCGCAACCCCCGCGCTCAACCAATATATCCGCGGCATGGGCACCAAGGGCTGGACCGGCTGGTACGACAAGCCCGAGATCGAGGCGCTCACCCAGCAATGGCTCGACACGCCCCCCGAAGCCCCGCAGCAGCATTTTTTCGAGCGCATACAGCAAGTTCTGTTCGACGACCCGCCCTTCGTGCCGCTCGGCCAGTACACCACCTTCGCCGCCTATGGTCGCGATATCGTGGGTGCGTTGCCGGGCATCGGCTCCTACCCCTGGAACATCCGGCGGGTATGACCCTATGAGGGTTTGTGCGGAGGTGATTTCCCCGCCGCCCCGCCCATATTAGAACGGGCGACACGCCCCACCTCCAGTCCGCGCCAGGAACCACGATGTCCGAGACGATCGAGCACGCCAAGGAAGCCATCGAGCACGCCCATCACGAAGCCAGCCATGGCGGGCATGAGGCGGATAATTTCTCGCGCAACGTCGCCGTCATGGTCGGCGTGCTGGCCGCGGTGCTGGCGCTGGCCGAGTTGGGCGAGAAGGGCGCGCAGAACGCCTATCTCACCTACCACATCACCGCCAATGACGACTGGAACTTCTACCAGGCGAAAAACATCCGCTCGAACATCTACAGCCTGCACGCCGACCTGCTGGAGAGCCAGCCCAACGCAGCGGAACCCGCCATCCGCAAGCGCATCGAGGATGCACGCGCCAATTCCAAGCGGCTGGATGACGACGAGAAATCCAACGGGCGCAAGCAGTTGATGGTCAAGGCCCGCGCCAGCGAGGAGTCCCGCGAGAAGGCCTTCCACCGCTACCATTTGTTCGAGGCCGTAGTGGGCGCGCTGCAGATCTCAATCGTGCTGTCCTCGGTCTCGATCGTCGCCAAGGTCCGGCCACTGGCGATTCTGTCGGGCATGATGGGCGTCGGCGCGGCGATCGCCGGCGGCGCCGTGGCGTTCAACTTTCTGTAGCGTCTAGCCCCGGCGCAGCAGCCGGCGCCCCTCGGCCCATTGCCACATGATGAGGCCGGGAACGCAGACCAGGATCTCGCGTGCCCGCTTGACCATGGAGAGCGCCACCGCCGCGTCGGCCGGGATGCCGTAGAGTCCGGCCACGAGCACAAACCCACCTTCCTGAACGCCGAGCGCGCCTGGCACCGCGAATCCCGCGCTGCGCGCGGCCATGCCGAGGCTCTCGATGACAAAGGCGGCGGCCAGATTGTCGCCATGCCCCATCGCCCAGAGCACCGCCCACGTCTCCGCCACCCCTGACACCCAGGCTCCGAGATGCCACGCCCCCGCCGCGAGCAGCGCCGGCGTGTCACGCTGCAAGCGCATGAGCTCGGCATGCAGCCCCCGCGCCGTCTCGATCGTCAGCCCCGGGAACACGCGGGCGAGCGGGCGCATCAACGCCTCGATGATCCGCATCAGGCCGAAACGCTGGGCGGCGATGAACCCGCCGATGCAACCGCCCATCACTCCGAGCGTGCCGATCACCCAGGGCGCGCCACCCGGCGGGCCGGTCAGCCCCAGCACCGCGAAACCGGCCGCGGTGTAGATGAACTGGGTCACCACCTCGACTGTGATGTCGAGCGTGGTCCCGGCCGTGGCAGTCGCGACCGGCACGCCGCGCTGCACCAGCAGGCGCACGCCGAGAATATTGCCGCCGAGCTGCGCCACCGGCAGCAGGTTGTTGACCGCCTCGCGCATCCAGCGAATGCGGAAATAACGCGAGGCCCGCGGCCGCCCCGGCCCCGCCGCATCGCGCCCGACCGAAATGCGCCAGGCCAGCGCCGAGGCATGGATCTGCCAAACCCCCAGCAGCGCCGCCGGCGCCACCACCCAGCCCGCCCGCCAGACCTCGTCGCCAATGGCCTGCACGCCGGCCCAGGTGGCCAGCGCAATCACGGCGCCGCCGCCCACGGCGATGGCAAGGAGAGGGAACAACATGGCTCGCAGAACCGCTGCTGATGGCCTGTTGTCAAGCGACCGTTGATTTGTCGGCCCGCCTGCATGACAAGACCCCGTCAACCTCCGAGGCCCGCCATGCCCGAAATGCGTCTGCACAACTTCCTGACCAAGCGGCGCGAAGTGCTCGCGCCGATCGAGCCGGGGCATGTGCGGATGTATTGCTGCGGGCCCACGGTCTATGACCTCGCCCATATCGGCAATGCCCGCCCGGCGGTGATCTACGACGTGCTGTCGCGCGTACTGCGCCGCATGTTCCCGCGCGTCACCTATGTCCGCAACGTCACCGACATCGACGACAAGATCAACAACCGCGCCCGCGAGGCGGGGGTGCCGATCGGCGAAATCACCGAGCGCACGCTGGCCGATTACCGCGCCGATATCGCCGCGCTCGGCAATTTGCCGCCCGACGCCGAGCCGCGCGCCACTGAGACCATCGAGCCGATCATCCAGATCATCGAGCGCCTGATCGCCTCTGGCCACGCCTATGCCGCCGAGGGCCATGTGCTGTTCGCGGTGCCGAGTTTTGCCGATTACGGCAAATTCTCCGGCCGCTCGCCTGACGAACTGCTCGCCGGCGCCCGCGTCGATGTCGCGCCCTATAAGCGGGACGCCGGGGATTTCGTGCTGTGGAAGCCCTCCACGCCCGACCTGCCGGGCTGGGACAGCCCCTGGGGTCGCGGCCGGCCGGGCTGGCATATCGAGTGCTCCGCCATGTCCTGGCGGCATCTCGGCGAGAGCTTCGACATTCATGGCGGCGGCACCGACCTCATCTTCCCGCACCATGAGAACGAGATCGCGCAATCCATGTGCGCCTTCCCCGGCAGCCGCTTCGCGCGGATGTGGGTGCATAACGGCATGCTGGTGATCAACGGCGAGAAGATGTCGAAGAGCCTCGGCAATTTCGTCACCATCCGCGACGTGCTGGCCAAGGTGCCCGCCGAGGCGGCGCGCCTGCTGCTGCTGAAAACCCACTACCGCGGCCTGCTCGACTTCAATGACGCCGCGCTCGCAGATGCCCGCAAGGAGCTTGACCGCTTCTACCGCGCCCTCGAACGCACGCCGCCAACCCGGCCTGGCGCGGTGCCGGATGCGGTGATGGAGGCGCTGTGCGACGACCTCAACACGCCCTTGGCGATCTCCATACTGCACGGCCTCGCTGACGCCGCCATGGCCGGCGACGCTAACGCATCGGCCAGCATGGTTGCTGCAGGCGAGTTGCTCGGCATCCTCCAGGCCGATCCGGCGACGTGGTTCCGCGGCGAAGGCGATGACGCCGCCGCCATCGAGGCCGCCATCGCCGAGCGCCTCGCCGCGCGGAAATCCCGCGACTTCGCCCGCGCCGATGTTATCCGCAAGGAATTGACCGAGCGCGGCATCCTGCTCGAGGACGGCCCCGGCGGGACGACATGGCGTCGGGCATAGGGCGCCGCGCATGACCGGACGCGACGGCGGGGCGGATATCGGCCCCATCGGCAACGCTCCGGTGGTCATCCTGGTGCGCCCGCAACTCGCCGACAACATCGGCGCTGTCTCCCGCGCCATGGCGAACGGCGGGTTGTTCGAGCTGCGGCTGGTGGCCCCGCGCGACGGTTGGCCGCAGGACAAGGCCTGGCGCAACGCCTCGGGCGCCGATCGCCTGCTCGATGCCGCGGTGGTCTACCCCGACGTGCCATCGGCGGTTTCCGACCTGCATCGCGTCTTCGCCACGTGCCCCCGCCCGCGCCATATCGTGAAGCCGGTGCTGACCGCCCGCGGTGCCGCGGCCGAACTGCGGAGCATCACCGGGCGGGATTTGCGCGCCGGGCTGCTGTTCGGCCCCGAGCGCGCCGGGCTCGACAATGACGATATCGCCTGCTGCGACGCGCTGATCCGCTACCCGCTCAACCCCGCCTTCATGTCCCTCAACCTCGCCCAGGCGGTGATGGTGATGGCCTATGAGTGGTGGACGGCGGCCGACCAGACCGTGCCGCGCCGGCTGATGACCAATGAGACGCAGGTGGCGACCAAGGGCGACCTCGACAACTTCATCACCCACCTCACCGCCGAGCTCGACGAATGCGGCTTCCTGCGCAATTTGCCGAAACGGCCGGGGATGGTGCGCAACATCCACCACTTCTTCCAGCGCGGCGAGGCGACGGAGCAGGAACTCCGGACCCTGCACGGCATCGTCACCGAGCTTGCGCTGGGCCGGCGCCAGCGCGGGCGCAGTGAGGATGCGAAAGGCAATTGAGCCTCGCTGCATTGCAAAACGTCACGCAGGCGTCATCGACGCATGAGCGGCGTTGACGCATTGGTGACAACGCCCGCATTATGCCCGCAACGCATGGCTGTCTCCTTACCGGTGGATGGCGCAACGGTCGCCGCGGAGCACGGCGGCAAATGAGCAACAGGGGTTCACGATGAAAGAACATGATATCCGCCGCCTCATCCAGCGCGTGAAGGACGGCCGGCTTCCCCGCCGTGATTTCGTCAGCCGCATGGTGGCGCTCGGCCTCACCGCGCCGATGGCCGGCCAGATGCTGATGCACTCCGGCGTCGCCCAGGCCCAGACCTCCAAATACACCCCGACCAAGCGCGGCGGCGGCGGCGCGCTGAAGGTGCTGTGGTGGCAGGGCCCCACCCTGCTCAACCCGCAATTCGCCACCGGCACCAAGGACCAGGACGGCTCGCGCATGTTCTACGAGCCGCTCGCGGGCTGGGACCCCGACGGCACCATGATCCCCGTGCTCGCCGCCGCCGTGCCGACCCGCGAGAACGGCGGCATCTCCGCCGACGGCAAGACCGTCACCTGGAAGTTGAAGCCCGGCGTGAAGTGGCATGACGGCAAGCCCTTCTCGGCCGATGACGTCGTGTTCACCTGGGAATACTGCAAGGACCCGGCGACCGCGGCCGTCACCTCCGGCGCCTATAAGGACATCATGGTCGAGAAGGTCGATGACCTGACCGTCAAGGTGATGTTCCCGGCCGCCAAGCCGTTCTGGGCCGAGGCCTTCGTCGGCGTCACCGGCATGATCATCCCGAAGCACCTGTTCAAGGACTTCATCGGCGCCAAGTCGCGCGAGGCCCCGACCAACCTCTCCCCGGTCGGCACCGGCCCGTACCTGTTCAAGGAGTTCAAGCCGGGCGATCTGCTCACCGGCGTGATCAACCCGAACTACCACATGCCGAACCGCCCCTACTTCGACAGCATCGAGCTGAAGGGCGGCGGCGATGCCGTCTCGGCCGCGCGCGCCGTGCTGCAGACCGGCGAGTATGACTTCGCCTGGAACATGCAGGTCGAGGATGAGGTGCTGATGCGCCTCGAGAAGGGCGGCAAGGGCCGCGTCCACATCAATGAGAGTGGCTCGATCGAGCACGTGCAGTTCAACACGACCGACCCCTGGACCGAGGTGGACGGCGAGCGCTCCTCGATCAAGACCAAGCACCCCACGTTGCAGGACAAGGCGGTGCGCGACGCGCTGGCGCTGCTGATCGACCGCGACTCGGTGCAGAAGTACATCTACGGCCGCACCGGCATCGCGACCACCAACTACCTGTTCAACCCCAGCCGCTTCCGCTCCAAGAACCTGACTGCCGAGTTCAACGTGGACAAGGCGATCGACATTCTGGAGAAGGCCGGCTGGAAGAAGGGCGGCGATGGCATCCGCGAGAAGGACGGCAAGAAGCTCAAGTTCGTCTACCAGACCTCGATCAACCAGCCGCGCCAGAAGACCCAGGCCATCGTGAAGCAGGCCTGCCAGAAGGCCGGCATCGACATCGAGATCAAGTCGGTCACCGCCTCGGTGTTCTTCTCGTCCGACGTGGCGAACCCCGACACCTACCCGCATTTCTACTGCGACCTGCAGATGTACACGACTGGCCCGTCATATCCGGATCCGGGCGTGTGGATGCAGTCCTACCTCTCGCGCGAGGTCTCGCAGAAAGAGAACAAGTGGCAGGGCCGCAACATCACCCGCTACCGCAACCCGGCATGGGACGAGCTGTACTTCAAGTCCGAAGTCGAGTTCGATCCGATCAAGCGCGCCGCCATGTTCGTCGAGCTGAACGACATGGTGGTGAAGGACCGCGCGGTGGTCGGCGTGATCGCGCGCGCCGGCGTCTCGGCGGTGAACGAGAAGTTGCAGTGCAACCCGTCGGGTTGGGACTCCAACTTCTGGGACCTGCAAGACTGGTTCAAGACCGCCTGAACGCCTGACTCTCGCTGAGGCCCCGGGCGGGCGCGCACCCTGCGCCCGCCCAATTCCTTTCGCCCAGCAGGTTGCTTTCCAGGACGGAGCCCGCCTTGTCCCGCGACTATATCTTCCGCCGCCTGCTGATCGCGCTGCCGAGCATCCTCGGCATCAGCGTCGTGCTGTTCACCGTGCTCGCCTTGGCGCCGGGGGACCCGCTCGGCGAGTTGGTGACCAACCCCAACGTGCCCGCCGAGGTGCGGCTCGCGCTGCGCGCGAAGTTCGGCCTCGATGATCCGGTCTATGTCCGCTATTTGCGCTGGCTGGTCTCGATGCTGCAGGGCGACTGGGGCTTCTCCTTCGTCAGCCGTGTCGATGTCGACCGGCTGATCCTGCAGCGCCTGCCCACCACGGTGGCCGTGATCGGCGCCTCGCAGATCCTCGCCATTTGCGTCGCCATTCCCGTCGGCGTGCTCGCCGCCGCCAAACCCTATTCGCTGTTCGACCAGGTGGCCAACACCTTCGCTTTCATCGGCTTCTCGCTGCCGACCTTCTTCACCGGCCTGCTGCTGATCCTGGTGTTCTCCGTGCAGCTGGACTGGCTGCCCTTCGTCTACACCACCGAAATCCGCGCTACCGGCTGGGGCTATGTCTGGGCGCAGGTGCGCCAGTCCATCATGCCGGTCACCGTGCTCGGGCTGTTCCAGGCCGGAACGCTGGTGCGCTACGTGCGCTCCTCGGTGCTGGAGGTGATCAAGCTCGACTACGTCACCACCGCGCGCTCCAAGGGCATCGGTGAGCGCAAGGTCCTGCGGATTCATGTCGTGCGCAACGCGCTGATCCCCGTCATCACCCTGATCGCGCTGCAGCTCCCCATCGTCTTCTCCGGCGCCATCGTCACCGAGCAGATCTTCCGCGTTCCCGGCATCGGCTCGCTGCTGATCTCGGCGATGCTCGCCAACGATACGCCGGTCATCATGGGCGTCACCTTCGTGTCCTCGTGCCTCGTCGTTTTCTTCAACTTCCTTGCTGATGTGATTTATGGCTGGCTCGACCCACGCATCGCCTTCCGCTGAGGCCGCGGCCCCGGCGTTTTCGCCGGGCCGCGACGCCTGGCGCCGCTTCCGCAAGCACAAGCTCGCGGTGGCCGGCCTCGTCGTGCTGTGCCTGCTGGTGCTGGGCGTCGTGCTCGGCCCCTTCTTGTGGCGCGTGGCGATCAACGACATCGACTTTTCCGCCCAGCTGAAGCCGCCCTCACCGGCGCATCCCTTCGGCACTGACGATCTCGGGCAGGATATCCTGGCCCGGCTGATCTATGGCGGGCGGATCTCGCTCGCCGTCGGGCTGGCGGCGATGATGGTGGCTTCCTTCGTCGGTATTCTCGTGGGCGCCACCGCCGGCATGTCCCGCGGCCGCATCGACGCTTTTCTGATGTGGCTGGCCGACCTGTTCCTCTCGCTGCCGCAGCTCCCCTTGCTGCTGCTGATCATCTACCTGTTCCGCGACAGCCTGAAATCGGTGCTCGGCCCGGAGGGCGGGGTGTTCATCATGGTCGTCGCCGTCATCGGCGGGCTGCGCTGGATGCCGGTCGCCCGCCTGGTGCGCGCCCAGTTCCTCGGCCTGCGTGAGAAGGAATTCGTCGAGGCCGCCCGCGCGCTCGGGGCCTCGCGTATCCGCCTGGTGATCCGCCACATCATGCCCAACGCCATCGGCCCGGTGATCGTGGCCGGCACCATCGACGTGGCGAACGCCATCATCGCGGAATCCACCCTCTCCTTCCTCGGCCTCGGCTTCCCGCCGGACATCCCCACTTGGGGCCGCGTGCTGTTTGACGCCAAGGACTATCTCGACGTCGCGGCTTATTGGGCGTTGTTCCCGGGCTCGCTGATCTTCCTCGCCGTGCTCTCCATCAACTTCGTCGGTGACGGGCTGCGCGACGCGCTCGACCCGCGCCGCGTGCTGTAGGAGGCGCTGGCATGGCCGAACCTTTGCTCGATATCCGCGACCTCAAGACCTGGTTCCGCACCGATGACGGGTTGGTGCGTGCCGTCGATGGCGTGAGCCTCTCGATCGATGCCGGCGAAACCCTCGCCGTGGTCGGCGAATCCGGTTGCGGCAAGACCGTCACCGCGCGCTCCGTGCTGAAGCTGCTCGACATGCCGCCCGGCCAGTTCGCCGGCGGGCAGATCCTGTGGAAGGGGCGGGACCTCATCCCCCTCCCGCCCGCCGAGATGGACAAGATCCGCGCGCGCGAAATCGCCATGGTGTTCCAGGAACCGATGACCTCGCTCAACCCGGTCTACACGATCGGCGAGCAGATCGCGGAATCGCTGCGCACCCATGAGGGGCTCTCGCGCAAGGCGGCGATCGAGCATGCGGTGGAGATGCTCAAGCTGGTGCAGATCCCCAACCCCGCCAAGCGTGTGCACGACTACCCGCACCATTTTTCCGGCGGCATGCGCCAGCGCGCCATGATCGCGATGGCGCTGGCTTGCAAGCCGCAACTGCTGATCGCCGACGAACCCACCACCGCGCTGGACGTCACCATCCAGGCGCAGATTCTCGACCTGCTGGCCGACATGAAAGAACGCTTCGGCATGGCGGTGATGCTGATCACCCACGCGATGGGCGTGGTCGCCGAGAACGCCCAGCGCGTGGCGGTGATGTATGCGGGGAAGGTGGTGGAGGAGGCGCCGGTCGAGGCGTTGTTCGGCAATCCGCGCCACCCCTACACGCAGGGCCTCATCCGCTCCATCCCGCGCGTCGATGCCCATGCCGCCACCCGCCAGCGCCTGGAGCAGATCCCCGGCAGCGTGCCGAACCTGCTCCGCCCGCCGCCGGGCTGCCGCTTCGCCGACCGCTGCAAATTCGTCACCGCCGACTGCCGGGCCGCCGAGCCGCCGCTGATCGAGGCGGCCCCCGGGCACAAGGTGGCCTGCATCCTATGAGCGAGACAGCGATGACGCCCCTGCTTTCCGTTCGCAACCTCAAGAAGCACTTCCCCCTCAAGGGCGGAATTTTCGGCCGCGAGGTCGCCCGCGTGCACGCGGTGGACGGGGTGAGCCTCGATATCGCCGAGGGCGAGACGGTCGGCCTGGTCGGTGAGTCCGGCTGCGGCAAATCCACCACCGGGCGCTGCATCCTCAGGCTGATCGAGCCGACCTCGGGCGAGATCTGGTTCCAAGGCAACGAGGTCACCCACCTTGAAGGCGAGGCGCAGCGCGCCCTGCGGCGGGACCTGCAAATCATCTTCCAGGACCCCTTTGCCTCCCTCAACCCGCGCCACACCGTCGGCGGCATCGTCGGTGAGGCGCTGATCATTCACGGGCTCGCCAAGTCCCGCGCCGCCATCGAGGCGCGCGTGGTCGACCTGCTGGAGACCGTGGGCCTGCGGCCGGACCATATGCGCCGCTTCCCACATGAGTTCTCCGGCGGCCAGCGCCAACGCATCGGCATCGCCCGGGCGCTGGCCGTCGAGCCCAAGCTGATCGTCTGCGACGAGCCGGTCTCGGCGCTGGACGTGTCGATCCAGGCGCAGGTGATCAACCTGCTGGAAGACTTGCAGGAGAAGTTCGGCCTCACCTACCTCTTCATCGCGCATGATCTCTCGGTGGTGGAACACATCTCCGATCGCGTGGCGGTGATGTATCTCGGGCGCATCGTGGAAATCGCCCGCGCGCGGGACCTCTACGACAACCCGCTGCACCCCTACACTGAGGCACTGCTCTCCGCGGTGCCGATCCCTGACCCCAAGGTGAAACGCCGGCGCATCCCGCTGACCGGCGACGTGCCGAACCCGATCAACCCGCCCAGCGGCTGCCACTTCCACACACGCTGCCGCATCGCCGAGGCACGGTGCAAAACCGAAGCCCCGGTGCTCAAGCAGGCCGGTGACGGCCACATGGTGGCCTGTCACCTCAGAGGTTAGACCCCCCCTAGGCGTTGCGGCGCAGCGCCTCGGGATTAACGCAATACCCCGGATCCAGCTTGCCATCGAAATACTCGATGAGGTTGAGCGCGGCCCGCCGCGACATCTTGGCGTAGCATTCCAGCGGCGCGGCCGCGTTATGCGGCGCCAATACGACATTGGGCTGCTTGAACAGCGGGTTCTCCGGGTTCGGCGGCTCCTGCACCAGCACATCCAGCCCCGCCGCCTCGATGGTGCCATCTGCCAGCGCCTGAGTCAGCGCCGCCTCGTCAACCAACCCGCCGCGGGCGGTGTTGATCAACCAGGCCGTCCGCTTCATGCGCTTGAGGAAATCCGCGTTCACCATGCCCCGCGTATTGGCTTCGAGCGGGCAATGCAGCGTGATCACGTCGGCCTCCGGCACCCCGTCGGCGAGATCGGCTACGGGGATGTAGCCATCGGCCGCGATGCGCGGGATCGGGAAATTGGGGTCATGCACCATTACCTTCATGCCGAAGGCCGCGCAGAGCCGCGCCACGCGGGTGCCGATGCGGCCGTAGCCGACCACCAGCACGCTGCGCTCGGAGAGCTCATGCATGCGCCGGCCATGCTGGATCATCCAGGTGCCGGCGCGGACCGAGGCGTCATATTCGACGGTGCGGCGCGCCACCGCGAGCATCAGCATCATCGCGTGCTCGGAGACCGAGAGATCATTGGCGCCATTCACCACGCCAACGGTGACGCCCCGGCGGGTGCAGGCGGGAATATCGAGCGTATCGAAGCCGACACCGAAGCGGCTCACCACACGCAGCTTGGGCGCGATGGCCAGCAGATCGGCCTGCACTTTCTCCAACCCCACCATGATGCCATCGGCATCGCCGATATGCTCGGCGAGTTCCTTCTGCAGCGGCGGGCCGCGGAATTCGGTGGTGAGCACCTTGAGTTCGATGTCGGGCCGCGCCTCGAACATCGCCATGGCGGTGGGGTGCAGGGCGCGGCAAAGGACGACTTTGTATTTGGTCATATGGACGGTTCCGCTCTCGGGTCAGCTATGCGGGGCCAATGGTTGCACCGATGCCGGGGCGTCGCTAGCCTCCCCAACATGTATGGACCCTTGCGCCCGCAGGACCTGATTGACCGTGCCCCTGGCACGGCGCAAAACCTGTCGGCCCGTGCCTCCGGCACGGCGCTCGTGGCGCTCGCCCTCCTTCGACTTAGCCGCCCCTGGGCGTGACACCCCGCCGATAGGCGCGGGTTTCGCACAGGGGGACCCTCTGGCTTGAAGTCGCACATAAATCCGAGGACCGCACCATGAGCATCGACCATCCCAGCTTCGGCAAGCTGGACGACGACCGAATCATCTTTTTTGACACCACGCTGCGCGACGGTGAGCAGTCGCCGGGCTTCTCGATGAACCTCGCCGAGAAACTGCGCATGGCCGAGGCGCTGACCGAGCTCGGCGTTGACGTGATCGAGGCCGGCTTCCCCATCGCGTCCCCCGGCGATTTCGAAAGCGTGAAGTCGATCGCCGAGCTCTACGCGAAGTCGGGCCCGGTGGTCGCCGGCCTGTGCCGGCATGACCGGCGGGACATTCTCTCCGGCGCCGAGGCGGTGAAATACGCCGCACGCCCGCGCATCCACATCGTCATCGCCACCTCGCCTCTGCATATGCGCGTGAAGCTGCGCATGTCGCCCGAGGATGTGCTGCAATCCATCGCCGATCACGTGAGCCTGGCCCGCAGCCACGCGCCGGACGTCGAGTGGTCCGCCGAGGATGCCAGCCGCTCCGAGCTCGATTTCCTCGCCCGCTGCGTCGAAACCGCGATCAAGCACGGCGCCACCACCATCAACCTGCCGGATACCGTGGGCTACGCCCTGCCCGAGGACATCGAAAAAATGTTCTCCTCCCTGCGCAACCGCGTGCCGGGCGCCGAAAAGGCGATCTTCTCCTCGCACAACCATAACGACCTCGGGCTCGCCGTTGCCAACACGGTCGCCGCCGTGCGCGGCGGCGCGCGGCAGATCGAGTGCACCATCAACGGCATCGGCGAACGCGCGGGCAATGCCTCGCTCGAGGAAATCGCGATGACCGTCCGCACACGACATGACGCGATCCCCTACCGCTCCAACATCGTCACCACCCATATCCTCAAGGTCAGCAAGCTGCTGTCCACCATCACCGGGTTCGACGTGCAGCCCAACAAGGCCATCGTCGGGCGCAACGCCTTCGCCCATGAGAGCGGCATCCACCAGGATGGCGTGCTGAAGGACGCCTCGACCTACGAGATCATGACGCCGGAAAGCGTCGGCTGGACCAAGTCCACCCTGGTGCTCGGCAAGCATTCCGGCCGCGCCGCCTTCCGCGACAAGCTGAAGGCGCTGGGCTATGGCGAAATCGGCGACAACCAGCTGAACGACGCCTTCCGCCGCTTCAAGGACCTCGCCGACCGTAAGAAAGTGGTGTTCGACGAGGACGTCTCCGCCCTGGTCGATGACGAATTCCGTGACCGCCAGCACATCAAGTTCGTCTCGCTCGACGTCCGCGCCGGCAGCAAGGCGCCGCCGCGCGCCGAGCTCGAACTGGAAATCGACGGCAAGGTGATCTCCGCCACCGAGACTGGCGACGGCCCGGTGGATGCCGCCTTCAAGGCGGTGCAGGCGATCTTCCCGCACAGCGCCACCCTCCAGCTCTACTCCGTCGGCGCCGTCACCACCGGCACCGACGCGCAGGCGAAGGTGACCGTACGGCTTGAGGAAGACGGCAAGATGGTGGACGGCCAGGGCGCTGATACCGACACCATGGTTGCCTCCGTGCTCGCCTATGTCCACGCGCTCAACAAGCTCGTCGTGAAGCGCGCTCGCAGCGAACCGGCGGCGCTATCGGCTTAAGCGAACCGGGGCTCAGGCCGCCAGCGCGGCGGCCAGGGTCTCGGCTTCCCGCGCGGCCTGCGAGGTCGGGTGACGTTGCAGTAGCGGCATTTGCCGGCGGATGGCATCACGCACCCGGTCATCCCGCCGGATGATGCCGGCCAACGATGGCGCGGCGCCGAGATAGCGCTGTGCCGCCTTGGCGATGGTGTTGAACACCCGCTGGCCGGAGGCGACGGTGATCGCCTGGTTGATCACAATCCGCACTTCGATCGGCGCCGGACGGTCCTGCGCATGAAGTTTCAGCACGGCATAGGCGTCGGTAATGCTGGTCGGCTCCTCGGTCGCCACCACCAGCAGCGCGTCCGCATGGGCGGTGATGTAGCGGATCGCGGTGTCGAGTCCGGAGCCAAGATCGAGCAGGATATGGTCGTAGCGCCCGGCGAGGCCGCGCAGCGCGGCGAGCAGGCTGGCCAGCGTGTCGATCGGCAAATTGGCCAGCCGCGCGGCGCCGGAGCGGCCGGGCAGAATGTCAAACCCGGCGGGGTGGCGCATCACCACGGCAGCAATCGGCGCGGCGCCGGCGAGGTAGGTGGTGAGATCCTGCTCCGGCATCAGGCCGAGCTGGATATCGACGTTGGCGAGGCCGAAATCGGCATCCACCAGCAGCACACGGCGGCCGGCATTGGCCAAGGCATGCGCCAGCGTCACCGCCAGCCAGGTCTTGCCGACGCCTCCCTTGCCCGAGGCGATGGCGAGCAGTGTGCCGATATGTCGAGGCATCAGGCGAAGCTCCGTGGCCGTTGGCGGCGTTGCAGGATGGAGGCGAGGCGTTCGGGCGTCATTGGCACCAGCCCCTCCGCGGCGGAGGCGCCGATACCGGCCTCGGCGAGGGGCAGGCGCTCGGCCGCCGCGAGGATGCCGCCGAGGCGGCGGGCGATATCCAGCCGCGTGGCGATCAGCCGGCTGGCCCCGCATTCCGCGAAGGCGGCGGCAAGTTCGGCGGCCTCAACCGCGTCGATCCCGCCGGGAAGAACCAGCACTGCCAGGGCCTTACTGGCGGAGACGATCGCGGTGATCTCTTCGCGATCGGCCGGCGTGAAGGGATCGAGCCCGGCAGTGTCGATCAGCGTCGCCCCCTGCGGTGCCGGGTCGGTGGAGTAGGGAGCGAGCGGCAGTTCCAGCAGAGTGGCGAAGGCGGCAAGCTGTTCGAAGGCGCAGGCGCGGCTGGTATCCGCGGTCAGCAGCCGCGGCCGCGCGCCCCCCAGCACCATCCGTGTGGCAAGCCGCGCCACCGTCAGCGTCTTCCCCGCCCCCGGCGGCCCGAGGAAGACGATCGGACGGGCCAGCGCCGCGGCATCGAGCGGGCGGAATCGCAGCGCGACCGAGAGTGCGAATGGCAGCGGCGCACTACGCAGCCGCGCCGCCAGCCCCTCCGGCGTGCCGTGCGCGCGCAACGGGCAGAGTTCGCGCGCCGGCAAGGGCGGCGGGGGGGGCGGCGGTTCCGGCTCGTCCCGCGCCGCGGTCACCTCGATGCCGCCGCGCACCCGGCGCGAACCGAGGATCACCGCGTCCACGCCAAGCTCGGCGCGGATGGCGGCCATGGCCTCGGGCATTCCAGGCGCAGTGAACAGCTTGATCCGCATCGCGGCCTAGATCGTCCCGACCGTGCGGATGCGGGCCCGCGCGTGGATCTCGGTCTGCGCCAGCACCGCGGTGCCCGGACGAATGCGATCGACAATCGCCCGCAGATGCACGCGAATCCCTTGGCTCGCCAGTAGCACCGGCGCCTCGCCGGACTGCGCGGCGGTATCGAAGGCAGCACGCAGGCGCTGCATGAAATCGCTGAGCCGCGAGGGGGCGATGGCGAGCTGGCGATCTTCGGGCGGCCCGATGATCGCTTCCGCGAAGGCCGTTTCCCAGTCCGGCGAAAGGGTGATGAGCGGCACATACCCCATCGGGCCAACATGCGCGTCGCAGAGCTGCCGGGCGAGCCGGGTGCGCACATGGCCAACGATGGCGGGGATGGCGCGGGTCTGCCCGGTGCAGGATTCCTGGATGCCCTCGAGGATGGTCGCGAGGTCACGGATCGAGACCAGCTCGGCCAGCAACCCTTGCAGCACGCGCTGCACGCCGCCGGTGGAAATCAGCGAGGGGATCAGCTCGGTCACCAGCTTCTGGTGCTCCCGCGGCAGGTCGTCGATCAGCTTCTGCGTCTCAGCGAAGGAGAGCAGCTCGGCCAGGTTCTGCTTCACCAACTCGGTCAGATGAGTCGCCAGCACACTGGAGGGATCCACCACGGTGAGGCCACGCAACGCCGCCTCGTCCTTGTCCGCGGCCTCGATCCAAGTAGCGGGCAGGCCGAAGGCGGGTTCCTGGGTCGGCTCGCCGCGCGGGGCGAAGCTGGCATCGCCCATGGCAAGGAACTTGCCCGGCCGCAACTGGCCGCGCCCGGCGACGATCTCCTTGATGCGCACGCAGTATTCATCGGCGCCAAGCTCCATATTGTCCTGAATGCGCACCGCCGGCAGCACGAAGCCCAGCTCGGTGGCGATGGAGCGGCGCAACGCCTTGATCTGCTCGGTCAGCCGCGCGCCCTCGCCGCCAGCCAGGCCGAGCAGGCCGAAGCCGAGTTCGACGCGGATATGGTCGATCCGCATCGCCTCGGCGATCGGTGCCTCCGCATTGGCGTGCACCTCCTGCACCGCAGGCTCCGCCGGCGCGTCCGGCGTCTTCCAGCGCCAATAGGCGGCACCGCCGGAAATGCCGGCCAGCGCGACAAACGGCAGGAACGGCAGCCCCGGCATCAGCGCCAGCACTCCTGCCGCCCCCGCGGCCAGCGCCATCGGCTTGGCGCCGCCGAGCTGGCGCACGATGGTAGCCTCGGTGCTGCCCTCCATACCGCCTTTGGTGACGACAATGCCGGCGGCGGTACTCACCAGCAGCGAGGGGATCTGGCTCACCAGCCCGTCGCCCACCGTCAGCGTGGTGAAGGTGCTGGCCGCCGCCGCCACGCCCATACCATGGCGCAGCACGCCGATGGCGAGGCCGCCGATGATGTTGATGAAGGTGATGATCAACGCCGCGATCGCATCGCCACGCACGAATTTCGCCGCGCCATCCATGGCACCGAAGAAGGCGCTTTCCGCCTCAAGCTCCCGCCGCCGCCGCCGCGCCTCGGCCTCGTTGATCATGCCCGACGAGAGATCTGCGTCGATC
Organism: uncultured Rhodospirillales bacterium; assembly: GCA_903865895.1. Lineage (GTDB taxonomy): Bacteria > Pseudomonadota > Alphaproteobacteria > Acetobacterales > Acetobacteraceae > CAIYPH01. Next base: position 74 of record CAIPLM010000261.1, on the reverse strand, counting down.
GCCATCTGCTTGCCGGGCATGGCATCGAGGCTAAAGCGCGCCGCCACCTCGGCAATGCGGCCGGAGCCCTTGGT
>CAIPLM010000260.1 GCA_903865895.1 uncultured Rhodospirillales bacterium | reverse complement strand
TATGGCGGGCGCTCGGCTCCGTCGCCGCGCAGAAATCCACGCAAGGTGCGGCCCAGGCGATCGCCGGGAATGTCGATCTGATTGCCGCCTACCCCGAGGAATTGCGCCGCAAAATCCTGCCGGGTGCCGTGGAGGCTCTCATCGCCGGAGGTGAGGCCGACGCCGCCCGCCGCCTGCTCGACCGCTTCTCCGATCAGCCGGGTGCCGACCTCGCCCGCGCCCAGTTGCTGCTGCGCGAACCGGACCTCACGCGGGTATCGGAGGGCTTCACGCTGCTGCAGAAGGTGGCCGAGCTGGGGGACCGGATGTTCCGCTCCCGCGCGGTCGATCTGCTCACCGAACGCCGCCTTGCCATGGGAGCAATCAAGCCCGATGCCGCCGCGGCAGCGCTCACCAGCGCGCTCTACACTTGGCGCGGCGATGCCACCGAATATGATCGCCGCCTTCGCATCACCGACCTGCTGGACGCCTCCGGCCAGGGCCGCGCCGCCCTGGCCATGCTGCGCGAGACAAGGGAACTCTGGCCGGAGCGGCGGCCGGCAATCGAGCCCAGGTTGGCCGCGGTCTTCGCCCACGCCATGGCAGTCGAGCCGGAGGGCGCGCGGGGTAGCGTCGATTGGCTCGCGCTGGTCGAGGAGAACGCCGATCTATGGCCGCAGGGTGAGGCCGGGGCGGCGCTGGGCACGCGCATGGCCGAGCAACTGCTGCGCCTCGATCTCCCGAAGCCTGCTGCCGCGTCCCTGCAACGCGCGGTATCCGCCGCCCCGCCTGGTCCATTGCGCGCGCTGGCCGGCGCGCGGCTCGCCGCGATCAAGGGCCGCGCTGGCGAGCACGCGGCCGCCCTCGATGCGCTCAACCTCTCCGCCGCCCCCGGGCTCGACCCTGCCTTGGCCGAGGAGCGCGACATCCTGTTCGCTCGCTCCGCCGCGGCACTCGGCGATCTCGGCTCCGCCCGCGCGACGCTGGCGCGCCTCGGTTCCGACCGCGCGCTCGACGATGAGGCGGCCCTGCTGGAGGGGGTGAAGGACTGGGCTGGCGCCGCCGATCTGCTCGCCAAGCTCGTCGCCCGGCGGGATGACGGGGCGGCCACACTATCCCGCGAGGCCTCGGTGCTGGTGCTGCGACTGGCCGGCGCCGCCTCGCGCAGTTCCGAACCGGGTCGCGCCGAAGCCCTGCGCGCCCGTTTCCTCGCGCGCCTGGCGGACGAGAAGATGAACGGCACGTTTGACTTCCTCACCGCATCCCCGGTCGGCGCGGTGTCCGACCTCGGGAGAGCCGCGGTCGAGTCGCGTCTGGCGAAAGCGGCCCCCGCGACGATCACGGGGCTCAGGGGCTCCGCACCGCGGATGTAGAAGCACCCCAGGCATACCGTGACGGGGCAAATTTCCCCTTGCGTGCTGCGGGCGACTTCATCATGTTCCGCCGCCTTAGCCCACGGAACCGCGCGTCACCGCGCGCGGTCCAGAAGGCTGTCTACTGGTCGGGAAAGGAGAATGCGTGATGAACGCACTCACACCACTGGGGATGGTCTCGGATCTGCCGAGCGATAACCAGCACATTTTGGATCGCACACCGGCGGAAGCCGTGATGAGTACCGAGGACGAACGCACGGATTACTTCATCCGGCGTGATGGGATGGTGTTCGCGGGAACCCATCTCCTGGTCGATCTGTGGGGCGCCACAAATCTCGATAATCCCGAGGGGATCGATATCGCGCTGCGTGAAGCGGCCATCGTCGCCGGTGCGACGATTCTGCACAGCCACTTCCATCACTTCACCCCCAATGGTGGCGTGTCGGGCGTGGTGGTGCTGGCGGAGAGCCATATCTCCATCCACTCCTGGCCGGAGCGCAATTTTGCCGCTGTGGATATCTTCATGTGCGGGGAATGCGATCCCAACCGGTCGATCCCGATTCTCGAGAAGGCCTTCAAGCCCTCGCGCATCGATCGCATCGAGCAGCGGCGCGGCCGCGTCATCTGAATCCAGGCTCCGGCCTGACCATCTAAGCAAGCCAGACGATCCGCTCGTCTGGCTTGTGGCTTTTGAAGGAGTTGGCGGTGTCGACCGATCTATGGGTGAACGAGACGCTCTATCCCGACTGGGGCCAGCGGTTCCGCATCAAGCGCGAGCTTGCGCGGACAAAGAGCGATTTCCAGGATATCGCGATCTTCGACACCTACAGCCATGGCCGCGTCATGCTGCTGGACGGGGTGGTGCAGATTACCGAGGCGGATGAGTTCACCTACCAGGAAATGATCACCCACGTGCCGCTGCTCGCCCATGGCGCGGCAGAAAACGTGCTGATCATCGGCGCCGGCGATGGCGGCGTGCTGCGCCGCGTCGTGCAGCACAGCACGGTGAAGAAGGCCGTAATGGTGGAGATCGACGGCGAGGTGATCAGCCTCTGCAAGCAGTTCATGCCCGGCATTGCCGGCGACGCCTGGCACGATCCGCGCGCCGAGGTGATCGTGGGCGACGGCATCGACTATGTGCGCAAGGCGCCGGATGCCTCGTTCGACGCCATCATCGTCGACTCGACCGACCCGATCGGCGTCGGCGAGGTCCTGTTCACCGATGAGTTCTACGCCAACGCCGCCCGCATCCTCACCGCCTCCGGCGTGATCGTGAACCAGTGCGGCGTGCCCTCCATGCAGTCGGACGAACTGCGTGACACCAGCATCCGCCGCGCCAAGTTCTTCCCCCGTGTCGGCGCCTATGTCGCGGCGGTGCCGACCTATGTCGGCGGCTTCATGACGCTCGGTTTCGCGACCAAGGCGACAAATTTCGAGAACGCCAGCGTCGAGACCATCCGCGCCCGCGCGGCCACGGCGGGCATCCTCGGCAAGACCCGTTACTGGTCCCCCGAG
>CAIPLM010000259.1 GCA_903865895.1 uncultured Rhodospirillales bacterium | reverse complement strand
CGCGGTCGGCAAGCGGCACGCCTTGCCGATGCCCTCGGTGCTCGACCGCGAGGCCAAGATCATCCTCGCCGAAATAGAAGACGCCATCACCGACATCCCCGGCCTCGCCGAAACCGTCTTCCTCCGCACCCTCGAGGGCCTCGATCGCGGCATGGCCCGCAAAGCCATCGTCGCCGAACTCGAACGCCTCGGCCGCCTCGACAAGATCGAGCCGCACACCCATCAGGTCCCGCACGGGGACCGCTCGGGCGTGCCGATCGAGCCGCTGCTGACGGTGCAGTGGTACGCCAACGCCCACGAACTCGCCCAGCCCGCCATCAAGGCCGTCGAAGAGGGCCGCACCAAATTCGTGCCCCAGCAATGGGAGAACACCTTCTTCGCCTGGATGCGCGACATCCAGCCCTGGTGCATCTCCCGCCAGCTTTGGTGGGGCCACCGCATCCCCGCCTGGTATGGCCCCGATGGCCACGTCTTCGTCGAGAAGACCGAGGAGGAGGCCCAGGCCGCCGCCACCGCCCATTACGGAACCGAGACCGCCATCACCCGCGATGACGACGTGCTCGACACCGGGTTCTCCTCCGCCCTCTGGCCCTTCTCCACCCTGGGCTGGCCCGAGCAGACCAAGGAGCTCGCCCGCTACTACCCCGGCGATGTCCTGGTCACCGGCTTCGACATCATCTTCTTCTGGGTCGCCCGGATGATGATGATGGGCATCCACTTCATGGGCGACGTGCCCTTCAAGGAAGTGCATATCCACGGCCTGGTCCGCGACGAAAAGGGCCAGAAGATGAGCAAATCCAAGGGTAACGTAATCGACCCTCTGGACCTCATCGACCGCTACGGCGCCGATGCCCTCCGCTTCACCATCTGCGCCCTCACCGGCCCCGGCCGGGACGTGAAGCTCGGCGCCGCCCGCGTCGAATCCTACCGCAGCTTCGTCACCAAGCTGTGGAACGCGTCGCGCTTCTGCGAAATGAACGCCATCGCGCCGGACCCCGATTTCACCCCGGACCAGGCGACCCTGCCGCTCACCCGCTGGATCCTTGCCGCCCTCAACGACACCATCGCCGAGGCCGGCGTCGCGCTGGAAGCCTACCGCTTCAACGACTATGCCGGCGCCTGCTACCGCTTCACCTGGAACCTCTTCTGCGACTGGTTCCTCGAATTCGCCAAGCCCGCCCTCGCTAGCGCCGGCCCCGAGGCCACCGAGATCAAGCGCACCGCCGCCTTCGTTCTCGGCCGCATCCTCCGCCTGCTCCATCCCGCCATGCCCTACGTCACGGAAGAGCTGTGGAACCGGTTCGGCTACGGCGAACCCAACACCCTCATCGCCACCGCCTGGCCGGAACAATCCGAAATCCCCGGCGCCGCCGAGGCCCGCGCCGAGCTTGACTGGGTGGTCCGCCTGATCTCCGAGGTCCGCACCGTCCGCGCCGAAATGAACGTCGCCCCCTCGCAACTCGGCGCCATACTCCTGAAGGATGCCAGCCCCGAAAGCCTCGCCCGCGGCGAACGCTGGTTCGAGGCGATCGGCCGCATGGCCCGCGCCAGCAGCTTCGGCCCCCTCGACGGCGACGTCCCGCAAGGCTCCGCCCAGGCGGTGATCGGCGAGGCCACCATCGTCCTCCCCCTCGCCGGCCTGATCGACCTCGGCGCCGAACGCACCCGACTGCAAAAGGAACGCGGCAAAATCGCCAGCGAGGCCGACAAGACCGCGAAAAAACTCGGCAACGCCGATTTCATCGCCCGTGCGCCCGAGGAAATCGTGGAAGAAAACCGCGACCGCCTCGCCACCATGCAAGCCGAAATCGCCCGTCTGGACGCCGCCCTGTCCCGCATCGCCACGGCGTAGTGCGTTAACTTCGATATCGTAATGATTGAGGCGCAATTCTCCCACATGCGCCTCAATCCCGCGGCAATCGGCGAGGCAACAGCTTCATCGGCTTCCCCTCCAGGTTCGGATACCAAAGAATCGCCTCCCGCTCCT
>CAIPLM010000258.1 GCA_903865895.1 uncultured Rhodospirillales bacterium | reverse complement strand
GCCTCCGGCGCCCGCTATGACGAACGCCAGCTCACCGCCGCCCACGCCACGCTGCCCATCGGCACCAAGGTGCGCGTCACCCTCGAAGGCAGCGATCGCTCGGTGATCGTCGTCATCAATGACCGGCCCGGCACCCGCACCCGCATCATCGACCTGAGCCGCCAGGCCGCCGCCGATCTCGGGATCCTGTCCCAGGGCATCGGCGTGGTGACGCTGACCACCATTCACGGCGGCTGAGCCCGCCGCTGCGTCGTTGCGAGGTGCGCCTCGCAATTGTCTCTTGAGAATGGGGTAATTTGTTGTTGCGTCCCGTGAGGGGGGTGCCGTGATCCGGGTGGCCACCCGGATCACGGCGCGGACAGGTCGGTCGTCTCGCAATAGGGCTCAACACCCGTCGTCATCTGGGCCGCCTGTCCGCCCCCTTGGGTTCGCTTGATGAGTTGAACGGGCCTCTCCGCTCACCAGTGGACGCCCGCAGACAATCCCAAGCAGCGGCAGGATAGACCACACATGACACAGATTTCCACACCGCCGGTACGCTTCATCGGATGCGATGTCGGCAAGGCGGTCGTCACCGTCTTTGACAGCCTCACTGGGCAGACGCGCGACATCCCCAACCGCAAGCCTGATCTCGTGCGGCTGGCCCGGGCTCTTGATGTTGGTTGCCTCGTGGTCTGCGAGGCGACCGGCGGCTACGAGGCCAAGCTGCTCGCCGCCATGCTCGCCGCCGGGGTGCCGGCGCACAGGGCGGATGCGCGCAAGGTCAAAGCCTTCATTCGCTCATTCGGAACCCTTGGTAAATCCGATGCCATCGACGCGCAGGCGTTGGCCCACTATGGCGCCGAGCGGCATCCGGCGCTCGCGCGATGGGTGCAGCCGGACCCGGTGCGCGAGGAATTGCAGGCGCTTGTGCTCACGCGCGTCGATCTGGTGCGGCTCCGCCAGGCGCACAGGAACCGCTTGGCAGCGCCTGGGGCCGAAGCCGTGGCGACGGTGCTGCGCGCCGTGGTGCGCGAGGTCGACAAGCAAGTGCGGGCGTTGGAGGCACGGATCGCCGCGTGTCTGCGCCAGCATCCGGCATTGAACCGCGATCTCGCGGTGCTGCGTGATATGCGCGGCATCGGCGAGGTGACCGCCGCGGCGCTGCTGGCCTTGATGCCGGAACTCGGCGCGTTGTCGGGGCGCGAGGCGGCGTCGCTGGCGGGCGTGGCGCCACATCCCCATGAGAGCGGGCAGCGCAGCGGATATCGCAAGACACGCGGCGGGAGGCCCGAGGTGAAACGCACGCTGTTCATGGCGGCGCTGGTCGCGAGCCAAGGGAAAGGCACCCTGGCCGAGGTATATCGCAGCCTTATCGCGCGAGGGAAAAAGCCCATCGTCGCACTCACCGCGCTCATGCGGAAGCTCGTCGTCATCGCTAATGCAAAGCTCCGCGATGCACGCGCAGCTGAGGCAGCTCAAGTGAGTTGATGACGGGGAGCGACGGATTATCCACCGCCGCGCTGGAAATACAGCATGAAGCGGGCGAACACCGCCGCGCTATCCGCGCCGTCAAAACGGAAAATCACCTCGATGGTGGTCATCCGTACCGAGGTCAACGCCAGCCGACCGACCGCACCGAGTTCGAGCGACCACCCTCCCTCCAGCGGCACAAACCGCCGTGTCTCGGCATCGTAGCTTATATCGGGAAACGCCAGCGGCATCAGGCGGTGAAAATCCGCCTCCGTCGCCGTCATGACATAGCGGCGCTCGGCGGGCGGCGTCATCCGCCGGCGACAGGCGGCCAGATCGCCACCACATCTCCATCAACGAATGTCGCGGTCGCGCGTTGCGAGGGCGGCAGAAACACGCCGTTCACCAGCACCAGGAAGCAGGACGGCGGAGGCACGCTGAACTGCCCGATCAAGTCGCCCAACACGGCGCTGGCCGGCACTTCCAGCACCGCCTCATTGCTCCGCCGCAGCTCGGCCGGCAGATACTTGCCGAGCGTGGCGTAGAGCTTCAGCGTGACGCGGATGGTGTCGGCCATCGTCAGCCCATCTGCGCCCGGGCGAGATAGGCCGGCATCAACTGCAACGGATCGGCCAGCAGCTTTTCCTTCCAGGGCCCGAGCTTCACCCGGCTCTGAATCAGCCCACGGATCACCCCGGCATGCTCGGTATGGCCGACGCTGGAGGCGCCCACCAACACGTCGCCGTCGAATTCGAGGCGCATATAACGCTCGGCCGCCGGATCATCGCGCTCCACTCGCACGCCACCCGCAACACCCTGCCACTGCCCAAAGGAGACCGAGACGAGCCCGAACGTGTCGAGCACGTTCATCTGCAAAGTCCCGGCGAGCCCGGCCGCATGGCCGGCCATGTTCTGCGCGGCGATGCGCGCCTGGTCCACCGCATCGGGCTGCACCGCATTGATGATCCGCAGCCCAGTGCCGAATTCCTCGGACTCCACGCAATCCCCGGCGGCATAAACGCCGTCGATATTGGTAGCGAGGCGATGATCCACCAGGATCCCCGCCGCGGTGGCGATCCCACTGCCAGCGAGCCAGCCGATATTGGGGCGCACACCGGTTGCCGAAATGATCACCTCGGCCTCCAGCACTTCGCCGCTCCCGGTGGTGGCACGGAGCCCGGTCGCCGACTGCTCAATGCCCGTGATACGCGCGCCCGTCAGCACCCGCACGCCCCGCTTTTCGCTGCGGGCCCGCAGCATGGCGGAAGCACCCGGCGGCATCATGCGCGGCACCATGCGCTCGCCCATTTCGACCACCGTGAGGGTGGCACCGCGGGCGACAATGGATTCCATGATGATACAGCCGATGAAGCCGGCGCCCATCTGGATCACCCGTGTGCCGGATTTCACCGAGGCAGCGATGCGCCGCGCATCCGCCATGGTCCAGCAGGTCACGACGCCCGGCAGATCAATCCCGGGGATCGGCGGCGAAGCCGGCACCGAACCGACGCTGAGAAGCAGCTTGTCATAGGCAATCGTGCTGCCATCGGCGAGGGTCACGGACTTCGCGGACGTATCGAGCTTCACCGCCTGCCCATGCTTAAGCGCGATGCGTTGGCTCTCGAAATGGCCGGCGTCCTTGCGGAGATAGGTGCCGGATTCGCCGACCTTGCCTTCCAGCAGATAGGGGATCGCCATGCGCGAATAGGGCGGCTCCGGCTCGGCGCCCAGCAGGGTGATGCTGTCGAGCGGTCGCGCGGCCCGCAGGGTTTCCGCGGCCACCACGCCGGCGGGACCATTGCCGATAATCAGATGGTGCATGGCGACGCATTCCTCAAAATAGAGAACGGGCAGTACCCGCCGCCTCCCCGTCAGGAGAAGCGGCGAGAAACTGCCCGCCTGGTATCAGCCTCAGAGACCGAGACGCTCCACGGTCGCCGCCGTCGGGCGGCCCTCGGTGTCCCAGCCACGCTCGGCGTAGTACTCGGGCAGCATCTTATCGAGGCCGGCCACGAGCCCCTTCGCCGGGCCCGTCTTGGCCGCCTCGGTGAGCAGACGCTTCGGCAGGTTGTCGTCCTTCGCGGTGAAGCCGGCCGCGTTGTTGAACTGCCGCTCCATGTTCCAGATCCGCTCGCCAACCATGTTGAGGTTGTCGAGCGACCAGTCACCCTCGCAGGCCGCATCAAGCTGCGGCGCCACGTCCGCCAGTGTCCAGGCGAAGGAGGTGAAGACGCAGATGCCGGCGCTGTCGAAAACCGCGGTGGCGTCCTGGAAGGCCTTCACCAGCCCGGCCTTGCCCTCGGTCTCCAGCGGGTCGGTCTTGATGGGGATACCCAGCACTTCGCTGGCCACCGTATATCCGCGCAGATGGCAGGCGCCGCGGTTGGAGGTGGCGTAGGCGAGGCCCATGCCCTGGATGCCGCGCGGATCATAGGCCGGGAATTCCTGGCCCTTCACCGTCATCGACAGGTCAGGATGGCCATATTTCGCGGTCAGGCGCTTGGAGCCGAGGCCGATCTCGGGGCCGAAGCCCTCACCCTTCGCCGTGCATTCGGCGAAATAGGTCAAGGCCTTGGCCGAGCCGAACGGCGCCTCGATGCCAAGCTGCTCCTTGGTGAGCACGCCCATCTGGTAGAGCTCCATAACGGCACCAACAGTGGCGCCGAAGGAGATCGGGTCGAACCCATCCTCGTTGCAGACGAAGTTGGCGTAGGTCAGCGCCTCGAGGTCATTCACCCCGTTGGCCGAACCCAGCGCCCAGGCGGCTTCGTATTCGAGACCGCCCGACGCACCCCAGTATTCCGGCTTGTTCACGACGGTGTAGTGCGTCTGATCAAGCTTGGAGATACGGCCGCAGGCGATGGTGCAGCCAAAGCAGGCCTGGTTGGTCACCAGATTGGCCTTGCCGTCACTCTCGCGCGGCGCGTGCATCGCCTCGGCCGAGATGTCCTTGGCGCCTTCGAACTGAACGTCGCGGAAGTTACGGGTCGGCATCGCGCCGACTTCGTTGATGACGTTCATCAGCACCTGGGTGCCAAACTTCGGCAGCCCCTCGCCCGTCACCGCATTGCCGGCCAGCACCGCCTTGGCGGCCTGGGTGGCCTTCATGAACGCCTTGGGGTCCTTGACCCCGGCGACGCCCTTGGTGCCGCGCACCGCGATGGCCTTGAGGTTCTTCGAGCCCATCACGGCGCCAACGCCGGAGCGGCCGGCGGCGCGATGCAGGTCGTTGATCACCGCGGCATAGAGCACGCCGTTCTCGCCGGCGCGGCCGATCGAGGAGATCTTGAGCTGGCTGTCCTGGTGGATCTTGCGCAGCGCGGGTTCGACATCCCAGGTCGTCTTGCCCCACAGCGCCGAAGCGTCATGCAGCGTCGCGGTGTCGTTCTCGATGTGCAGATACACCGGCGAGGCGGCGCGGCCCTCGAAGATCACCATGTCCCAGCCGGCCATCTTCAGCTCGGCACCCCAATAGCCGCCCGAGTTCGAGCAGGCGATCGCGCCGGTGAGCGGGCCCTTGGTGATGACGGAGTAGCGGCCGCCTGTGGAGGCCATCGTGCCGGTCAGCGGGCCGGTCGCGAAGATCAGCTTGTTCGCCGGCGACATCGGCTCGACCGAGGGAGCAACCTCCTCGACGAAATACTTGGTCGCGAGGCCGCGCTGGCCGAGATAGATTTTCGCCCACTCCATGTTGAGCGGCTCAGACGTGCAGGTGCCGGCCGTGAGGTCGACACGCAGGATTTTACGTTGCCAGGCCATTTTTTCTCTCCCTCAGTCCGCGTGACCGGCGGTCTGGTTCTCGAGTTTCGCCGCCCAGGCGCGCATCCGGTCGATGCCGGTCGAGTCGGCGTCGATGAAGGTGATCGCGCCGGTCGGGCAGGCATCGGCACAGGCCGGGCTGCCTTCGCAGAGATCGCACTTCTGCACTTTGCCGGTATCGGCGACGTAGTTGATGGTGCCGAACGGGCAGGCGATGGTGCACACCTTGCAGCCAACGCAGGTCGCCTCGTTGACCATCATCGCCCCGGTGGATTTGTCCTTGGTGATCGCATCAACCGGGCAGGCCTTGAGGCACCAGGCCTCAGAGCACTGGGTGCAGGTATAGGGCACCTTGGTGCCGGTCTCGTGAAACTCGAACACCTTGATGCGCGATTTCGCGGGGTTGAACGTCCCGTAGTTTTCGAAACTGCAGGCCATTTCGCACTGCAGGCAGCCGGTACATTTGGCCGCTTCGATGTGCAAAGACTTCATCATGGCGCCAGCCCTCCCATCCCTTTTCGGCCCTGCGGCCGGTTGACGACGCCGCGCCGGCGCGTGGCACCGTATCATGGCGTATATGCTGACCATGCCCCAGCCGGAGCGGCCGATCAAGCCACCATATCGGGGAGAATACGCTGGACGGAGAGCCTAGCCGGGGTGCTCGGGGTCCCGCATGTGGCGCGGCGCCGCATCGGGGCGTAGCTGCGCCTCCAGCGCGCGCAGATCGTCGGCCAGCGCCGCCGCGGCACTGGCCTGCATGGCGCGGAACCTGGCCATCACGTCACGCCCCAACGCCGTCACCACCGCGCGCTGCTCGGCCTTGCCGCCAGCCCGGGTTTCCACCAGCGGCTTGCGGAAAGCACCGTTCAAACTATCCACCAGCAGCCAGGCGTGGCGGTAGGACATCCCCATCTCCCGCGCCGCCGCGGTGATGGAGCCGTTGGCCTCGATGAGCTCAAGCAGCCGCACCTTGCCGGGGCCAAGCCGCACAACGTCGCCGATCTCCAGCCGCAGGGAGAGTTGCGAGGGGATCGTCACGACCATCAGCCGTAAAGCAGGCCAAGCGGCGTGCAAGGCGCCACATCGCCCGGCGCAAGCCGGGTCATCTCCTCCGGCAGCTCCATCAGCGCGTCACTCTCGGTGAGCGAGGTCAAAATCCCCGCCCCCTCCTTCGGGTAGCGCGTCGCGACTCCGTCCGTCCCGATCTGCACCCGCACGAACTCCCGCCGGCCGGACTTCTTCTTATAGGCAAACCCGCTCCGCACCGGCAGCCGGAGCGGCGCGACGAACACCGCCCCCGCCAGCCGGTCCAGCAACGGCCGGCCAAGCGCAGCGAAGGTCACCAGCGCCGCGACGGGATTGCCCGGCAGCCCCAGCAGCGGCGTGCCGGCGATCTCCGCCAGCGCCACCGGCCGCCCCGGCTTGATCGCCACCCGCCAGAAGGTCAGCACCCCCGCGGTCTCGATCGCCGCGCGCACATGGTCCTCCTCCCCGGTCGAAACCCCGCCGGAGGTCAGGATCAGATCGGCCGCCCCCGCCGCCGCGGCCAGCGCCTCGGCGGTCGCCTCCCGCCGGTCCGGCAGAATGCCGCCATCCGTCACCGCCGCACCAAGGCGCCGCAGCAGGGCCAGCAGCATGGCGCGATTGGCATCGAACACCTGGCCGGGCTGCAACACGCCCGGCGGGTCCCGCAGCTCATTGCCGGTCGAAAACACCGTCACCCGCAGCGCCCGGCGCACGCTCACCGCGGCGACCCCGAGCGCACTCAGCAGCCCGATATCCGCCGGCGTCAGCCGCCGCCCCGCCGCCAGCGCCAGGGCACCGCGCGCGACATCCTCCCCGGCCGGGCGGCTATTCGCCCCCCGGGCGATGCCGGGCTGCACGATCACGCCATCCTCGGTGAGCGCGCAGTCCTCCTGCATCATCACCGTATCCGGCCCCTCCGGCATCACCGCGCCGGTGAAGATACGGGTGGCATACCCCACCGGCACTGCCTCCACCGGCGCATCCCCCGCCGCCGCCCGGCCGAACAGCGGCAGCGTGGTCGGCGCGTCCGGCTTCAAATCGGCGTGGCGCATCGCGTAGCCATCCACCGCCGAATTACGCTGCGGCGGCAGGTCGATCGCCGAGACCATGTCGCCGGCCAGGATGCGCCAGCAGGCCGCCCCCAGCGGGACCGTCTCCGCCCCCACCCGGCACGCATAGGCGGCGGCAATCTCGGCCCGCGCGGCGTCCAACGCCAGCATGGCACCTCCGAAGGCGAAGCAGTCATCGGTCAATTGCGCCATCGCTCGCCCCCTTCCGTGCCGATCCTGAGAAGGCCCCGCGCCCCCGCATTGTCAAGCATCACCGCCATTTCAGCAGCGCCCGCTCGGCCAGCCCGATCAACCGCGCGGCAACGAGCCCGATCAGCGACAGCACGGCGATCCCCGCCATCAGCGCGTCGATGTCATACAGATTGCCCGCCCGCAGCACGAAGGCGCCAATCCCGTTCTCGGCGCCAATCATCTCCGCCGCCACCAGCAGGATGATCGCGGTCGCCGCCGTGATCCGCATCGCCGCCAGCAGCGCCGGCAGCGCGCCCGGCAGCACGATCCGCCACACCACCGCCGCTTGCGACAGCCCGAAGGACTGGCCCATGCGGATCAAATTGCGCGGCACGGCATCCACCGCCGCGATGGTGCTGATCGCCATTGGGAAAAACACCCCGAACCCCACCGTCACCAGCTTGCTGCCCTCGCCGATGCCGAACCAGATGATGAACAGCGGCACCAAGGCGATCTTGGGGATGGGAAACAGCGCCGAAACCACCGCCATCCCCGGGCTGCGCAGCGTGCTGAACAACCCGATCGCCAGCCCCGCGACCAGCCCCGCCAGCGTCCCCCCGAGCCATCCCCCCAGCAACCGCCCCAGCGAAGCCCCGAGATCACGGCCCAACTCGCCCGAAATCGCCAAATGCCACAACGCCCTGGCGATGGCGGCGGGGGTGGAAAGAAAGGCGACCGAGAACCACCGCAACTCAGCCCCGATCTGCCACACCGCCAGCACCGCCAGCAGCGTCACCGCCGCCGCCCAGCCCCGCTCGCGGGCGACGAACCCCCGGGCGCGGAACGGCACCGTCTCAGCCATCCGCCAATTCCCGCGCCGCATCCGCCGCCTCATCACGGATCATCGCCCACAGCCCCGCCTCGCTCGCCGCCGCCTCGCCCCGGCGCAGCACGGCGCGGACACGGCCGGGCCGGCGGCTCATCACCACGATGCGTTCGCCCAGCCGCACGGCCTCGGCAAGATTATGCGTCACCCACACCACCGTCGCCCCGGCGCGGGCAATCAGCGCCGAGACCTCGTCGAGCAGCAACTCCCGCGTCTGCGCATCGAGTGCCGACAGCGGCTCATCCATCAGCAACACCGCCGGCCGCACCGCGAGCGCGCGCGCAATCCCGACGCGCTGGCGCATCCCGCCGGACAGCTGGCGCGGCCAGGCATCCGCGAACTCGCTCAGCCCCGTCATCGCCAGCACTTCGGCAATCCGCGCCTCCCGCGCCGCGCGCGATAGCCCATGCGGCTCCAACACCAAGGCGACGTTCCCCGCCACCGTCCGCCAGGGCAGCAAAGCGAAATCCTGGAACACATAGGTCAACCGGTTCAGGCACGCCTCCGGCGCATTGCCCTCGACCGTCACCTCGCCCGCGCTCGGCCGCAGCAACCCGCCTAGGATCCCCAGCAAGGTCGATTTACCGCAGCCCGACGGCCCGACGATCACCGTCGTCTCCCCTGCCGGGATATCGAGTGTGACCCCCTCCAGCGCCGTCACCGCCCCGTAGCGATGCGAAACCCCCGTGGCGCGCAGCCCCAACGTCATCGCGTCGGCAGGAAGCGCGTGTCGATGATGGCATCGGGATCGATCGGGCCCTTCACCATGTCCTGCGCCTGGAACCAGGCGAGCTGGGCCTTCACATCCGCCACATCGAGCGCCGCGCCCTCGTCGTACCAGCCGATCCCCTCGGTGATCTTCTGCGCCGCCGCCGGATCGCCGGTGAAGACATACTTCGTGATGTCGGCAATCGCCGCCACCGTCGCCGGCCCCTTCACCGGCGCAAGAAACGCCGCGCGATAATCCGCCACGCCGCGCTGATAGGCCCGCGCGAGCCCCCGCAGCGCCGCCTCCCGCTTGGCGATCATCGGCGCCGCAGCAAACAAGGCAGTGATCTGATACGGCACGTGATCGCCCACCCAGCCGATAATCACCGCCTCCCCACTCGCCGCCGCCGGCTTGGCCTGGGAGGCGATTGCCATCGTCGCATCCACCTGGCCCGAGCGCACCGCGGCCAGCATATTGCCGATCTGCTGCAACGGCCGCAGCGACATCGACTTCAGCTCGAACCCCTTCGCCTCCGCCAGCCGCCCGATCATGTAGTGAAATGAGCTGCCGAACTGGGTGATGCCAAAACTATGGCCGCCCAGCTTCTCCAGCGAGGTCAGCCCCGCGTCATAGGCCTTGCGGCTGACCAGCACGGCCGTGAGGTCGAACCCCTTCTGCTCATGCAACCCACCGCCAATCACCTTCAGCGTCCCCTTCCCCGCCAGCGCGAAAAACCCACCGGTGAGCGCGGTGATGCCGACATCGATATCGCCGGACACCGCGGCGGCGGCGATGGGCTGAGCCGCATCGAAGAAGCGGAACACCACCGGCGCCCCCTCGGCGGCAAAATAGCCGCGCTCCTGCGCGAGGTAGAGCGGCGCCGGCGAGAGCGTGCGCAGCAGGCCAAGCCGAATCGGCTCCTCCGCCCGTGCGGGTGCTGCGATGCCGGCAAGCCCGGCGAGAACGAGACGGCGGTGCAGGCGCATGGCGTATCCTCCTGGCCGATATCTAGCATCCCCTCGCCGGTTGCCGACACCCCGCCCCGCCCCTAGTCTGGCCAAAACCGGGAGGACACCATGGATCATCAGGCACTCGCCGCCGAATTGCTGCGCCAGCATGACGCGGGCGAACAATCCCGCCCACTCGCCGACCTGCCCCGCACCGATCTCGCCAACGCCTACAAGGTGCAGCAGCACTTCGTGCGTATGCTGCGCGAGCGCAGCGGCGCCGCGGTGGCCGGCTACAAAGTGGCGCTCACCTCCAAGCGCATGCAGGCGATGTGCGGCATCGACCATCCCGGCGCCGGCGTGGTGCTGGCCAACCGGGTGCATCCCTCCGGCGTGACGCTGAAGGCCAGCGCTTTCGGCCGCATCGGCCTTGAATTCGAGATCGGCGTCAAAATCGGGAAGGACCTTCCGGCCTCCGGCCCCTTCACCTTCGAGATGCTGGCCGCCTCGGTCGAGGCGGTGTGCCCGGCCTATGAGGTGGTCGATGACCGCCGCGCCGACTACAAACTGCTCGAAATCGCCACCCTCATCGCCGACAACGCCTGGAACGGCGGCATTGTGCTCGGCGAGTGGTGCACGAGTTGGCCCGACCTGGCCGCCGTGCGCGGCGTGGTCAGCCTCGATGGCGCCGAGGTCGATTCCGGCCATGGGCGAGACGTGCTGGGCCATCCCTTCGAGCCGCTGGTATGGCTCGCCGAGCGCCTGGCCGAGCAGGGCGCCGGGCTCAAGAAGGGCGACATCGTGCTGACGGGCAGCCTGGTCACCACCCGCTTCCCCGCCAAGACCGAGCATTACCGCTTCGCCGTCGAAGGTCTTGGCGCCGTCGATCTCACGGTGGAGGTCTGACATGGCGACCATTCTCGTCTGCCACGGCGCCTGGTCCGCTGGCTGGGCCTGGGGGAAAATGCGGCCCCTGCTGCGCGCGGCGGGCCATGAGGTGTTCACCCCCAGCTACACCGGCCTCGGCGAACGCGCCCATCTCGCCTCACCCATGGTCGGGCTCGAAACCCATATCGCCGATATTCTCGGCGTCATCGAATATGAGGGGCTGGAGGATATCGTGCTGGTCGGCCACTCCTATGGCGGCATGGTCGCCACCGGCGTCGCCGACCGGGTGGCCAGCAAAATCCGCCACCTCATCTATCTCGACGCCTTCGTGCCCACCGACGGCCAGTCGCTCGACGATCTGCGCGGCGGCCACACCGAGGCCGGGGTGGAGGGCTGGCTCGTCCCCCCGATGCCCTCGGCGCCCGATACCTCCGAGGCCGATCTCGCCTGGACCAAGCCGCGCCGCCGCCATCAACCGCAGCGCTGCTTCAGTGAGAAACTCCGGCTGACCGGCGCCACCGAGACCCTGCGGCGAACCTACATCCACTGCACCAAGAAGGGCCCCGGCGACGTATTCCAGCAATTCGCCGACCGCTTCCGCGCCGACCCGGCCTGGACGCTGAGCGAAATGGCGGAATCCCACAGCCCCAACATCACCGCCCCCGCGGCGCTGGCGGAGGTGCTGCTGGGCCTCGCCTGATCAGGGCCGCCTGAGGCCGAGATTTTCCCGCAGCGTCGGCCCCGCGTAGTCCAGGTGATACAGCCCGCGGCGCTGCAACTCCGGCACCACGTGCTCGACGAAATCGGCGTATCCGCCGGGCACATGGGTGGCCGCCACCACGAAGCCGTCGCAGGCGCGGCCGACGAAGAGTTCCTCCAGCCGGTCCGCCACCTCCTTCGGCCCGCCCACCATGGCGCCGTGCGGGCGGGCGCGGCCGGAGAAGGTGATGAAGTCCCGCACCGTCGGGTTTCGCTTGCCGCTGGCGCGCACCACGCCATCGCGCATGGTGTGCATGCCGCCCATCGATGCCATGTCGGCATCGCTCAACGCCTCGTCCATGCCACGCGCCGCGAAATCGAAGTCGAGCGCCTCGGCGAGCAGCGAGAGCGAGTCGATCTCAAGCGGCAGCGTCTCGATCGCCGCCATCTTATCCTCCGCCTCCGCCTTGGTGGCCGCCACAACGGTGGTGGCGAGCGTACAGATGGAGACCTGATCAGGGTCGCGCCCCCAGGATTCGGCCTCGGCCTTGATGGCGCGGTATTGGTCCTGGCCGACCTGGAGATTGCGCGCGCCGGCGAAAATCACCTCGGCCCAGCGCCCGGCGAAGCGCCGCCCGCGGCCGGACTGGCCGGCCTGGATGATCACCGGATGCCCCTGCGGCGTGCGCGGCACGGTGAACGGGCCGCGCGAAGAATACACACTGCCATGATAGTCCAGCCTCCTTACCTTCGACCCATCGCCAAAGCGCCCCGTCGCGCGATCGAGGATCAACGCGTCCTCGTCCCAGGATTTCCAGTGGCCGAGCACGATTTCCATGAACTCATCGGCGCGGTCATAGCGCGTGTCATGCTCCACCACCTCCGTGCGGCCCATGTTGTAGGCCTCGCCCTCATTCAGCGAGGTCACCACATTCCACGCCGCCCGCCCGCCGCTGAGGTGATCAACGGTGGCGAATTGCCGGGCGACGTGGAAGGGCTCGTAATAGGTGGTGGAGCAGGTGGCGCCGAGGCCGAGCCTGGTGGTCGCCATGCCCATCGCCATCAGCACCGCCACGGGGTCGAGCTTCACGCAACGGATACCGTGCTCCACGGTATGCGCATGATCGCCGCCGAGCCGGTCGGGCATGGCGAGGCGGTCATCGAAGAAGCCGAGATGGAACTTGCCGCGCTCCAGCACGCGGCCGATCTCCTGGTAGTAGTCGGCCGACATGAAATCGAGCCGGGAGTCCGGATGCCGCCAGGACATCGGCAGGTTGGTGCAGTTCTGCGCCTGGAGAAACCCAACCATCACCATCTGACGTGGCATTTTATGTCCTCCCCGTCGATCCCGCCGTGACGGGCCAACATGTTCTTAACACGCGGTAGCGTTCCCTCTGTCACGAGCACGTTACCTTTCCCCGCGGATCGGTGGCGGATCGGCACATCATGGGACATGGCAATCGCGATGATACGCTGGCGGGAATTTCGAGAGCTACTGCGAGACAACCGCGGGTTCACCGTACTCGAATACACACTGATCACGGTGATCATCGGCGCCGTGATCCTCTCGGGCGTCGACATCATCGGCAATGCGTTGAAGGGATCATACACCGATATCAGCGCCATCCTCGCCCAGCAGGCCGCGATCGCCGGAAACTAGTTCGTCAGCGCCACCCCACGCAGCCGGATCAGCCCGTCCGGCACCTGCTGGAACCCGTTCAGCCCCTTCTTCATGCCGACGATGTTCTTGGGGTTCCAGAGATAGACCAGCGGCAGGTCCTTGCGCTGCTGCTCCCAAACCTTGGCGTAGATCTCGCGGCGCTTGGCCACATCGGTATGCACACGCGCCTCGTCGAGCAGCGCGTCGACGCCGGGGTTGCTGTAATGCCCGTAGTTGAAAGTACCGCCGCTGCGCAGCATGGCATACATGTTGCCATCCGCGTCTGACCGGCCTGACCAGCCGATCAGATACGCCTCGAACTCGCCCTTATAGGCCGCCGAAAGCGACGAGGCGAACTCCATGGTCTTGATCTGAACGTCAAACCCGGCCTCGCGCGTCATCGACTGGATCACCTCGGCGGCCTGCTGGATGTCCGGCCCGTTGGTGGCGGTGAGCACGATCTTAACCGGCAGCGCCACGCCGGCCTGCTTCAACAGCACCTGCGCCTTCGCCACGTCCCGCGCGGGAGAGCGGATCTCTGGCACGAACATCGGCGATGAGGGCGGGTTGGCCTGGGCGGTGGCGGCGAACATGCCGTTATAGACCACCTGGATCAGCGCCTCCTTGTCGATCGCCAGCTCGAAAGCTTGGCGCACCAAGGCATTCTGACCGGAGATGGTGTTGGCGGCGGGGCCGTTGCCGGTATTGAAGGTGATGCCGGTATAGGCCAGCGAATTGGCGGTCGCGAGTTTCAGCCGCGCATCCTTCTCCACCGCGGCGATATCGGTCGGCACAATGTACTCCACCAGATCGAGGCTGCCGGCCTGGAGGTTGGCGAGGCGGACGGAAGAGTTGGGGATCGGCAGGTAGACCACCTGGTCGAAATGATACTCCTTGGCTTCCCAATACCCGGGATAGCGCTTCAGCGTGATCCGGTCCTGCGGCACCCGGCTGTCAAACGCGTAGGGCCCGGCGCAAACCGGGTGAAGGCCGAACTTATCGCCCGCCGCCTCGGCCGCCTTGGGGGAGATCATGATGCCGGCGCGATCGGTCAGGATCGCCAGCAGCGGCGAGGCCGGGGCCTTGAGGATGAGGCGCACGGTCAGCGGATCGATGATTTCGACGGACTGGATCGGGCTCACCTCACCGGCGCGCATGCTGCCCTTGATGGTCTGGTCGCGGGTGATCTTGTACTTCACCGCCTCGGCATCAAACTTCTCGCCGTCCTGGAAGGTGACGCCGGCGCGCAGCGTGATCACCAGGCTGGTCGGGCTCTCATAGCGGTAGCCGGTGGCGAGCTGGGGGATGACGTTGAGCTTGGTATCAAGGTCGAACAGCTTGTCGCACATCGCGGCATAGACGATGCGGCCGACATAGGAGGAGCCGAGCGTGGGGTCGAGCAAGTCAGGATCCTCGCGCAGACCGATGCGCAGCGTCTGCGCGTCCGCCGGCATGGCGGCGAACAAAGCGGCGGCAAAGAAGATCGATTTCAGCCAACGGCGCGACATGGCGGCCCTCCCAGAGCAGGCGGCCATGCTGGCCGGATAAGGGCGGCGCGGCAAGGGTGCGGCTAGAGGCCGATTGCGCGCAGAAACATCTGCACGGCCCGCACGTCGGCCGGCCCCATGCCGGAGCGGAGATAGAACCACAGGAAGAGATGCGAAAACCCGATGCCAATCGCGGCCAGCCCCGCCCAGGTCCTCCAGGACGGCAGGCCGACGGGCCGCAGCCAGATTCCAGCGAAGGCGGCGAAGCTCAACAACGGGTAGAATTCCTGCCGATATCGGTGGTTCATGAAGACGAAGCCAAGCATCAGGGCCGCCGGCAGCGCGAGCCCTGCAATGATCGCAAGCACCGAGGCCGCGCGCAGGCGCAGCCGAGCGGCCAACAAGAGCAACAGCGGGTCGGACAGCAGAAAACTCGCCGGCGGCAATTCCGCCTCCACCATCCGGGCCTGGTAGTCCGCGAAAAGCAGCCCGCCGCCGGGCCAGTAGAACGGCCAAATCGGCGCGAAATAATACATCAGCCCATAGGGAAACCGCGTGAGGCTGAACTCGCCGGCCGCCGTGATCCGGGCCATGCGCTCGGGGAAGCGGGCGTTCATCAGATGGGCCGAAAGATCCACCACGGTGAAAGGATTGCCCCAACGGGCGAAATTCACCGCCATCACCGCCGCGACGAAACCCGCAGCGATCCCCCCTGCCCCCGCCAGCCTCCACAGCTTTTCGCCGCGCCATGCCAGCACCACCATAACCCCCGCGAGCGCCGCCATCAGCCCGGCGCCGGTAGAGGCCCGGGTCAGCAACGCGAGCCCGGCGGCTAGGGCGAGCCAGCGCAGGCGGCCGCCGATATTCTCCTCGATCAGCCCGGCCAGCGCCTGGAAGACGAACAGCGCGGCGAAGGCGGAGGACCAGTGCAGCACCTCCTCGTACATCGTCGCCCGGAGAAACGGCACCTGCGGCCCGCCCAACACCAGCGCCGCGCCCAACGCCGCCGCCAGCATCGGCGTAATTGCGCGGCGTTCCACCAGCAGACGTACTGCGCTGATCTGCCAGAACACCGCAAAGGCGGCCGCCGCGACGATGGAGAGCCGCGTGACATCCAGCGCAATGCCGCCGGGGATCGCCAGCAGCGGCAGGCGAAGCAGCGCGGGGAGAACGCCAAAATACGCGATCACCCGGCCATCCCGCGCGAATCCCTCCATACCGATGGCCGCGGGCGCGATGTCGAACCCGCCCTGGAGCATGCGCTCCAGCATGGCGTTGAACACCAGCACCGGCTCCTCGCTCGGGGAAGGCGCGATCACCCAACCGGCGATCAGCGCTGCGTACCACAGCGCCGCGAGGGCGGCGGCAGCGGCTGGACTCATGCTGGCGGCGCGCTCAACTCCAGGAATGTCCCGTAGGCGCGGATATAGTCCGCCGCGTCATAACGGTGCGAGTTCAGCACCAGCAGCACGCAGTCGGCGGAGAAATTGCTGAGCGACGTCCAGATCATCGGCGGAACGTAGATGCCGGTATCCGGCCGGTCGAGCCACAGACTGCGTCGGTGGCTGCCGTCATCGAGCAGCAGGCGGCAGGTGCCGTGCATGGCGATGAGGAACTGGCGGCACCGCAGATGGGCGGACTGGCCGCGTACGTCCCGCGTCGGCACGTTGAAGATCGAATACATCCGCACCGGCGGAAACGGCAGTTCGTCCTCGAACTCGCTCACCGCAAGATCGCCGCGCAAATCGGCCACCCGTCGCAGCCGGTAGAGCGCGGCGGCGCCGACCCCAAGCGGCGCCACCGCCTCGTTCTCGGCCGCTGGGGCTTCCGGGGCGTCGGGCGCGGCCTGGTCGGCATAGCCGACGATGCCGGCCGGGTTGCCCGAGACAATGGCATTGGGCGGCACCGACCTCGTCACCACGCTGCCCGCGCCCACCATGGCGCCGGCACCGATCTCGATCCCCGGCAGGATGGTGGCGTTCGCCCCGATCGAGGCGCCGCGCCGCAGCACGGTGCGGCTGAACGCCGGCGGCGGGCGACGGCTGCGGGGAAACGGATCATTGGTGAAGGTGGCGTTGGGGCCGATGAACACGTCATCCTCGACGGTAATGCCGTCCCACAACTGCACGCCGCATTTCACCGTGACACGGTCGCCCACCAGCACGTCATTCTCGATGAACACCCCGTCGCAAATGTTGCAGCCGGCGCCGATCTGCGCGCCTGGCAGCACATGGGCGAAGGCCCAGACGCGGGTTCCACCACCGATTGCCGAGGACTCGCAAAGGGCGGCCGGATGGATGAAGGGGGCGCTCGCCTCAGCCGCCATGGTCGGGCTCCTCGCCTGCGGGGAATTGGGCGCGCCGCTCGACGATGGCGAGCGGCCGCATCTTGGTGTTCTCGTAAGCCCGCGCGGCATAGGAGCCGACGATGCCGATGCCGAGCGTGTTGAGCGCGCCGAAGAAGATGATCGCCAACATGGTCGCGGCGTAGCCAGGCACCTCGATCACCCCGGCAATACGCAGCACCGCCACCACCGTGCCGAGTGGCACCGAGACCAGCAGCCCGGTCATCCCAAGGATCATCAGCACCCGCACCGGCAGGTCGGTGAAGGCGAAGATGCTGTCCATCATGTAGCGAAGCTTTTTGCGGAAGGTCCAGGCGCTCACCCCGATGCTGCGTGCGCGGCGCGCATAGGGCACCTCGAGCCGCCGGTAGCCGACCCAGAACAACTGCCCGACCAGCGAGGACCCCGCCTCGGTGAAGGCGACCAAATGGTCCCGCACGTCCCGCGTACAGCCGAATACGTCCACACCCCCAGGCGGCACGTCGGGGATGACGAAGCGGCGGTAGATCGCCCAGAACAGGTTGGCGTTGCGCTGCGAGGCCGCCGGATCATCCCGCGTCTCGCGCCGCCCCACCGCGACATCGGCGCTGCCGGCGATCATCGGCGCGAGGAACTCCAGGAGCAGTTCCGGCGGCTCCTGCAAATCGGCGGCGATCACCCCGAACCAGTCGCCCCGCCCGGCGGCGAGCCCGCTGCGGATGGCGGCAAAGGAGCCGAAATTACGGGAATGGCTGAGCAACTGCGAGGCGAATTTGGCCGCCGGCAACGCGTCGCGCAGCAATTCCAGGCTGCGGTCCGGGCTGCCATCGACGACGAAGACGAACTCCATCGTCACCGCGAACCGCGCCTGCGCCTCGGCCGACAGCGCCTCGAAGGCGGTGACGAGCTGGCCGACATAGCCCTCGTTCTTATAGACCGGGATGACAACGGAATAGATTTTGCTCACGGCGATCCCCCCTCGCCCAGGCACCAGCGGCCACCCGGAAAGCGCGCACAGCGCAGGCCGGGTGGCATGAATGCCTCCGGCACCGCGTTCACCACATCATCGAACAGCACGTAGAGCGCATCCGTCCGCCACGGCCCCTCCAGCATCGCCTGGCGCGCGGCGGCGCAATCGGGCTTGGCGCGCGCGTCATAGACCGAGTTGGTCGACAGGCCGCGCACCGCGGCATGGTGGTTAAGTTCGATCGTCATCCGATGCGCCGGGCCCATGGTGCAGGTATAGACCGGCGAGAGCACCAGCCCCGCCGCGTGGTCGAGGCGCGGCCCCCACTCGGCGGCGCTCATCTGCTCAGATGCCGGGCCGCTGGCAAGGAAGGCGTCGCGTCGGCGCAGGCCCTCGGTGTCCATGATTTGCAGCAGACAGGCGAGCAGCGGAATGGTGAGCGCGACACTCCCCTCGCGGCGCAGCGCGAGCACCAGCCCGCCCAGTAGCAGCGCGTAGTTCACCGGCCAGAACATCCGGCCGGAGGAGCGGAATATGCTGCACAAATCGATCAGCCAGGACGGCGCCGGGATGGTCAGCAGCAGGGCGCCGAACACGTGCACCTCCTGCGAAATGGCGAAGATCGTCAGACCCAGCGCGATCAACGCGAAGGCGGGATGGCGGGCGAGCAGGCGGGAGATTGCGGGGCGGTCGCGCAACAGCGCCATCGCCAGCAGGAACAGCCCGCCGGCGCCGAGATAGTTGAACCCCTCGTACTGCCCGCCGGTGGCATCGATGATCGGCCACATGCCGGGAAACAGCACGCTCCGTTGCGGCAAGAGCGGCGACAGCAGGTTCATCGAATAGAGGCCGAAATTGCCGCTGAATGGCGAGGAATTGCCGCGCCCAATGAACCCGGCGACGAACATCGCCGCCCCGAGCACCGGCACCAGCGGCGCCGGCTCCCACCAGCGCGCTTCCCGCCGCCACAGCCGGTCAAGCCAGGAGGCGGCGTAGAAGGCGCCGACCATGGCGAAGATGTAGGCGTTGATCAGCAGCGCGAACACCAGCAACAGTGCCCAGTGCCCCGCTACCCGCCAGGGCGAGCCGGTCTCGCCGTCGCGCAGATAGAGCCAAAGCGCTGCGATCAACGGGAACTGGCCCCACAGCGAGACATGGCCGAAGCGGTAGAGCAGCACCGGCGCCGAGACCGCGAACAGGCTGGCGGCGATGGCGGCAAGCAGGCTGCGCTGCCCGGCCGCGATCATCACCAGCGTCGCGAACAGCGCCGAGAGCAGCAGGCAGGCGCCCATCCAGGCGCCGTAGGGCAGCACCACCGTGCCGGCGAGGCGAGAGATCGCCTTGCCCGTCAGCGCGATGATCGGCAGGAAATCAACGAAAATGCCGCTGGTGCCCACCGGCGGACCGAGTGAGGGGATGTGGAAGATCGGCCATTGCCAGGGGGCATGGACAT
This sequence comes from uncultured Rhodospirillales bacterium, assembly GCA_903865895.1. Classification (GTDB taxonomy): domain Bacteria; phylum Pseudomonadota; class Alphaproteobacteria; order Acetobacterales; family Acetobacteraceae; genus CAIYPH01. The sequence goes on along the minus strand of CAIPLM010000258.1, from coordinate 14,309 downwards.
AGGCGGTGTAGCTGGTCACCAGCGCCAGCATGTCCACGCTGGTGCCGGCATCCCCGGCATCCATCAGCCAGGGGCCGACCGGATTGCTCCAGAAGCCGCGGCCGAGCAGGAAATCGATGTTGAACAGGCTCACGGCGTAGAGCGCGCCAATGCCAATAGCGACTGTGAGCAGCAACGCCGTGGAGCGTTGCCGGCACAGTGCCTGGGCAAGCGCGGTCGGGCCTAGCCTCTGCATGTCCCGTCAATACCCCCACGGAAGGACGATGTTTCTGGCTTAGTTGCCGTTCCGTGGCCGAGGCAAGAGTAGCGCGTCAGGTCTCCGGCGGTTGCGTCCGGGCGTAGGTGATCAGCGAGCCATCCTTGGCCACCGCCTGCAGTCCAGCCCAGGCGCCGGCCTCGTCGTACCAGAGGTCAAGCGAGGACGGGCCGGTGAGGACGAAGCGGCGGGCCGGGAAGGTGCGGCCGTCGCGGGTGCGCACGTCGCTCATCCCGGCGTCGCGCACGGCAAAGCGCAGCAACTCGCCGTTCTGCGGGTTGATCATGGGCGCGTCCAGCTCCCTTCGGGTCCAGTGAGACGCGGGAAGCGAGCCCTCGGGCGCGGTATAGGCACCGGAGGCCGAGCCCTCCACCGAGAGCAGCCCCCCTGCCCCGCGCTTCGCCCGCATGAAGTCCCGCCGCCCGTCATCATCGGTCTCGAAGCGCGCCTCCATCAACGTCTCGCCGCGCCAGGCCTCGCTGCCGCGCAACGCGTAACGGTAGAGGGTGATCGGTCCGAGCGTTACCTTATAGTCCACCGCGATCGTCACCATCAGGTCCGCCCCGGTGCGGGCGAAAGAGACTGAGTGACTGCCAAGCAGGCTGCCATTGCGCTTCGCCTCGAAATCGAGCCGCGGCAAGGCTGCACGCACGGCGCCAGGCGCCAAGGCGAAGGCTGCGGCCAGGAGATGGCGGCGAGGGAGCGTCATGTCCCCACTACGCACGCGGCGCCGCGGTGGATGCACCCATGGACGAGGCGCCGATCCGGCGGCATCCTTGCACGATGTCGCACTCCCTGATCTCCCCCCGCGTCCGCGCCACCGGCGCCCCCCCGATCCCCGCTGCACGCGTCTGGGCGGCGCGCTATGACGGCCGCGCGGGCCCGGCGATCGACCTCACCCAGGCGGTGCCCGGTTATCCGCCTGATCCGGCGATGTTGGAGCATCTCGCCGCCGCGGCGGGCACGCGAGCAGCGGCGGGCTACGGTGATATCGCCGGGGATGACGGGCTGCGCGCGGCGCTCGCGGCCGATCTCAACGGGTTCTACGGCGCGTCGGTCACCGCGGATCAGGTCTCGATCACCGCCGGCTGCAACCTCGCCTTCGCCATGGCCGCCACCGTCGCCGCCGCACCAGGGGAGGCGGTGATGCTGCCGACGCCCTGGTATTTCAACCACCATATGGCGCTCACTATGCATGGCATCGAGACGCTGCCTTTGCCCTGTCGCGCGGAGGACGGCTTCGTGCCGGACCCGGCGCTGGCCGAGGCGCTGCTCACGCCCGCCGTGCGCGCCATCGTCCTGGTGAGCCCCAACAACCCCACCGGGGCGATTTATCCGCCCGAGGTGATCGCCGCTTTCGCGACGCTGTGCCGCCGACGCGGCCTGTGGCTGATCCTCGATGAGACCTATCGCGACTTCCTCCCCGCCGATCGCACGCCGCCTCACACGCTGTTCAGCGACCCCGACTGGGCGGATGTGCTGGTGCATCTCTACTCCTTCTCGAAATCCTACTGCATCCCCGGCCACCGCGTCGGCGCTATCGCCGCCGGGGGCGAGTTCCGCGCCGAGATGCTGAAAGTGCTCGATACCATGCAGATCTGCCCGCCCCGCGCCGCGCAAACCGCGCTGACCTGGGCGATCGAGGGGCTGCGGGACTGGCGGGCGGGCAATCGCACCCTGATGGCCGGCCGCGCCGATGCCTTCCGCGCCGCGGCAGGGCGGCTCAACGGCTGGAAGCTCGACGCGATCGGCGCCTATTTCGCCTATCTCCGCCTGCCCGACTGGGCCGCCGATTCGCCCGCCACCGCCGAGCGCCTGGCCAGCGAATGCGGGCTCGCGAGCCTGCCCGGCGCCTTTTTCGGCCCCGGCCAGGACCGCCACCTCCGCCTCGCCTTCGCCAATGTCGACGCCGAGACCATCGCCCGCGTGCCGGAGCGGCTCAACCTGCTGTAAGCGCGGCCAGCGCCACCGCGATCTGGGCGGCAAGCCGGGCGTTGTTGCGCACCAGCGCAATATTGGCCGAGAGGCTGCGCCCGGCGGTGATCTCGTTGAGGCGCGCGAGCAGAAACGGCGTCAGCGCCTTGCCGCCGATGCCCCGCGCTGCTGCTTCCGCCACCGCGACGGCGATCTCGGCATGCAGTTCGATGGCGTGCTCGGCCGGGATCGGGTTGGCGATCAGCAGCCCGGTGCCGGCGCCCAGCGCGCGGTGATGATGGATCACCTCAGCGATCTCGGCCGGGGTATCGAAGCGGTGATCGGCCTTGAGGCCGCTGGTCCGGGAATAGAAGGCCGGGAAATCATCCGTGCCATAGGCCAGCACCGGCACACGCTGGGTTTCCAGGAATTCCAGGGTCTTGGGAATATCGAGAATGGATTTCACTCCGGCGCACACCACCGCCGTGCCGGTGCGGCCCAGCTCCACCAGATCGGCCGAGATGTCGAAACTGGTCTCCGCCCCGCGATGCACGCCACCGACGCCGCCGGTGGCGAATACCGGGATGCCCGCAAGCTCGGCCAGGATCATGGTGGCGGAAACCGTGGTGCCCGCGGTGGCACGGCGGGTGAAGGCGGCGGCGAGATCGCGCGAGGATGCCTTCACCACACCGCGATCGCGGCCCAGCCGCTCCAGCATCGCCGGATCGAGCCCGGCGCGCGGAATCCCGTCGATCACCGCGATGGTCGCCGGGGTGGCGCCATGGGCGCGCACCTCGGCCTCGATCAGGCGGGCGGTCTCGGCGTTCTGCGGCCAGGGCATGCCGTGGGAGATGATGGTCGATTCCAGCGCTACCACCGGCCGGCGCGCGGCGAGCGCGTCTCGCACCTCGTCTGAGAGCACCGGGAGCATCGCGATGGCCTTTCCTGCGCAGCCGTGGGGCGCGGTTGCGCAGGGCACTTGCCCAACCCGCCCGAACCCATGAAACTGCGGAGAACAATACCCGGAGACGACCGCGTGTCACAGTTCAAGAGTACCGATCGCTACATCGCCTCGCGCGACCTCGAAGTCGCCGTCAACGCCGCCGTCACCCTGCAGCGGCCGCTGCTGGTGAAGGGCGAGCCCGGCACCGGCAAGACCGTGCTGGCCCATGAAGTCGCCAAGGCGCTCGGCCATCCCCTCATCGAGTGGCACATCAAGTCCACCACCAAGGCGCAGCAGGGGCTCTATGAATACGACGCCGTCTCCCGCCTGCGCGACGGCCAGCTCGGCGACCCCCGGGTGCATGACATCGGCAACTACATCGTGCGCGGCAAGCTGTGGGACGCCTTCGAGGCCGACGAGCAGGTGGTGGTGCTGATCGACGAGATCGACAAGGCCGACATCGAATTCCCCAACGATCTGTTGCTCGAACTCGATCGCATGCAGTTCTTCGTCTACGAGACGCGCCATACCGTGGTGGCGAAGAAGCGCCCGATCGTGATCATCACCTCCAACAACGAGAAGGAACTGCCGGACGCCTTCCTGCGCCGCTGCTTCTTCCACTACATCCGCTTCCCCGAGCGCGAGACGATGGAGCGCATCGTCCAGTCGCACTACCCCAACATCAAGGAAGAACTGGCGCGCGACGCGCTGACCGTGTTCTTCAAGGTGCGCGACGTGCCGGGCCTCAAGAAGAAGCCGGCCACCTCGGAACTGCTGGACTGGCTGAAGCTGCTGATGGTCGAGGATCTCTCGCCCGAGGTGCTGCGCGCCCGCGAGCCGCATGTGGTGATCCCGCCGCTGCATGGCGCGCTGCTGAAGAACGAGCAGGACGTGCATCTCTTCGAGCGCATCGCCTTCCTCAACCGCCGCGGAGGCTGACCCCATGCTCGCCACCTTCATCCTCGCGCTGCGCCAGGGCGGCGTGCCGGCGTCGATCACCGAGTACCTCTCCCTGCTCGGCGCGATGAAGGCGGGGGTGGCCGAGTATAACATCGAGGATTTCTACTTCCTCAGCCGCACCGCCCTGGTGAAGGACGAGCGGCATCTCGACCGGTTCGACCGGGTGTTCGGCGAGGTGTTCAAGGGGCTGGAGCCGCCGGAAGGCGAGGAGCCCCGCGAACTGCCGGAGGAATGGCTCAAGCTGATGGCCGAGAAGCTGCTCACCAAGGAGGAAATGGAGCAGATCCAGTCCCTCGGCGGCTGGGAGAAGCTGATGGAGACGCTGCGCGAGCGGCTCGCCGAGCAGAAGGGGCGCCACCAGGGCGGTTCCAAATGGATCGGCACCGCCGGCACCTCGCCCTTCGGCGCCAATGGCTACAACCCCGAAGGCGTGCGCATCGGCCAGCCCGAGAGCCGCCATCGCCGGGCGGTGAAGGTGTGGGACAAGCGGGAGTTCAAGGACCTCGACGATAATATCGAGATCGGCACCCGCAACATGAAGCTGGCACTGCGCCGCCTGCGCCGCTTCGCCCGGCAAGGGGCGGCAACCGAGCTCGATATCCCCGACACCATCCGCTCCACCGCCAACAACGCCGGGCATCTCGACCTCAAGATGGTGCCCGAGCGGCACAACACGGTGAAGATCCTGCTGCTGCTCGATATCGGCGGCTCGATGGATGACCATGTGCGCATCTGCGAGGAGCTGTTCTCCGCGGTGCGCGGCGAGTTCAAGCATCTGGAGCACTACTATTTCCACAACTGCCCCTATGAGCGGCTGTGGAAAACCAATCGCCGCCGCAAGGAGAGCGAAACCTCGACCTTCGAGGTGATGCGTAAATACGGGCCGGACTACAAGCTGATCTTCGTCGGTGACGCCACCATGAGTCCCTACGAAGTGACGCATCCCGGCGGCAGCGTGGAGCATTTCAACGACGAGGCCGGCCAGGTCTGGATGAAGCGGCTGACCGAGCATTACCGCCGCAGCGCCTGGATCAACCCGCAGCCGCAGCGCAACTGGGACCATGTCTCCTCCCTCTCGATGCTCCGCCATCTTATGGAGGGCCGGATGTTCCCGCTCACCCTCTCCGGGCTCGATGACATGACCAAGGAGCTGAGCCGCTGAGCGCCTATGCGGGGCTGATGGCGCGCCTGCGGGCGGGCGGGCTGGTGCTGCTCGACGGGCCGACCGGCACCGAGTTGCAGGCGCGCGGCGCGCCGATGGACCCCGGCGCCTGGTGCGGCCCGGCGACGCTCGGCAATGACCGTCTGCTGGTCGATATCCACTCCGATTACCTGCGGGCGGGCTCGTCGATCGTCACCGCCAACACCTTCGCCGCCTCCACCCTGATGCTCGGCGCCGCGGGGCTGGCGGACAAGGCGGAGGAGATCGTGCAGCGCGCCGTCGCCGCCGCCCGGGCAGCGCGGGACGCGGAGAACCCGTCCGCCGTGGTCGCCGGCTCGCTGTCGCACATGATGCCGCGCGCGGCGGGCAAGGCGATGCCGGACCGGCGGGAAATCCCCGAGGACGAGCGCGTTGCCGAGTCGCTCAACCTCCTCGCCCGGCAACTCAAGGATGCGGGTTGCGAGTTGATCATCCTTGAGATGATGTATCGCCCCCGCCACATCTCCCTCGCGGTTGCCGCCGCCAAGGCGACCGGGCTGCCGATCTGGTATGGCGCCAGCGCGCGGCGCGGGGCGGATGGCGCGGTGCTGTCCTTCGACAATGTGGCGGACACGCCGCTGGAGCGGGTGGCTAAGCTGATCCCCACGGAAGGGATCGACGTCGCCGGCATCATGCATTCGGGCGCCGAGACCATCGCGGAATCGCTGGCGATCATCCGCCGCCATTTCGCCGGTCCGTTGATGGCGTACCCGGATTCCGGCTATTTCGAGATGCCGGACTGGCGCTTCGTGGACACCATCACGCCGGAGCGTTTCGCCGAATTCTGCCGTATCTGGATCGCCGCCGGCGCCCAGCTGCTCGGCGGCTGCTGTGGGCTGGGGCTGGCGCACATCAAGGCCGCCGCTGCCGTCATTGCTGCGGTGCAGCAGGGGGGATGACACGGCGCGCGGGACGCCCTATCTCCCCTCGATGCCATCCCCGCGGAGGCCATTCGTGCCGCGTTTCGCCCCCCTGCTGATCGCCATCCTGCTCGCCGGCTGCGCGAGCGACTATTCGCCGAACACCTACAACACCGCCGCCGTACAGCAGGCCAACAAGGTCGAGCGCGGCATCATCGTCGGGCTGCGCGACGTCGTCGTGACCTCCAAGGGCGCGACCGGCGCGTTGACGGGCGCGGCCGCCGGCGGGGTTGCCGGCTCGCAGGCGCCGGGCGGGGTCGGCTCGGCGCTGGGCGCCATCGGTGGCAGCCTGATCGGCGGCATCGTCGGCTCCTCCGTCGAGCAGGCGACGGCCGATGCGCCGGCTTATGAATACATCGTGCAGAAGACTGGCGGCGAACTCGTCTCCGTCACTCAGAAGGATGAGAACCGCCTGGCGATCGGCCAGCGCGTGCTGGTGATCGCGGGGCCCCAGGCGCGCATCGTGGCCGACTACACCGTGCCGATCGACCCGGCCGCCACCGCCCGCCCCGCTCCGGCGATCCCCTCGTCACCCACCAATAGCGAATCCGCCGACCAGATTCCCTGAGCGCAGGAAGCGGGTTGCGCCGCCGGCACGCTCTGGCGCATCACTGCGCAACGCCCAGGGAGATGCGCCATGTCGTTCAGCCTGTACCTGACCTTCGTTCTCGCCACCTCCGTGCTGATCCTGATCCCCGGGCCGAACGTGGCGCTGATCGTCGCCAACTCGGTCGCTTTCGGCACAAGCTACGGGCTGCTGACGGTCGCCGGCACCGGTTCGGCGATGGTGATCCAACTCATTCTCGTCGTGCTCGGAATGACCGCGCTGATGGGCGCGGCGGCGCAATGGTTCGAGTGGATCCGCTGGCTCGGCGTCGCCTATCTGCTGTGGATCGGCGTGCGGCAATGGATGGCGGCGCCCGTGGACCTCACGCAGGTGCAGGCCGAGCGCAAGCCGGTGCGCGAGATCTTCCTGCGTGGCGCCCTGGTCTCGATGACCAACCCCAAAACGCTGGTGTTCTACAGCGCCTTCTTCCCGCAATTCATCGTCGCCGATACCGCGATCGGCCCACAACTGGCGCTGCTGTGCGGTACGTTCCTCGCGACCGCGATTATGCTCGACGGCGCCTGGGCGATCGCCGCCGGGCGGGCGCGCGCCTTCCTTGCCCGGCGTGGCCGGTTCCGCAACCAGCTGGCCGGCGGGCTGCTGATGGGTGCGGGCGTCGGGCTCGCGCTCGCGCGGGTGAAGTAGCCACGTCCCGGCGCTCGCCGCCATGAGCATGCGGCGCTCGATGCTGCTGGCGGTGTCGGGCCGATACGTGATGATCGGCTTGGGCATCCTCAACACGCTGATCATCGCCCGTCTGCTGACCCCCGCGGATTTCGGCGTTTTCAGCATCGCCGTGTCAATCGTGGCGATCTCAAGCAGCCTGCGCGAGCTTGGCATATCGAGCTACCTTATCCGCATCCCCGTGCTCGACCACGCCGCCCTCGGCCGCGGCTTCGCGGTGACGATGACGGCCTCCTTGCTGGTCGGATGGCCGATTTTTCTGGCGCGTGACGCCATTGCCGGCTTTTTCGGCGAGCCCGAGATCGGACCGCTGACCGCGCTGCTCTGCCTCAACTTCCTGCTGATTCCGCCGGGCATGGGAGCGAACGCCAGCCTGCAACGGCAGATGCGCTTCGGCACGCTGAACCTGCTGACGATCGTGACCTCGGTGGCAGCCGCGACGGTGTCGATCACCCTCGCGGCCACCGGACATGGCCCGATGAGCCTCGCCATCGGCCAGGTCACACAGTATGCGGGGCAATTGGCGTGGTTCATCGCGGTCGAGCCGCGCAGCGTCTTCGTCCGCCCGCATTTCCGCGGCGCCAGCGAGATGATCCGCTATGGCGTTCCCTCCACCCTCTCCGGCGTGGTCAACCAGGGCGGCATGTATGCCACCTCGATCGTGCTTGGCCGCCTGCTCGGCCCGGCCGCGGTGGGGTATTTCGAGCGCGGCTCCGGCCTGTTCTCCATCATGAACAACGATCTGGTCGGCGCCATCGCGCAGGTGCTGTTCGTCGGCATCGCACGCGTTCGCGACGACGCTGCGGCACTCGGCCAGTTGTTCCGTCGCTCGCTGCGCATCCTCACCGCGACGATCTGGCCGGCCTATGGGGTGGTGGCGGCACTTGCCGGGCCACTCATCGCGCTGATGTTCGGCCCGCAATGGCGCCCGGCGACCGAAGTGCTGCAAGTGCTCTGCCTCGCCGGCATAATCAGCGCCGGCTACATCATCTATCAGCGCCTGATCGTCGCGGTCGGCGCGATGGGGCGGATGCTGGCGATCGAGACGGCAGGCCAGGGCACGCGACTGGGCGCGGCCTGGCTGCTCGCCGGTTTCGGCCTCGCGGCGGCGGCCTGCGCCACGGTGATCTCGATGGCGCTGCTGGGCCTGCTCTATTTGCTGGTGGCACGGCGCTACCTCGCGGCCGACCGGCGGGTGGTGGCGATGATCTATGTCGAATCGGCCGCCATCACCGCGCTCACTGCTGCCCCCGCCGCCGCCTTCGTCGCCTGGGGGCCGCAGGGCTGGCCGCCCTTCTTCACGCTGGCGATCGGCGGCACGCTGTCCCTCGCGGTATGGCTGGCGCTGCTTTTCGCCCTGCGCCATGACGTGGCGGACGAATTGCGCGCCATGCTCGCCGGGCTGCAGGCTTGGCGCCGACCCGCATTCACGCCGCCCGCGCCATCTGCTACGAAACGGCTCGACCAGGGAGACACGCCATGATCCGCCTGATGAACAAGACCGCCCGCGCCGCTGCGGTAGCCGCCATCGCCCTCTCCGCGATTGCCGCACCGGCCGCCCGCGCGCAGGTGCTGGATATCGCGACCGACGCTTCGCCGGTGGGGCTTGACCCGCATGTGGCGACCTCGTTTGCCACCTTCGTCGTGGTCAGCAACATCTATGAGGGGCTGACCGCGATCGAGAAGGACCTGAAGATCGTCCCGGCGCTGGCCGATAAATGGACCATCTCGGCCGATAGCCTGACCTATGATTTCCACATCCGCGCCGGCGCCACCTTCCATAATGGCCGCGCGGTGACCGCCCAGGATATCATCGCCAATATCGAGCGCATTCGCGACCCCAAGACCGCCTCGCCGCTCTCCTCGCGCGTGGCCGGCGTGAAGACGATGGAGGCGACCGGAAGCGACTCGCTACGCATCACCCTCGCCGCCCCCTCCGCGCCCTTCCTCAGCCAGCTCGGCACCATCGGCATCGTCGCCCCCGAGGCGATCCCCGAGCTCGGCCGCAAGCCGGTCGGCACCGGGCCCTACCAGTTCAAGGAATGGGTGCCCGACACCTACATCGCGCTCGACCGTAACCCTGGCTATTGGGACAAGGGGCTGCCTTCCATCGCCGGGCTCAAGTTCCACATCGTACCCGACGCCGCGACCCGCCAGGCCGGCGTGATGGGCGGCACCTACAAGCTGATCCCGGTCGCCGATGCCGCCACCGCCGCCGCCCTCAAGGGCAAGCCCGGCGTGAAGCTGCTGGAAACGCAGGATCTCGCCTATAGCCTGATCGGGGTGAACACGACCCGCGCGCCCTTCGACAAGCCGGCGGTGCGCGAGGCGCTCAACATGGCGCTGGATCGCGGGCAGATCGTCCAGGCCGTGTATTTCGGCCGCGGCGTGGTCGGTGGCCCGCTCTCGCCGGCGCTGGCCAACTGGGCGCTGCCGGTCAGCGATTTCCCCTGCTATAAGCCGGACGCCGAGGGCGCCAAGAAGAAGCTCGCTGAAGCCGGCGTCATCCTCCCGCTGAAGATGACGCTGAAGGTCATCGGCTCGCTGCCGCAGGCCGTCGATGCCAGCCAGGTGATCCAGGCCCAGCTCAACAAGGCGGGCTTCGAGATCACGCTCAACGTGCAGGAGCAGGGCAAGTTCATCGCCGATTGGCGCGCGTCCGACTTCGACGGCTTCGTCTCGCTCAATGGCGGCAACCCCGATCCCGACGATTACTTCGGCCGCACCTTCCAGACCGGCGGCGCGACCAACGTGTTCAAATACTCCAACCCCGACCTCGACAAGCTGCTCGCCGATGGCCGGATGGAGACGGACGCGGCGAAGCGCAAGCCGATCTATGACGCGGCGCAGAAGATCCTGGCCTGCCAGGGGCCGATCATGCACATCGCCTACGGCACGCTGTTCGCCGCCGCGCGCGATGAGCTGCAGGGCTTCAGCCCGATGCCCACCCGCTCGCTGCGCACGCTGCGGGACGCCAAGCTCGCGAAGTGAGCCCGAGAGGGGAGGAAGGCAAGGGAAGCGGTTCTTTTTTGAAAAAAAGAGCCAAAAAACCTTTTTCCGTTTGGCCTGGGAGTTTCCCCGGGCCGGACGCACCGTGACCCGCGCCGTCCTGATCCGCTTCGGCGAGATGGTCTTCGTCGCCTTCGGCGTCTCGGTGCTCACCTTCCTGATGATCCACCTCATCCCCGGTGACGCCGCGCAGATCATGCTGGGCGCCGCCGACGCCACGCCGGAGAAGATCGCCATTCTTCGCGCCAAGCTCGGGCTCGACCGGCCGCTGATCGTGCAGTACGGCCTGTGGATCGGCCACGCGCTGACCGGCGATCTCGGCACCTCGATCTGGACCGGGCGGCCGGTGATCGAGGAGATCGTGGGGCGCGTCGGCGTCACCGCCGAGGTGACATTGCTGGGCCTCGCCAGCGCCATCACCATCGCCATCCCCGCCGGCTGCCTGATGGCGACCATGCGCTCCTCGGTCAGTGACTACGCGATGCGCATCGTCTCGATCGCCGGCGTGACCATCCCCTCCTTCTGGCTCGGCACCATGCTGATCTTCGGCACCTCGGCACTGCTGCCCGGCGCCCAGGTGGTCGGCTACGTGCCGTTCGGGCAGGACGCCTGGGGCAATCTGCAACGCATGATCCTCCCCGTCATCGCCCTCGCACTCCCCGCGGTGGCCGCCCTCAGCCGGGTGATCCGCGCGGCGATGCTGGAGGCGCTGACGCAGGATTACGTGCGCACCGCCCGCGCCAAGGGGGTGAGCGAGGCGCGCGTCATCTTCACCCACGCGCTGCGCAACGCGCTGATCCCCTTCGTCACCGCCGTCGGCATCATCCTCGGCTACCAGTTCGGCGGCTCGGTGGTGATCGAGCAGGTCTTCGCCCTGCCCGGCCTCGGGCGGCTGGTGGTGGGCGCCATCACCGAGCGCAACTACCCGCTGATCCAGGCGGCGATCCTGCTGGCCACCGTGGTGTTCGTGGTGGTGAACTTCCTGGTGGACGTGCTGTATCTCGCCATTGACCCGCGGGCGCGCGGATGAAATCGCGCAACCCGATATTGTGGATCGGCCTGGTGCTGGTGATCGCCCAGGCCATCGGCGCGGCCGGCGCGCCATGGCTCACCCCCTATGAGCCGAACGGTCAGGACATCCTCGCCCGCATGCAGGGGCCATCCTTGGCCCATTGGCTCGGCACCGATAATTTCGGGCGGGACGTGCTGAGCCGGGCGCTCTACGGCTACCGGACGCTGTTCGCGATCTCCTCCGTCTCCGTGCTCGGCGCACTCGCGCTCGGCGGCGGCATCGGCATCCTCGCCGCCTGGCGCGGCGGCTGGTTCGATGACGTGGCGATGCGGTTGATGGATGTGCTGTTCGCCTTCCCGCTGATCCTGCTGGCGATCGGCATCATCGCCATCCTCGGCCCAGGCGCGCTCGGCACCGCGATCGCCATCGCCGTGGTCTACACGCCGATTTTCGCCCGTATCCTGCGCGGGCCGACCCTGCTGCTGAAGGACGCCGAATACGTCATCGCCGCCCGCTCCATCGGTGCGACGGATTGGCGGATCATGCGTGACCATCTGCTGCCCAACCTCACCCCGGTGATCCTGGTGCAGACCAGCCTGTCGCTTTCCACCGCCATCCTGGTGGAGGCCAGCCTCTCCTTCCTCGGCCTCGGCACTCAGCCGCCGACGGCGTCGCTGGGGCGGATGCTGGCGGAAAGCCGCAGCTTCCTGGCCCTCACCCCCTGGCCGGCGATTTTCTCCGGCATCGCCATCCTGCTGGCCGCCCTCGGGTTCAACCTTCTGGGCGACGGCTTGCAGGACAAGCTCGATCCCCGCCTGCGGAGCAGGCAATGATAAAGCCCCTGCGGAGCCGCCAATGAGCCTGATGCTCGATGAAATCGGCGAGGCCTCGGCCGCCGCCACCCGCGTGCTCGCGAATATGCCGGCGATTGCGGCCGTGGCGGCGCGCATCCAGGGGCTCGCGCCCCGCTTTGTGGTGGTGGCGGCGCGCGGCTCGTCGTCCCACGCCGGAACCTATCTGCGCAGCCTGATCGGGCGCGACCTCGGGCTGGCGGCGGCCGCCTCCATGCCCTCGCTCGCCTCGGTCTACCAGCGCCCGCAGCATCTCGCGGGCGCGCTGTTCATCGCCATCTCGCAATCCGGCCGCTCGCCGGACCTCATCGCCACCGCCGAACAGGCCCGCGCCGGCGGGGCGCTGACGCTGGCGATTGTGAACGACATCACTTCGCCGCTCGCCACCGCCTGCGAATTGGTGCTGGACATCAAGGCCGGGCCGGAACGCAGCGTGGCCGCCACCAAGACGGTGATCGCGACGCTGGCCACCGGCCTCGCTTTGCTGCGCCTCTGGGCCAGCTTGCCGGTCGGAATGGACGCCCTGCCCGCCCGCCTCGCCAAGGCGCCGGATTGGCCGGCGCTCGCCGAGGCACTGACGGCACACGCCAACATCTTCATCATCGGCCGCGGCCCGGGCCTCGGCATCGCCAAGGAAGTGGCGCTGAAACTGGCGGAAACCTGCGGTGTGGCCGCCATCGCCCATTCCGCCGCCGAACTCGCCCACGGCCCGATGGCGCTCGCCGGGCCGAATTTCCCGGTGCTCGCCCTCATGCAGGACGACGCGACGCGGCCGCATACCGAGGCGCTACTCCCTTCGTTGATCGCGCGCGGCACGCCGGTGCTGGCGGCAGGTGGCTCCGGCACCGTCACCCTCCCGGTGCTCCCTCCCGCCGATCCCGATGCGGACCTGCTGGTAATGCTGGTCAGCGCCTACCGCGCCATCGAGGCCGCCGCCCGGGCGCGCGGCCGCGATCCGGACCGCCCGCCTGCGCTGCAAAAGGTCACGCAGACGACCTGAGCTATTCCCCGGTGAAGTGGGGCGCCCGCTTCTGCTCGAACGCCGCGCGGCCCTCCAGCAAATCCTTCGATTTCCCCACCGCCGCCGCCCGTTCGGCGATCTCGGCGAGATCGGCATCGCCACGCGCGATGTCGTTCAGCGCCTTCTTCATCCCCTGCACCGCCAGCGGCGCATTGGCAACGAGCTGCGCCACCCTCGCCTCCACCGCCGCCTCCAGCCCCTCGGGGGCGACGAGTTCGGTGAGGAAGCCGATCCGCAGCAACTCCTCCGCCCCCAGCCGCTCGCCGGTGAGGAACAGGCGCTTGGCGGTATCCAGCCCGAGCCGGCTGACATAGCGCTGCATCCCGCCGGGATAATAATGCAGGCCCAGTTTCGCGGCCGGCATGAACATGCTCATGCCCGCCACCCCGATGCGGAAATCGCAGGACAGCGCGAGATCGGTCGAGCCACCATAGACGCCGCCATTGAGAGCGGCGATGCTCGGCACCCGCACGCGCTCCATCCGGTCCGTCATCACGTCAAACCCCGCGGTGGTGCTGCCCTCGCGCGTGCCGATCTGCTGGATATAGAAGCCGGAGCTGAAGGACTTCCCGCCGGCGGCCAGCACCAGAACCCTAACATCACGATCGCCGTCCACCACATCACACAGGCGCATGATCTCCACGATATCGTCGGGCTCGATCCGGTTATGCACGGAGGGGCGGTTGAGCCGGATCGTCGCGCAATGGCCGCTGACGGTGAGGGTGGGCAGTCCTTCGGGCGTGGTCATGCTGTCTCCTGCGATCGTCACCGGCCCAATGCCGGACCACGCTGAGTGGGGCTCGTCGGGAGCAAAGGCGGGGGGCTCCGCCCCCTCGACCCCCGCCAGGGGCCGAGCCCCTGGACCTCATGCATTTGTAGGATTGGTTTGGAATGAGGGAGGGGGCCAACTCGATGGTTGCAGCATCGGAGT
>CAIPLM010000257.1 GCA_903865895.1 uncultured Rhodospirillales bacterium | reverse complement strand
GGATGAGCCGGGCGGCCCAGCCGGCGCCGATGACGCCGCCACCGATGATGGCGCAGTTCATTGGGCACCCCGCAGCTTGAGCTTCTTGCGCACTTCGGCAGGCCCCATCACCCGCACATTCATGCCGTTGAGGATGCTCGCCGCCCGCTCCACCAGCCCGCCATTGGTAGCCTTCACGCCGCGCGAGAGGTTGAGATTGTCCTCCAGCCCCACCCGCACATTGCCACCCGCCAGCGCCGCCATGGCGACATAGGGCAGCTGGTGACGGCCGATCGAAAACGCCGAGAACACGCAGCCCGGTGGCAAATTATGCACGAGGGCCATCAGGGTCAGCGGATCATCCGGCGCGCCATAGGGGATGCCCATGCAGAGCTGGATCATCACGGGGTCGTCGATCAGCCCCTCGGCGATCAACTGCTTGGCCAGCACGAGATGCCCGGCATCGAACACCTCGATCTCCGGCCGCACGCCCAGCGCCTGCACCCGCCGCGCCATGGCGCGCAGCATGCCCGGCGTATTGGTCATCACGTAATCGCCCTCGGCGAAGTTCATCGAGCCGCAATCCAGCGTGCAGATCTCCGGCAGTAGCTGGGTGACGTGCTCGACGCGCTCGGTGGCGCCGACCATGTCGGTCTGCGTGGGATGCAGCGGCAGAGGGTTCTCCACGCCCCCCAGCACCAGATCGCCGCCCATGCCGGCGGTGAGGTTGATCACCACGTCGGTATCGCTCTCGCGAATGCGCTCCACCACCTCGCGATACAGCGCCGGGTCCCGCGCCGGGCCGCCCGTCTCGGGGTTGCGGACATGGATATGTACCACCGCCGCGCCCGCCTTGGCCGCCTCGATGGAGGAGGCCGCGATCTGCGCCGGGGTGACCGGCACGTGCTCCGACTTGTCGGCGGTGGCGCCGGCGCCGGTGACGGCGCAGGTGATGAAAACGTCCCAGTTCATTGTAGGTCGCTCGCTTCAGAAGGATTTTTTGGCTCGGTGACTAGCTGTTTCTCGATCGCGTTCAGTTTTCTTGTCCTAGCCGCTCTCAGTGCGGAGCTTTTCGACTTTCGGGTCGCCGCAGCCCTTGCGCCCGCGCCCTTCATACGCGCCGAATGATCGGGCTCACCCATGCACTCCTGCCAGTGCTTCCGCAGCAGCTTTATTGCCTCCAACGGGTACAGCTTTGCGTCAAACATCCAGTGATGCGTGGGGCACATCAATGCCAGATTGTCGGGATCGTTGTTCTCAGGGTTCTGATCTAGGTGCGCAACTGTCAGGCAGGCTTTAAGCTGAAGGCCGCAGATTACGCAGCATGGAAACGGATGCGCGTCCTTCACAATTTTCTTGGCTTCGTTCTGATTTCGTTTGAGATGAACCTTCTTGGCCATTTGCCGCTACCCCTTCACGTTCGCAACCGCGCATTGCCGGGATCGAACGGCGATTCGGTCAACACTGTGGCGGCGTGGCCCACGCCGAGAATCTCGATTTCCAACGCCGTGCCGGGCGCCGCAAGATCCGGCCGCACGAAGGCCAGCGCGAGGGATTTGCCGAGCCGCCAGCCATAGCCGCCGGAGGTCGCGCGACCGATCAGCTCACCATCGGCGTAGATCGGCTCCGAGCCGCGGGCGTCGGTATCCGTCACACCGTGCACCTCGAGCGTCACATAGGCATTGGCGAAACCGCGATCCCGCCAGGCGAGCAGCCCCTCGCGGCCGATGAACGCGCCCTTGTCGAGCGCGACGAAGCGGGAGAGGCCGGATTCCAGCGCGGCGTATTCGATCGACAGCTCACGCCCCACCAGTTTGTAGGATTTCTCCAGCCGCAAACTATCCATCGCCTTGATGCCGAAGGGCTTGAGGTCGAGATCGGCGCCCGCTTCCATCAGCGCATCGAAAATCGCGCACTGCTGGGCGATCGGGTGATGCAGCTCCCAGCCGAGTTCGCCGACATAGTTCACACGCAGCGCCTTGGTGGTGGCGGCGCCGATGCTGATGCTCTGGCCGGAAAGCCAGGGGAAGGCGGCGTTGGAGAGATCGGCATCCGTCACGCGGGACAGCAGTTTGCGGGCATCCGGCCCGGCGATCACCAGCACGCCGTACTGCTCCGTCACCCGCTGCAACCGAACGCTGCCATCCCCCGGCAACGCGTGCAGGAAGTAGTCCTGGTCATGTGTCTCGAGCGCCCCGGCCGAGACGATGTAGAACCGGTCCACCGCCTCGCGATAGACGGTGAATTCCGTGCGCACACCCCCCTGCGGCGTGAGGTGGTAGCACAGCCCGATGCGGCCCGCCTTCTGCGGCAGGCGGCCGGAGACCATGCGATCAAGCCAGGCCGCCGCCCCGGGGCCGGAGATTTCGAACTTCGCGAAGGCGGACATATCGAGCAGCCCGACCTTCTCATGGACATGCCGGCACTCGCGGCCGACATGCTCGAAATAATTGGAACGCCGGAAGCTCCATTTCTCGACGATGCGCCCATCAATCGCCGGCGCATGGTTCTCGTTCAGCAGCACATCGGCCTTGCCCAG
>CAIPLM010000256.1 GCA_903865895.1 uncultured Rhodospirillales bacterium | reverse complement strand
GGATGAGCCGGGCGGCCCAGCCGGCGCCGATGACGCCGCCACCGATGATGGCGCAGTTCATTGGGCACCCCGCAGCTTGAGCTTCTTGCGCACTTCGGCCGGCCCCATCACCCGCACATTCATGCCGTTGAGGATGCTCGCCGCCCGCTCCACCAGCCCGCCATTGGTGGCCTTCACACCGCGGGAGAGGTTGAGATTGTCCTCCAGCCCCACCCGCACATTGCCGCCCGCCAGCGCCGCCATGGCGACATAGGGCAGTTGGTGACGACCGATCGAAAACGCCGAGAACACGCAGCCTGGCGGCAAATTATGCACGAGGGCCATCAGGGTGAGCGGATCATCCGGCGCGCCGTAGGGGATGCCCATGCAGAGCTGGATCATCACGGGGTCGTCGATCAGCCCCTCGGCGATCAGCTGCTTGGCCAGCACGAGATGCCCGGCGTCGAACACCTCGATCTCCGGCCGCACGCCCAGCGCCTGCACCCGCCGCGCCATGGCGCGCAGCATGCCCGGCGTGTTGGTCATCACGTAGTCGCCCTCGGCGAAGTTCATCGAGCCGCAATCCAGCGTGCAGATCTCCGGCAGCAACTGGGTGACGTGCTCGACGCGCTCGGTGGCGCCGACCATGTCGGTCTGGGTGGGATGGAGCGGCAAAGGGTTTTCCACCCCGCCCAGCACGAGATCGCCGCCCATGCCGGCGGTGAGGTTGATCACCACGTCGGTATCGCTCTCGCGAATGCGCTCCACCACCTCGCGATACAGCGCCGGGTCGCGCGCCGGCCCGCCGGTTTCGGGGTTGCGGACATGGATATGCACCACCGCCGCCCCCGCCTTGGCCGCCTCGATGGAGGAGGCCGCGATCTGCGCCGGGGTGACCGGCACGTGTTCGGACTTGTCGGCAGTGGCGCCGGCGCCGGTGACGGCACAGGTGATGAAAACGTCCCAGTTCATGGCGGTTCCTCTCACGCCCGCAGGCGGGTGTTGGCGGGGTCGAAGGGGGATTCGGGGATGATGGTGGCGGCGTGGCGCACGCCGAGAATCTCGATTTCCAACGCCGTGCCGGGCGCCGCAAGATCCGGCCGCACGAAGGCCAGCGCGAGGGACTTGCCGAGCCGCCAGCCATAGCCGCCCGAGGTGGCGCGGCCGATCAGCTCGCCATTGGCATAGATCGGCTCCGAGCCGCGCGCGTCGGTATCCGTCACGCCATGCACTTCAAGCGTCACATAGGCATTGGCGAAGCCGCGCTCCCGCCAGGCGATCAACCCATCGCGGCCGATGAAATCGCCCTTGTCGAGCGCGACGAAGCGGGCGAGGCCGGATTCCAGCGCGGCGTATTCGATGGAGAGCTCACGCCCCACCAGCTTGTAGGATTTCTCCAACCGCAAACTATCCATCGCCTTGATGCCGAAGGGCTTGAGATCGAGATCGGCGCCGGCTTCCATCAGCGCGTCGAAAATCGCGCATTGCTGGGCGATCGGGTGATGCAGCTCCCAGCCGAGCTCGCCGACATAGTTCACCCGCAACGCCTTGGTGGTCGCCGCGCCGATGCTGATGGTCTGGCCGGAGAGCCAGGGGAAAGCGGCGTTGGAGAGATCGGCATCCGTCACGCGGGACAGCAATTTGCGGGCATCCGGCCCGGCGATCACCAGCACGCCGTACTGCTCGGTCACTCGCTGCAACCGCACGCTGCCATCCCCCGGCAAAGCGTGCAGGAAGTAGTCCTGGTCATGCGTCTCCAAGGCGCCGGCCGAGACGATGTAGAACCGGTCCACCGCCTCGCGGTAAACAGTGAATTCGGTGCGCACGCCCCCCTGTGGCGTGAGGTGGTAGCAGAGCCCGATGCGGCCCAGCTTTTGCGGCAGACGGCCGGAAACCAGGCGATCGAGCCAGGCCGCCGCCCCGGGGCCGGAGATTTCGAACTTCGCGAAGGCGGACATATCGAGCAGCCCGACCTTCTCATGCACATGCCGGCACTCGCGGCCGACATGCTCGAAATAATTGGAACGCCGAAAACTCCATTTCTCGACGATGCGGCCATCAATCGGGGCCGCATGGTTCTCGTTCAGCAGCACATCGGCCTTGCCCAGTGCCGCCACATCGAGCGCATAGCCCGCCGGCGCGAACCAGCCCGGCCGCTCCCAGCCATAGACGGTGCCGAACACCGCGCCGAGGTCCTTCATCCGCCCATAGCACGGCGAGGTTTTCAGCGGCCGCGTCGCCGCGCGCTCCTCGTCCGGGTAGTGCACGGTGAACACCTTGGCATAGGCCTCCTCGGCCTTGGCCTTGAGGTATCCCCGCGTCGCATAGGGGCCGAAGCGCCGCGGATCGACCCCCATCATGTCCACCGAGGGCTCCCCCTCGACGATCCATTCCGCGAGCTGCCAGCCCGCCCCGCCCGCCGCGGTGATGCCGAAACTATGCCCCTCATTGAGCCAGAAATTGCGCAGCCCCGGTGCCGGCCCGACGATCGGCGAACCATCCGGCGTATAGGCGATGGCACCGTTATAGACCTGTTTCACCCCCACCTCACCGAAGGCCGGCACGCGCGCGATCGCGGTTTCGATATGGGGCGCCAGCCGCTCCAGGTCCTCCTGGAACAGCTCGTATTCGCTCTCCGCCGAGGGCCCGTCGACGTAGCAGGCCGGGGCGCCCACCTCGTAGGGGCCAAGCAGCAGCCCGCCATTCTCCTCGCGCATGTACCAGGAGGAATCACTCTCCCGCAGCACCCCCATCTCCGGCAGCCCCTGGCGCTTGCGCTCCTGGATCAGCGGATGCGGCTCGGTGACGATATATTGGTGCTCCACGGGG
>CAIPLM010000255.1 GCA_903865895.1 uncultured Rhodospirillales bacterium | reverse complement strand
CTCCTCATCCTGTCTGGAGCGTTGGCTCGGTGCTCGCGTCAGCCAGGCATGAAAGCCCGAACGCGACACATCCAGCGCTGTGCAAAGCCATGCCACCGGCCAGATCGAACGGTGCTTCGCGATGAAATCGAACTTCATGTTACTTCCCTCGCGAAGTAGGCTGCGGCCTTTTTTAGGATGTCGCGCTCCGCTTTGAGCTTGGCCACTTCCCGCCGCAGCCGAGCAATCTTCAACTGCTCGGGTTTCATCTGGCCGTTGCCCGGAAAGGCTTGACCCGGATCCGTGGTCAACTCCCGCGACCATTTGCGCAGAACATTCTCGTGCACATCCAAATCGCGGGAGGCCTGAGCCACCGACACGCCTCGGGACACGACCCACACCGCAGCGTTGATACAGGTGCACGCCTTCATGCCTCCGCCCAGCCAAGACCGTTCAATCAGCGGATTGAGGACGTCTTTAGCAGCCTGCTATATGTGCAGTGCGCGGCCGGCGACCGCGAGTGCGGCTTCCTTGACGGCTTCGTTGAGGCTGGGGTGGGCGTGGCAGGTGCGAGCGACGTCCTCGGCAGAGGCGCCGAATTCCATCGCGAGGGCGATTTCGGCGATCAGTGTGCCGGCATCCGGACCCAGTATATGGGCGCCAAGGAGCTTGTCGGTGGTCTTATCCGCCAGCAGCTTGGCGAAACCTTCAACGCTGCCCATGGCGCGCGCGCGGCCATTGGCCATGAAGGGGAACTTCCCCGCCTTGTATTCGATCCCGGCCGCCTTCAACTCCTCTTCGGTCTTGCCGACGGATGCGACTTCGGGGGCGGTGTAGATCACCCCGGGGATGACGTCGTAGTTGACGTGCCCGGCCTGGCCGGCGAGGCGCTCAGCCAGCGCGACGCCCTCATCCTCCGCCTTGTGGGCAAGCATGGGCCCGGCGATCACGTCGCCGATGGCGTAGATGCCGGGGACATTGGTGGCGAAATGCCCGTCGGCCTTCACTCGGCCGCGCTCGTCGGTGGCCACGCCAGCTTCGGCGAGGCCGAGTCCGGCGGTGAAGGCGCGGCGGCCGATGGCGAGCAGCACGACGTCGGCCTTCAATTCCTCGGTCTTGCCTGATTTCAGGGTTTCGACGGTGAGCGTCACCCCGTCCTCCCCCGCGGTGGCGCCGGTGACCTTAGTGCCCAGGCGGAATTTCATGCCCTGGCGGGTCAGCACGCGCTGGAACTGTGTCGCCACTTCGCCGTCATTGCCAGGAATCAGACGATCCAGGAACTCCACAACGGTCACCTGGGCGCCGAGGCGGCGCCAGACGGAGCCGAGTTCGAGGCCGATCACACCGCCGCCGATGACCACGAGATGGCCGGGAACCGCGTCGAGTTCCAAGGCGCCTGTGGAGGTGACGATACGCTTCTCATCGACGGTAACGCCCGGGAGCGGCATGCTCTCGCTGCCGGTGGCGATGACGATGTGCTTGGCCGCGTAGTCGGTGCCGGCAACATTCACCACCCCTGGAGCGGCGATGCGGCCTTCGCCCTTGAGCCAGGTGATCTTGTTCTTCTTGAACAGGAATTCGACACCTTTGGTATTGGCGCCAACCACCTCGCCCTTGCGCGCCTGCATGCGGGCGAGATCGAGCTTCACGCCCTCGACGACGATTCCGTGGTCCTTCCAGGCATGCAGCGTCTCGGCGTAGTTCTCCGAGGATTGCAGCAGCGCCTTGGACGGAATGCAGCCGACATTGAGGCAGGTGCCGCCGAGCGTCTCACGCTTCTCGACGCAGGCGACTTTCATGCCGAGCTGGGCGGCGCGAATGGCGCAGACATAGCCGCCAGGGCCGCTGCCGATGACGATGACGTCAAAACTCTCGCTCATGGCTCAGACCCCCAGCAGCAGGCGGCGCGGATCCTCGATGCTTTCCTTTACCCGGACGAGGAAGGAGACGGCCTCCTTTCCGTCGATGATGCGGTGATCGTAGGACAGCGCGAGATACATCATCGGGCGGATTTCGACTTTGCCGGCGATGGCCATCGGACGGTCCTGGATCTTGTGCATGCCGAGAATGGCGGATTGCGGAGGGTTGAGGATGGGGGTGGACATCAGCGAGCCGTAGACGCCGCCATTGGTGATGGAGAAAGTGCCGCCGGTGAGTTCGTTGATGCCGAGCTTGCCATCCCGAACCCGCTTGCCCATGTCGGAGACCGTCTTCTCAATTTGTGCGAAGCCCATTTGGTCAGCGTTCCGCACGACGGGGACGACGAGCCCGGTGGGGCCACCGACGGCGATGCCCATGTGGACGAAGTTCTTGTAGACGATCTCGTCGCCGTCGATCTCGGCGTTAACGGCCGGGAACTCTTTCAGCGCCTCGACGCAGGCGCGCACGAAGAAGGACATGAATCCGAGGCGGACGCCGCCGTGCTTTTTCTCGAAGGCGTCCTTGTAGTCCGATCGCAGCGCCATGATGGCCGACATATCCACCTCGTTGAAGGTGGTGAGCATGGCCGCGGTGTTCTGCGCCTCCTTGAGGCGGGCGGCGATGGTGCGGCGCAGGCGCGTCATCTTCACGCGCTCCTCACCGGCTTCCTGCGCGCGAGCGGGCTTGGCGGCGGGAGGCGTCGCGGGAGCAGCGGCAGGGGCTGGCCTAGCCGCGGCCTGGCTGAGGAAGGCCAGTACGTCGCCCTTGGTGATGCGGCCGGCCTTGCCAGAGCCGCTGCCGATCTGCTCGGCGCTCACCCCGGTTTCGGCGATCATCTTCGCAGCCGCCGGCAGCGGGGCGTGCATGGGCGCCGGGGTGGGGGCACTCTCGGTGCCCACCGAAGCGGGCCGGGCCACCGGGCCGAGCGGCGCGGGCGGCGCCTTGACGCCGGCGGCGGGCTGGGCAGGCGCGGGAGCCGCCGGGCGGGGCGCCACGCCGGCGCCTTCACCGACGAT
>CAIPLM010000254.1 GCA_903865895.1 uncultured Rhodospirillales bacterium | reverse complement strand
ATCCGAAGCCCGGCAGCATCAAAATCAACCCGAAGTGCAAGCGGCATGGCGAACCTCCATCGTTCGCCGGATACAGAATCACACCAGCACCGCGTCGCGGAATCCCCCCGGAGTCACACTCTCGGAGCCTTGGTATAAGCGCCTCCGCGAGCGCGCGATCGAAGGTCTGGAGCAGCGGGTGCGCGGGGATTTCGGGAATGCGGTAGACGAAGGCCGGCGCGCCGGAGACATCGACGGGCATGAAGCAGGTTTGGGCGGGCAGCAGCGGGTAAAGCATCTCCGCCAATTCGCGCGAGACGAAATACCGGCTGCCGCCGGTATGGCGCAGAAAATGCCGCCCCGCGACCAGCGCGCGCTCCAGGGTGATGCGGCCGGGCTTGCCATCCACCATCATGCGGTACCCGGTGACGCGATCGAGCTGGTCCTGCACCAACTCGGTCTGGAAGAACCGCTCGGGCATCTCCACCTGCTGGCGCTGCCGCATGATGAAACCGCCGGTGAGCGCCCCGTCGCTGAAGCGCAGCGTGTGCGGGAAGAACTGATGCACGCCGGGCTCAAGCCTCTCGATCGCTGCCTTCCAGGCCGGCGAGACGGCCCAGAAATGGTTGCTCAGCTTGTATAAGTAGGAGTTGAGCCATTCATGATGCGCGACCGACTTTGGGCGTTTGACGCGGAATGCCGAGACGGGGGGAACCAGGTCCGGCCCGATCTCGGCGTCCTCGACGTCGAAGTAGCTCATGAAGCAGCTGTCCGGTGACCAGTCCGGGTCCCGCGCCCGGAATCGCGCCTCAACCGCGGCAGTGATCGCCTCGGAGGCTCTGGGGTCGGGGTCGAACTGCTTTTGGTCGCCGAGCATGTCCCACTCGGCGCGGCCTTCGTGCCAGAAGTAGAACTCGGCGGGTTCGAGCGGGGCTTTGGGGACCGGGGTCATCGCGTGCTGCCTGGCTGGGGCGGAATGCGGCACTGTCGCACGGGAATTGTTGCGATTGCTACAAGAGGCGCCGCCATGGCCGAAGCCGCTCCGCCCGATCCCTCCGGCCCCGGCACCGCCCAGCGCCGGGCTGCGATTTGGCGCCAACCGGGACTTCCTGTAGCCTCCCTCTCAGCCACAACCCAGCAGGAATTCCCCCGATGAGCGACGCCAAGCTCGGCCCCAAGCAGGCCCAATGGATCATCGACCACGCCGACCGCTACCTCTCCAGCGGCGGCACTGACGGCCACATCTACAAGATGAAGCCGGCCGGCGGGGAAGAGATGGAAGTCCCCTCGCTGCTGCTCACCACCACCGGCCGCAAATCCGGTGAAAAATTCATCTTCCCGCTGTTCTACGGCATGTCCGGCAACAGCTACATCATCGTCGCCTCCAAGGGCGGCGCCCCGGCCCACCCCAGCTGGTATCTCAACCTCGTCGCCAACCCCGAGGTCGGCGTGCAGGTCGGCACCCAGAAGATCCAGGCCATCGCCCGCACTGCCACCGGTGCCGAGCGCGCCGCCCTGTGGGAAATCGCCATCAAGTTCTGGCCGCCCTACGTCGCCTACCAGGAAAAAGCCGGCGATCGCGAAATCCCCGTCGTGGTGCTCGACCCGATCGCCTGATCCTCCCCCCATCGTTGGACGTTGATATGACCGAGACGCTTTTCTCGCCGCTGAAACTCGGCGCCGTCACGCTGCAACACCGCATCGTGCTCGCGCCACTCACCCGCATGCGCGCCGCCGGCAATGTGCCGGGGCCGATGAACGCCGAATACTACGCCCAGCGCAGCACGCCGGGCGGCCTGCTGATCGCCGAGGCCACCCCGGTCTCCTGGCAGGGCCACGGCCACCCCAACGTGCCCGGCATCCACACCGCCGAGCAGATCGCCGGCTGGAAGACCGTGACCGACGCGGTGCACGCCAAGGGCGGGGTGATCTACCTCCAGCTCTGGCACACCGGCCGGGTCTCCCACTCCAGCCACCAGCAAGACGGCGGCCTCCCCGTCGGCCCCTCGGCGATCAAGGCCGACGGCATGACCATCAGCGCCGAGTTCAAGCCCGTCCCCTACGAGACGCCGCGCGCGCTCGACATCGCGGAAATCCCCGGCATCGTCGCCAGCTTCCGCCAGGCCGCCGCCAACGCCATCGCCGCGGGGTTTGACGGCGTCGAAATCCACGGCGCCAACGGCTACCTGCTGGAGCAGTTCCTCTATTCCCGCAGCAACACCCGCGCCGACGCCTATGGCGGCTCGATCGAGAACCGCAGCCGGCTCCACCTCGAAATCACTGACGCGGTGGTGGCCGAAATCGGCGCGGCGCGGACCGGCATCCGCCTCTCTCCCTGGGGCATCGCCAATGACAGCTTCGAGGATGATCCGGTCCCGCTCTTCACCTATCTCGTGGCCGAACTCGCCAAGCGAGACCTCGTCTACCTCCATTTCATCGAGCCCCGCGCCAGCGGCACCGGCAAGGCCGATATCTTCCGCGCCGAACAACCCTCGGCTGCCGCGGTGTTCCGTAACCTGTGGCCCAACGTGCTGATCGACGCCGGCGGCTTCACCCGCGAAACCGCGCCGGAGGCGGTGGAAAGCGGCCGCGCCGACGCGGTGGCCTTCGGCCGCTTCTTCATCTCCAACCCCGACCTGGTCCGCCGCATCCAGATCGGTGCCGAATTCACCCCCTACCATCGCCCAACCTTCTACGGCGGCGGCGCCGAGGGCTACACCGACTATCCGCCTCTACCCGACTGATTTTGACAGGGGCTCGCTCCCCCTCCCCCTACAAAATCGCCGAATGCAAGAAATTGCTCACCAAATCCAACCGCTCCGCGTGCCACGGATGGGGGATGCGGCAATTCGTCAGATAGGCGAAGGACACGCCGGAATCCGGGTCCGCCCAGCAAAAGGAGTTCCCGGCGCCGCCATGGCCGATCGTGCTGCCCTCATCGAAGCGCGGTTGCCAGCGCTTGAGCGCGGGCAAATAGCGGCGATCGGGGCGCGCGAGGATGGCGCCGGCGAGGAAGCCGAGGCGAGCGCTCGCGCAAACGCGAGAGGGGGAAATACGTGGGATCGGGCGCTGGTCATTTGAAAGGTTTTTGATCTTCCTTTTCAAAAACCCACCTCCTCCGCCCGACAAGATCGCCAGATGCCCGAAGTCGCTCACCGAATCCAGTAGCGCCGCGGCGTCATGGCGGCACATCCAGCTACCGTGATTCACTCCAACCCGCGGCGCGGACAGCGTTCTATGAGCTGTTGACCTGGTCCTATTCCGTCAGCCGGAAGATACTGATCTGCGCCGCCCCGTGGCGGCGCTGGTCGAGCAACTCGCCAAGCTCGGGCGGCTCCTCGTCGCGCGCGGTCTCGGCCACCACCACGGCGCCCGGCTTCAGCCAGCCATTTTGCCGCAGGGCCGCCACCGCGGGGGCGATAAGGTTCTCATGGTAGGGCGGGTCGATGAACGCGAGGTCGCAGGCCGGGCCACGCGGCGGGCGCAGCGCATCGCGATGCACCGAGGCCTTGGCGCGGAAGGCCGCGATGTTGGCGCGCAGCGCGTCAACCGCGGCGGGGTCGGCCTCGAAGAAATGGGCATGGGCGGCGCCGCGCGACAGCGCCTCCAGCCCGAGCGCACCGGTGCCGGCGAAGGCATCGAGCACGGTGGCGCCATGCACCAGGTCTCGCCCGCCCCAATCCGCGTGCAGCAGTGTGTCGAACAGCGCCTGGCGCACGCGGTCCGCGGTCGGGCGGGTGGTGGTGCCCTTGGGGGCCGCCAGCATACGGCCCTTGTAGAGACCGGCGACGATTCTCATCGGAGCGGTCTCACCCCAGGTTCACCTGTTCGCGCAGCACCTTGGTTGGCACTTCCTCGATCACCCCGCGCGGCAGCGTGCCGAGCTGGAAGGGGCCATAGGCGGTGCGGATCAGCCGCGAGACTTTCAGGCCGAGATGGGCAAGCACCTTGCGCACCTCGCGGTTCTTGCCCTCGCGCAGCGCCACGGTGATCCAGATATTATCGCCCTTGCGGCTGTCGAGCCCGGCCTCGATGGGGCCGTACTTCACCCCCTCGACGGTGACACCCTTGGCCAGCTCGGCCAGCGCCTTCGGCTCGATGAAGCCGAAGGCGCGCACCCGGTAGCGGCGGATCCAGGCATTGGCCGGCAGTTCGAGCTGGCGGGCCAGCGCGCCGTCATTGGTCAGCAGCAGCAGCCCCTCGCTGTTGAGATCGAGCCGGCCGACGCTGACCAGGCGCGGCAGCGCCGCAGGCATGTTGTCGAACACCGTGGGCCGCCCCTGCGGGTCCTTATGCGTCACCATCAGCCCCTCGGGCTTGTGGTAGCGGAACAGCCGCGTGCGCTCCTTGCGCAGGCCGACCGGGCTGCCGTTGACCGTGACGGTGTCGGTCGAGGTCACGAAGGTGGCGGGATGGGTGACGACCGTGCCGTTGAGCTTCACCCGCCCCTCGGCCACCAGCTTCTCGGAATCCCGCCGGCTTGCGACGCCGGCGCGGGCGAGGAACTTGGCGATGCGCTCGCCAGCTTCGGCCGGTTCCTCGGTCTGCGTTGTGTCGCTCATCCGCAGGCGGCGATCAGCGCGTCGAAGATGCGGCGGTCGCCGGGGTCGATGAAGAACTCGGGATGCCACTGCACGCCGAGGCAGAAGCGGTAGCGGTCATCCTCGATGCCCTCGATCACCCCGTCGGGCGCCGAGGCATCGACGATGGCGTGCGGGCCGGCGGAGCGGACGGCCTGGTGGTGCGAGGAGTTCACATGCATCACCGTGCCGCCGACGATGCGGTGCAGCAGCGTGCCGGGCACCACGTCGACCCGATGGCCGGGCTCGTGGCGCGGATTTGGCTGCTCATGGGCGAGCGCGTCGGGGAAAGTCTCGGGGATGTGCTGCACCAGTGTGCCGCCGAGCGCCACCGCGAGGAGCTGCTGCCCGCCGCAAATGCCGAGCACCGGCAGGTCCCGCGCGAGCGCGCCCTGGATCAGCGCCAGCTCGGCCTGGGTGCGGCCTTCCTTTAGCATCACGGTTTCATGCTTCGCCCCGTCGCCGTAGAGCGCGGGATCGACGTCGAAGGCACCGCCGGTGACCACCAGGGCATCCAGCATGTCGAGATAGTCGCCGGCCAACTCGGGGTGATGCGGCAGGGCCACGGGCAGCCCGCCGGCGGCGGCGATGGCGCCGGCATAGTTGGTGCGGAGCGCATACCAGGCGTATTTGGACCAGCCGCCCGGCTGTTCGCTGTCGAGCGTGACGCCGATGATGGGTTTCTTCATGAGGGGTAGCTAGCGAAGTGGGCGCATCGGAGCAAGCGACAGCGCTGGGGGCAGCCATGGCGGCCGCGCTGGACGCGGCCCGCGCGGCGGCCGAACGGGGCGAAGTGCCGGTCGGCGCGGTGGTGCTGGGGCCGGATGGCGCCGTGCTGGCGGAAGCCGGCAACCGCACCGAGGAACTGCATGACGCGGCCGCCCACGCCGAGATTCTGGCCCTGCGCGCCGCCGCCTCCCGCCTCGGCTCCCCCCGCCTGCCCGGCTGCACCCTGGTGGTGACGCTGGAGCCCTGCGCCATGTGCGCCGCCGCCGCCGGTCTGTTCCGCGTCAGCCGGGTGGTGTTCGGCGCCTATGACCCCAAGGGCGGCGGCGTGGAGCACGGCGCCCGGGTGTTCGAGACCCAAGGCGCGCTGCACCGCCCGGAAGTGATCGGCGGCCTGCGGGAAAGCGAGGCCGCCGAATTGCTGCGGGCGTTTTTCGCCGTCAGGCGGTAGCGGGTTCAACCCGGCACAGCAGGCAGCCCGGCCGTGCCGTGTGGATGTTCACGAAACTGGTGCGCACATCGCCCAGCGCGCGCGCCAGCGGGGCATCGACCTCGGTGCCATCGCTGACCTGGCCGAGGTCGTAGAGCACCATACCGTCCGCATCGTAGGCGCGCACCGAGACCAAAGCGTTGTGCCGGACGATATCGACGATCTCGTCCGCCCCCTCATAGGGCGTGCAGGGTTCGGCGTGCACGAAAATCGGGCTCGGCGTCCAGTAGAGCCCCTGCGGCTTGGGCAGGTTGTAGCTGCCGAGCAGCATCTCCTCGCCGGGCTTCGCGTAATGCAGGCAAACCCGGCAGGGGAAGCCGCTATCATTGGTGGCGGTCATCCGCTTGACCGGATTGCCCCGGTCATCAAGGCCGGTAGCGCGGAAGCGTTCGGCGATGGCGGGGTCGATGGCGATGCAGGCGAAACGGGACATGGGGTGGCTCCTTCTGATGCCCCGTGATGGCACCCGGCCCGGCCGGCCCGCCATCCGCATCTTGCCGTGGCTCGTTGCCAGCCCCCCGGCGGCGGTCCATAAGATGTTGCGGGATCGGAGGTTGGTATGGGGATTCTACTATCCGGGCTCTGGCAGGACCCTTCCGGCACGTTCGCCGGCATCCTGCGCCGGCTGATCGGCCGCGGCGACGGCCAACCGCGCGCAAACGACACCGCGCTGCGCCTGTCGGAGCTCTCCCGCGCCGTCCGCTATATCCCGGTCCAGCTCGATGATCTCGTGCGCGGCTATCCGGGCTATCCCCAGCCGTTGTTCGAACGCGCCATGGTCGAACAGGAGGACGACAAATGGGAGGCGGTCCTTCAAACGGCACAGTTGCTGGTGGCGCGCTTCGGGTCCCATCTCCTCAGCTATCAGCTCGCCTGTAACGCCCTGCGCCGCCTGAAGCGCTATGACGAGGCCGAGGCGTTGGCGATCGCCGCGATCCGCCGCTTCCCAACCGGCCCCAGCGCCTGGGAAGCCTATGCCCAAGTCGTGCAGGACCAGGGCGACATGGCATCCGCCGAGCTGCGCTGGCGCATGGTGGCGCGGCGGTTTCCCAAGATCCTGTGGCCGCGCCTGATGGTCGCGACATGCCGCGCCGCCAATGGGGACCGTGACGAGGCCGATCGACAGTTGCAGGTGCTGTTCACCGAGCATCCCCAGGAGTTCTGGGTGCTCTACCACTATGCCGACATGGCGGTGCGCCGCGGCGATTTTGCCGCCGCCGTCAGCCGCTGGGAGGCCGGGCTGCGCGTCTACCCGGGCCGGCCGGACATCCATGCACATCTTGTGAGGGCGCTGCTCCATGCCGGTGATCTTGCCGGCGCCGTGGCGCGCCTCGATAGCGCGGCGTTCATGTTTCCGCGCGATCCTGCACTCCTCGCCGCGCGTGACGCCGTTACCGCCGCCGGTGGCAAGCCGGCGCCGTTGCCTTGATCGTGATCATTCTCGCAGGGCACCGCCCGTTCTTTAGTGCTAGAGCGCCGTGGCAGAGTGCGTTAAGTGGCAGGTTACCGGTGCGCCGGTATGCATGTTCGAAACTAGCGACGCGGCCCGATGCGGCCGCTTCAGGACGGAAGACAGTATGAACCAGGTTAGCGGTCAGCCCGGCGGCATGCCGATCTTCATCACCGGCTCCCCCCGGTCGGGCACCAGCATCTTCATCCTCGGCCTCAAGTCGGCGACCGGCATACCCGCCTTCGCCGAGGGCCAGTTGCTGGACGTCTATGGCAAAATCTCTCTCGCGGTGGACCGGCATTATACCAACTACGCGCACTCCGCCGCCGACCCGCGCCATGCCATCGGCAACATCTCGGCCGATGAGGTGAAGCAGGCAATGGCGAGCACATTGCTCGACCTGTCAAACAAGGTGCACGGGGGCACCTCCTGGATCGACAAGTCCGGCGGCACCGAGATGCTCGAATACATCCGCATGCTGGCACGAATCGGCCAGCCCTTTGTCACTTTCTTCTGCTATCGCCGAGCGATCGAGAACGTCTATAGCCGGCTGAAGAAATTCCCCAAATTCGACATCACGTACCACGCGAATGATTGGGTCAACATCATGCGCGCCTGGCGCCAGACACGCGCGCTGCTGCCGGTCGGCACATGGCTGGAGATCGAGCAGAAGGACATCGCGGACCGTCCTGGCTACGTCGCCGAGGGCGTCACCCAGGTGCTCAAGCTGACGCCGCAGCAAAAAGACAAGATGATTGAAACCTTTACCAATCAGCGCCCGCAGGTGCTGGCCTCCGACGAGGTGGGCCGCACGCTCACAATCAACCAGACCGGTTGGGACGCCGACCAGCGCGCCGCCTTCCGCGCCGCGGTGGAGGAGGAGATGCGAATCTGGGGCTTCACCTATGACGAGCGCTACCGCGTGCCGGTGGTCCAGCCGGCCGCAGCCTCAGGGGCATAGCCGCGCGGCAAGCTCGATCAAACCGGCGAAATCCTCGGCGATCGCCGCCGCCTCGGCCCCCTGGCTGCGGGCGCCGTAGCCCCAGGCGGCGAAAATGCTCGGCACGCCTGCGCCGTGGGCGGCCGCCACGTCGTTGTGATGGTCCCCGGCCATCACTGCACGCCCCACGTCCCCGCCCGCCGCCGCCAGGGTTGCCAGCAGATGGCCGGCATCGGGCTTGCGCACCGGGAAACTGTCGCCGCCGCCGATTGCCGCGAAATAATGGGCGAGCTTCAATTCGCTGAGCAGGGCACGAGCCGCCGCCTCGGGCTTGTTGGTGCACACGGCGAGCCGCCAACCGGAGGCCGCCAGTTGGGCCAGTCCGGCCTCCACGCCCGGATAAGGCCGCGTCATGGTCGCGACGTTGCGCGTGTAGTCGGCCAGGAAATCGGCGAGCGCCGCCGCATCCGGCGCGCCACCATGGGCGGCGAAGGCGCGGGCGATGAGCACCGGGCTGCCGTCCCCCACCATCGCCGCGACCGCCCGCGTTGCGAAAGGCGCGAGACCGCGGGCAATCATCAGCCGGTTGAGGGCGGCGGCGATGTCGGGGACAGAGTCAACGAGGGTGCCGTCAAGGTCGAGGAGCAGGGTGCGGGTCATGTCCGGTTTTCATTGCCAGCGAAGGGGAAGCGTGATTCACAGGCATGTGACATACTGACGCAAAGACCGCCACTGCGAGGGGCATCATGACCGCGACCGCCGTAATCCTTGCCGCCGGCTTCGGCACCCGTATGAAGTCCGTCCTGCCCAAGACGCTGCACAAGGTGGCCGGCAAGCCGATGCTGCGCCATCTCATCGACAGCTGTGCCGAAGTCTTCGACCGCATCGTCGTCGTGGTCGGACCCGAGACCGAGGCGGTGGGCCGCGCCGCCGCCCCCTGGCCCTCCGTGGTTCAGGTCGAGCGGCTCGGCACCGCCCACGCCGCCTTGCAGGCCGAAGCCCATTTCGGCGATGGCGAGGTGGCGGTGCTCTACGCCGACAACCCGCTGATCACGCCGGCCACCCTCAAGCGCCTGCTCGATCGCCGCGCGCGAGGCGATATCGGCCTCGCCCTGCTCGCCATGCGCCCCGCCGACCCCGCGAAATACGGCCGCGTGATCGGCGAGGGCGGCTTCGTCGAGCGCATTGTCGAATACAAGGACGCGACCGAGGCCGAACGCGCGGTCGGCCTGTGCAATGCCGGCGTGCTGTGCGCCGATGCCGGGCGTATGCTGGCTTGGCTGCGCGCGGTGAAGGACGACAACGAGGCCGCTGAATTCTACCTCACCGATACCGTCTCTCTCGCCCGCGCCGAGGGCGCCCTGGTCGCCGCCGTCGAGGCGCCGGAGTCGGAGCTGCTCGGCATCAACTCCCGCGCCGAACAGGCCCGCGCCGAGGCCGAGGTGCAGAAGCGCCTGCGCGAGGCGGCGATGGATGCCGGCGTGACCCTCATCGCGCCAGAGACGGTGTTCCTCGCGATGGATACAGTGATCGGCAATGACGTGATCGTCGAGCCCAACGTGGTGTTCGGGCCGGGCGTGCGCATCGAGAGCGGCGCCCATATCCGCGCCTTCAGCCATCTCGAGGGCTGCACCGTGGCCGCCGGCGCCATCATCGGGCCATATGCGCGGCTGCGCCCGGGCGCGGAGATCGGCGAGGGCGCCCATATCGGCAATTTCGTCGAGGTGAAGGCGGCCACGATCGGCGCCGGCGCCAAGGCCAACCACCTCACCTATATCGGCGATGCCTCGGTCGGCCCGCGCAGCAACATCGGCGCCGGCACCATCACCTGCAACTACGACGGCTTCTCGAAATTCCGCACCACCATCGGCGCGGACGTGTTCATCGGCTCGGACAGTATCCTCGTCGCCCCCGTCACGATCGGCGATGGCGCGATCACCACTGCCGGCAGCGTGATCACCGAAAATGTCGAGC
Organism: uncultured Rhodospirillales bacterium; assembly: GCA_903865895.1. Classification (GTDB taxonomy): domain Bacteria; phylum Pseudomonadota; class Alphaproteobacteria; order Acetobacterales; family Acetobacteraceae; genus CAIYPH01. Next base: position 2,679 of record CAIPLM010000254.1, on the reverse strand, counting down.
CCGACGCCATGGCCTTCGGCCGGGCCCGCCAGGAGGCGCGGCCTGGACGGGCGGCCACATTCCGGGCCAGCCGCAAGAAGGAAAAGACGTAGATGTGCGGCATCGTCGGCGTCATCGGCAGCCGCCCGGCAGCGCCCCTCATTCTCGAGTCGCTGCGGCGGCTGGAATACCGGGGCTATGACAGCGCCGGCATCGCCACCCTCGATGGAACGGCGATCGACCGCCGTCGCGCCGCCGGCAAGCTCGGCAACCTCGCCGAGGTGTTGTCCGGAATGCCGCTCGACGGCACCACCGGCATTGGCCACACCCGCTGGGCCACCCATGGCGCGCCAACCGAGACCAACGCCCATCCGCACGCCACCGCCCGCGTCGCCGTGGTGCATAACGGCATCATCGAGAACCACGCCGAACTGCGCAGCGAGTTGGAGGCGCAAGGGCAGCGCTTCGTCACCCAGACCGACACGGAAACCGTCGTCCAACTCGTCGATCTGCTGTTGCAGCAGGGCCGCACCCCCATCGAGGCGGCCGGCGAGGCGTTTCATCGGCTGGAGGGCGCCTATGCGCTCGCCATGGTGTTCGCCGGCCACCCCGGGCTGATGATCGGCGCCTGCCATGGCGCGCCCCTCGCGGTGGGTTTCGGCGAGGCCGAGATGTTCCTCGGCTCCGACGGGCTGGCCCTGGCCCCCCTCACGCGGCGCATCGCCTATCTGCGCGATGGCGACTGGGCGGTGCTCTCCCGCGACGCCGCCATTTTCCACGATGCCACCGGCGCCGAGGTGAAACGCGAGATCAAGCTCACCGCGCTGTCCGGCGCCGCGGTCGGCAAGGGCAACTATCGCCACTTCATGGAGAAGGAACTCCACGAGCACCCCGCCGTACTCGGCGACACGCTGCGCCAGATGATCAACCCCGGCACCCGCGCCGTGGCCCTGCCGGCGCTGCCCTTCGATCTGGCGACCATCCCGCGCCTCACCATTTCCGCCTGCGGCTCAGCCTTTTATGCCGGGCTGGTCGGGCGCTATTGGTTTGAGCAGATCGCGCGTATCCCCGTGGATGCCGATGTCGCCAGCGAGTTCCGCTACCGCAATCCGCCGATGACGCCAGGCGGCGTCGGCCTGTTGGTCAGCCAGTCCGGCGAGACGGCGGATACCATGGCGGCGCTGCACTTCATGAAGGCGCAGGGCCAGCACATTCTCTCCATCGTCAATGTGCCGGAAAGTACCATGGCCCGCGCGTCGGACGCAGCGCTGCAAACCATCGCCGGGCCGGAAATCGGGGTCGCCAGCACCAAGGCCTTCACCGCGCAACTCGCCGTGCTCGCCTGCCTGGCGCTGGCCGCCGGCCGGGCCCGAGGCGCCATTACCGCCGCGGAGGAGGCCCGCCTCACCGACGCGCTGCTGGAAGTCCCGTCCCGCGCGGCGGAGATCCTCGACCACGACACCCATATCCAACGCATCGCCGCCCGCATCGCCGAAGCGCGGGACGTGCTGTATCTCGGCCGCGGCTCCTGCTTCCCGATCGCCCTGGAAGGCGCGCTGAAACTTAAGGAAATCAGCTATATCCACGCCGAGGGCTACGCCGCCGGCGAGATGAAGCACGGCCCCATCGCGCTGATCGACCGCAGCGTGCCGGTGATCGCCATCGTGCCCTCCGGCCCGCTCTTCGAGAAAACCGCCTCCAACCTGCAGGAAGCCGCGGCGCGCGGTGGGCAGGTGATCGTGTTCTCCGACGAGGCGGGCGCGGCCAAGCTGCGCGGCATCGCGAGCGAGACCATCGTGCTGCCGAAGGTCGATCCCTTCGTTGCCCCGCTGCTCTACGCCATCCCCGTACAGCTGCTGGCTTACCACGTAGCGGTGCTGAAGGGCACCGACGTGGATCAGCCACGCAACCTCGCGAAATCCGTGACGGTGGAATAGGCGCGCGAACTTCCGCGGATTAGTTCGGTACCGCCACCCCCAGGCTCCGCGCCTGCGCTGCCAGGCTATTCCAGGTATCGATGGGCATCGGAATGCCATCGCGGCGCCGGGCTTCGCGGGTGCGGTGTTCCACCTCGCCCGGCGCCAGCACCTCGCTCACCCCGGCGGCGGGGCGGGAGGATTTCACGTAGGCGGCGAAATCCTTGGCCTGGGCGATGAAATGCTGGGCGCCGAAATGGGCGGGGTCCAGGTAGATCGAGAACATGCCGTTGCTGATCAGACCTCGCTTGCCGCCCGGCACCGGGCCGGAGGCGCCGCCGCCGGTGAGGATGCCGCCCAGGATGTCGCACATGAAGGCCAGCCCGCTGCCCTTGTGCTCGCCGAAGGCACGAATGGCGCCGTCGCCGTTCTTGGGGTCACGCGGGCCGCCTTCGGTCAGCGGGCCGTAGAGCGTGGCGGGATCGGTCGACAAATCGCCGCCCGGGCCGATCAAGGCGCCCGCCGGCAACGGCTTGCCGCCGCGCGAGGCCACCAGCACCTTGCCCTCGGCGACCAGCGAGGTCGCGAAATCCAGCAGCAGATGCGGCTCGCCGGGCTGGCCGGGCGCGCAGACGCAGAACGGGTTGGTGGAGAACCGGCGATCGACGCCGCCGAACGGCGCGACCAGCTCGCCGTTCTCCACGTTAACGAAATGGATGGAGACCAGCCCGGCATCCGCCGCCCTCTCGCCCCAATCGCCGATCCGCCCGATATGGCCGGACTT
>CAIPLM010000253.1 GCA_903865895.1 uncultured Rhodospirillales bacterium | reverse complement strand
TGGGTCTCGCTGCGCTCACCCACCCTACGAAAACAGACCGCACCATGCGTGAAGGGCTTTAGAATGCGCCGTTTCCTGCTCTTCCTGGTGCTGCTCGCCGCCGCCGGTGGCGGGGGCTGGTGGTGGTGGACGCATCGTGCACCGCCGGTGGTGGCGGCCGCGCGGCGCGGGCCGGACGGGATTCCCGTGGTGGTCGCCGCCGCCGAGACGCGGGACGTGCCGATCTGGCTCGACGGGCTCGGCACCGTGCAGGCCTCGGCGCTGGTCACCGTGAAGCCGATGGTCGATGGGCCGCTGATCGAGGTGCGCTTCAAGGAGGGCCAGGAGGTCCGCAAGGGCGAGGTGCTCGCCCGCATCGACCCGCGGCAGTATCAGGCCGCCCTCGACCAGGCCGATGCCAAGAAGCGCCAGGACGAAGCGACGCTGGCCAATGCGCGGCTCGATCTGCTGCGCTACCAGAAGCTCGCCGCCACCGCCTATACCTCGGCCCAGCAGGCCGATACCCAGAAGGCGCTGGTGGCGCAGCTGGAGGCGCTGGTGGCGGCCGATCAGGCGGTGATCGACAATGCGCGCACCCAGCTCGGCTACACCACCATCACCGCCCCGGTGGATGGGCGCGTGGGCGTGCGGATCATCGATGCCGGCAATATCGTGCGTGCGTCCGACGCCGCGGGGCTGGTGGTGGTGACCACGCTGAAGCCGGTGAACGTGCAGTTCACCCTGCCGCAGCAATCCCTCCAGGCGGTCGCGGCGGCGATGGCGGCGGGCACGCCGGAGGTGATCGCCTTCGTGCAGGGCAGCGGCCAGCGCGGCGCGCCGGAGCGCGGTACGCTGACCGTGCTCGATAATCAGGTGGACCAGGCGACCGGCACCATCAAGCTGAAGGCGACCTTCCCCAACGAGGCGCTGCGCCTGTGGCCGGGCGCCTTCGTCAACGTGCGGCTGCGGGCGGAGACCCGGGTGGGCGCGGTGGTGGTGCCGCCGGTGGCGGTGCAGCGCGGCCCGCGCGGCACCTTCGTGTTCGTGGTGACCGAGGGCGGCACGGTGACCCGCCGCGCCGTCGTCATCGGGCATGAGGATCTCACCTCCAGCATCATCACCGACGGGTTGAAGCCCGGCGAGCGGGTGGTGGTGGATGGGGCGGCCCGGCTGTCCGATAATTCCAAGGTGAACGTGCTGCCGCCGCCGAGCGATGCGCCTGCCGCCGCGCCGGCCGGGCAGCGCCCGCCCGGCGGCGGGCAGGGTGGCGGCCAGCGGCGGCCCACCCCGTGAATATCTCCGCCCCCTTCATCGCCCGCCCGATCGCGACCTCGCTGCTCGCGCTCGCCGTGGTGCTGGCGGGCGCGCTCGGCTATCGCAGCCTGCCGGTCTCGGCCCTGCCGCAGGTGGATTTCCCGACCATCCAGATCACCACCCAGCTGCCCGGCGCCAATCCGGACACGGTGGCGAGCCTGATCACCGCGCCCTTGGAGCGCCAGTTCGGCCAGATCCAGGGCCTGACCACCATGACCTCGACCTCGGCCGAGGGGACCAGCCAGATCACCCTGCAATTCAGCCTGCGCCGCCCCATCGAGAGCGCCGCGCAGGACGTGCAGGCCGGCATCAACGCCGCCGCCGGCGTGCTGCCCACCACGCTGCCCTACCCGCCGGTCTACGCCAAGGTGAACCCGGCCGACGCGCCCATCCTCACCATCGCGCTGCTCAGCGAAAACATGACGCTCGATCGCGTGGCCGACGCCGCCGATACGCTGCTGCAACCCAAGCTCGCCGAGATCGACGGGGTGGGCCAGGTGAGCGTGCAGGGCCGCATGCGCCCGGCCGTGCGGGTGCGGGTGGACCCGGCGCGAGTGGCCTCCTACGGGCTGTCGATGGACGATGTGCGCCTCGCCATCGCCGCCGCCAACGTGAACGGCGCCAAGGGCGGGTTCGACGGGCCGCGTCAGGCGATCGTGCTCGGCGCGAACGACCAGATCACCAGCCCCGAGGCCTATCGCGCCGTCATCATCGCCTGGCGCAACGGGGCGCCGATCCGCTTGCAGGATCTCGGCACCGTCGAGGGCGGGCTCGAGAATGTGCGGGCCAGCGCCACCTATCAGGGCCGCCCCGCGGTGGTGCTCGATGTGCAGCGCCAGCCCGGCGCCAATATCGTGGAGACGGTGGAGCGCATCCGCACCGAGCTGCCGCGTCTGCGCGCGGCGCTGCCGGCCTCGGTCGAGATGGTGCTGGTGGCCGACCGCACGGTGACCATCCGCGCCTCGGTGGCCGATGTGCAGGCCACGCTGATGCTCTCCGTGGTGCTGGTGGTCGGCGTGATCTGGGTGTTCCTGCGCTCCTGGCGCGCCACAGTGATCCCCGCCGTCGCGCTGCCGCTCTCGATCGCCGGCACCTTCGGCATCATGGCGCTGATGGGCTACGGGCTCGATAATCTCTCGCTGATGGCCCTCACGGTGGCGACCGGCTTCGTGGTGGACGATGCGATCGTGATGATCGAGAACGTGGTGCGCTACCTGGAGGAGGGGCTCAGCCCGCTCGAGGCCGCCTATAAGGGCGCCGCCCAGATCGGCTTCACCATCGTCTCGCTGACCGTCTCGCTGATCGCGGTGTTCATCCCGCTGCTGTTCATGACCGGGGTGGTGGGGCGGCTGTTCAGCGAATTCGCGGTGGTGCTCTCCGTCTCCGTCATCGTCTCGGCGGTGGTGTCCCTCACGCTCACGCCGATGATGTGCGGAAGGCTGCTGCGGCGCGAGACCGGGCCGCCCGGGCGCATCGCGCGCATCAGCGAGGCGGGGTTCGAGGCGATGCTGACCGCCTATCGCCACACGCTCGACTGGTCGCTCAGGGTGCCCCGGCTGATGCTGCTGATCGCGCTCGCCACCCTCGGCGGCACGCTCTACCTCTACGTGGTGGTGCCCAAGGGCTTCCTGCCGAGCCAGGATACCGGGGTGATCGTCGCCGTCACCGAGGCGGAGGGCAGCGTCTCCATCCCGCGCATGGCGGTGCTGCAGGAGCAGGCGGCCGCCATCGTGCGGGCGGACCCTGACGTCTCCTCCGTGGTGTCCTTCGTCGGCGTCGGCACCATCAACCCGACGCCGAATACCGGGCGGCTCACCATCGCGCTGCTGCCGCGCAAGGAGCGGGTGGCGAATGCCGGGGCGATCGCGCGGCGGCTCACCGCGGCGCTGGCGGGCATCCCCGGCATCGCCGTCTACATGCAGCCGGTGCAGGATATCCAGATCGGCACCCGCATCAGCCGCACCCAGTTCCAGTACACGCTGGTGGATACCGACGAGGCGGAGCTCGCCGCCTGGGCGCCGCCGCTGCTGGAGCGGCTGAAGGCCGAGCCCAGCCTGCGGGACCTCGCCTCCGACCAGCAATCCGTCGGCCAGCGCAGCTATGTCGAGGTGGATCGCGCCGCGGCGGCCCGGCTGGGCGTGACCATGCAGGCGGTGCAGGACGTGCTGTACGACAGTTTCGGCCAGCGCCAGATCTCCACCATCTTCTCCCAGGCCAACCAGTATCGCGTGGTGCTGGAGGCCAATCCGGCCTGGGTGGCCGATCCCGGCGCGTTGCAACGCCTGCGCGTGGGCGGCGCCGGGGGGGCGCAGGTGCCGCTGGCCGCCATCGCCACCATCCGCCGCATCGCCGCGCCCCTGGCGGTGACGCATGAGTCGCAATTCCCCTCCGTCACCATCAGCTTCAACCTGGCCGAGGGCGCCGCGCTGGGTGACGCGGTGGAGGCGGTGGCCCGCGCCGAGGCCGAGATCGGCATGCCCGCCACCATCTCCGGCAGCTATGCCGGCGATGCGGCAGAATTCCAGAAGTCGCTGGCCTCCGAGCCCTGGCTGATCCTGGCGGCCATCGTGGTGATCTATATCGTGCTGGGCGTGCTGTACGAGAGCGTGATCCACCCCATCACCATCCTCTCCACTTTGCCCTCGGCCGGCATCGGCGCGCTGCTGGCGCTGATGGCGGTGGGGGCCGATCTCTCGCTGGTGGCGCTGGTGGGCATCGTGCTGCTGATGGGGATCGTGAAGAAGAACGCCATCATGATGATCGATTTCGCCATCGAGGCCGAGCGGGTGCACGGCAAGTCGCCCGACGAGGCGATCCGCGAGGCCTG
>CAIPLM010000252.1 GCA_903865895.1 uncultured Rhodospirillales bacterium | reverse complement strand
GCGAAAGCATGGCGGCGACCACCAAGCGCCATCCCGCCCGCATCACCGCCAGCGCCGGTGCCGATGCGGCGGGGCTTCTGGTGCGCTTCGTCTTCCATGGCGACTACGACACCGGGGCCTATGCGAGTTGGGGGCCGACGGTGGCGAACCGGGTGCCGGTGCACGCCACCGGGCCCTATGCCGTGCCAAATGTGGTGGCGACCACGGCGGCGATCCACACCAATTTCCCGCCCTCCGGCGCCTTTCGCGGCTTCGGCGTGCCACAGGCGGCGATTGCCGGGGAGGCGCTGATGGATGCGCTGGCTAACCAGTTGGGGCAGGACCGGCTGGCGTTTCGCCGGCTGAACGCGCTCGGCGTCGGCGGCGTGACCGCCACCGGGCAGGTGCTTGGCGCCGGGGCGGCGCTGCCGGAGTGCCTGGATGCGCTGGCGCCGCGCTGGGCGGCGTTGCGGGCGGAGGATGCGGCGTTCAACGCCGTGTCCGGCAAGCTGCGCCGGGGCACGGGCGTGGCCTGCATGTGGTACGGCATTGGCAACACCAGCATGTCCAACCCCTCCACCATGGAAATCGGCGTCACCGCCGAGGGGGTGCCGGTGCTGTTCTCCGGCGCCGTTGATATCGGTCAGGGTTCCAACACGGTGATGGCGCAGATCGCCGCCGAGGCGCTGGGGATTGACCCCGCCGGCCTCACCCTCGTCACCGGCGATACCGACCGCACCCGCGATGCCGGCAAGACCAGCGCCTCGCGGCAGACGCTGGTGAGCGGCAATGCGGCGATGAGGGCGGGTTTGGCCCTGCGCGCCGAGATCCTGCGCCGCGCCAATGCCGGGGCCGCTGCCACGCTGCGCTTTGCGCAGGGTGCCATCCATGTGCTGGACGGGCAGACCGAGACCATCCTCGATCTCGGGGTGCTGCCGGCAGACGGTGACGGCTGCGTGCTGCGCGCCGCCGGGACTTACGATCCGCCGACGACGCCGCTCGATGCCGATGGGCAGGGCGAGCCCTATGCCAGCTACGCCTTCGGGGCGCAGATCGCGCAGGTTGAGGTGGATATGGCACTCGGCACGGTGCGGGTGTTGCGCATCGTCGCCGCGCATGACGTGGGCCGTGCCATCAATCCGGCGCTGGTCATCGGCCAGATCCATGGCGGCATCGCCCAGGGGATCGGCCTCGCGCTGATGGAGGAGTATGTGCCCGGCCGCACCGATAATCTGCACGACTATCTCATCCCCACCATCGGCGACGTGCCGCCGATCGAGACCATCCTCATCGAGCATGCCGATCCGCACGGCCCCTACGGCGCCAAGGGGGTGGGCGAGCCGGCGCTGATCGCCACCGCGCCGGCGATTCTCAACGCCATCGCCGATGCCACCGGCGCCAGGCTCACCCAAATTCCGGCGACGCTCTCCCGCGTGCTGGAGGCGCTGCGATGACCACCACCCACGCCGGCCCCGCCGGCCCGGAGGACCAGGCGCTCGCCGAGGCCACCGCCGCCGCGCCGGACGGTATCGTCACCTGCGATGCCTGCCCGGTCCTGTGCCGCATTCGCCCGGAGAAGACCGGCGCTTGCGACCGCTACGGCAACATCGCCGGCCGGCTGACGCGGATGGACCCGCTGACGGTGATCGCAAGGCGCCCCGAGCTGGTGCAGGCCGCGGGCGCCGATTGGAGCGGCAACCCCTTCGAACCGCGCGATATTTTCGTCACCGCAATCGGCGCCGGCACCACCTATCCGGACTACAAGCCGGCCCCCTTCATCGTCGGCAGCACCATCGAGGGCGTCGATATGGTGACCGTGGTGTCCGAGGGGGTGTTCTCCTATTGCGGCCTCAAGGTGAAGATCGACACCGACCGCCATCTCGGCCCCGAGACCGCTTCGGTGCGGGCCAGAGGCGAGCAGATCGGGCATGTGACCACCGCGGAATACGGCAGCCAGATGCTCAGCCTCGGCGGCGTGCATCATCTCACCGGTGGCTCCAAGAAGGAGGGCGTGGTTACCTGCGAGACCATGCTGGCGCTGGCCAATGGCGCGGCGGTGGAGCTCACCATCGATGGCGGGGCCAGCGTGGTGGTGCAGCCGGGCGCGGCGCCGATCGTCGATGGCACGCCAGAGCAGCGCATGCGCGTGGGTTGCGGCTCGGCCACCATCGGGATTTTCGCCGGGCAGTGGGTGGGCCATGCCGACGAGGTGATCGTGGTGGATGACCACATCACCGGCGTGTTGAGCGAACACCAGGCCGGGCGCTTCCTCGGCATGCGGCCCTCGGGCATCCGGGTGCGCGGGCGGCGCTCGACGCCCGGACGGTATTTCCAGGTGGCCAATCCCGGGCTCGGCTGGGGCGGCACGGATGTCGAGGAGCCGCTCTCCATCATCGAGCGGATCGACCCCAAATCGGCCTGGCCGGGGTTGCGGCTGCTGATGGTGAGCACCACCGGCGAGCATTCCGGCTGGTTCATCCTGGATGAGGCGCTGCGGCCGCAGCCGGCGGAAATGCCGCCCGCCATCGTCGCCGCCATCGCCCGCATCGCCGAGAATTGCGAGCCTGCCTTGTGCAGCGTGCTGTTCATGGCCGGCGCCGGAGGCAGCCTGCGGGCGGGGGTGACGGAGAACCCGGTGCTGCTCACCCGCTCCATCCAGCGCCGCCTCGCCAAGGTGACCAGCGGTGGGGCGCCGGTCTATGTGTGGCCGGGCGGCGGGATCACCTACATGGCGGATGTGACGGCAATGCCGGCCAATTCCCTCGGCTCAGTGCCGACGCCGGCCTTGGTGGCGCCGATCGAGTTCACCTTGCCGCGGGCTGATTACCTGGCGTTGGGCGGGTTCGGGGAGCGGATTCGCGGGGTGGATGAGGTGCTGGCGGAGACACAGGCCCGCAGCGTGCTGCTGCCGGCGGGGGTGGTGTTTCCGGTGCCGTGAGTGGGTTGGTTCCCTTAGCCAAGGCGCTGCGCCGACGTCTGACCCCGATGGAGGACGTCATTTGGCGGGGAGTGCGAGCGAAAGGGCTGGGCGGGCTGAAGTTTCGGCGCCAGGAGCCGATAGGGCGTTACATCCTCGACTTCTACTGTCGTGAGGCGAGGCTCGCGGTCGAGATTGACGGTGCGACCCATGCTGAGCCTGATACAGATACTGAGCGGGACGCGTATCTCGCGGCGCACGAAATCAAGGTTTTGCGATTTTGGAACAACGAGGTGATGGGCAATCGCGAGGGCGTTCTCGCAGTTATTCTCGCTGAGGCTTTGGCACGGATCTACCCTCCCCCCGGCCCCCTCCCGCAAACGCG
>CAIPLM010000251.1 GCA_903865895.1 uncultured Rhodospirillales bacterium | reverse complement strand
CTCGTGATGGGTATCGAGCCAGTCCTCACGGACGGGAAGATAGGGGCTCGCGGCCTGCTGCGTCGTGCTCATCGGTTCCGTTCCTCCGTGGCCGCGTTGATGCGTCCTTGCCGGGGCGCAGCGTGTGCGGGGGTGGCGGGCCGGTCAAGTGGTTCAGTGATACTGCTCAAGGTCGACCTGGGTTGCGTTGTCGCCGTCCCAGCCGAAGGTGATACGCCAGGGGCCGTTGACGCTGATGGCGTAGCGCTGCGGTTTGCCGCGCAGGGAGTGGAAATTGAAGCCGGGGAGGTTGAGGTCCTCCGGCCGGTGCGCGGCGTCCAGGGCATCGAGGCGACGGCGGATGCGGGCAAGCTGATCCTGCCGGATTTTCGCGCCGTCGCCGGTGGACCAGAATTTTTCCAGTTCCTTGCTGCGGAACGATGTGATCATGCGCTGATCTAATGAGGGTCGCGGCAATGTGTCAACTAATACTTGACATTTCGACCGCTCAGGTTGACTTTGACAACCATGGAGACCTTAGGCATGCCCAATACCGAGATTGGCCGCGTTTCCCAGTTGCCGCCGACACACCCCGGCGAAATCCTGCGCGAGGATGTGCTGCCCGAACTGCGGCTCACCGTCACTGACGCGGCGGTGAAGCTTGGCGTCTCCCGCCAGACGCTGCATCGCATCTTGAGCGGCGAGGCGGCGGTGACGGCGGAGATGGCGGTGCGCCTTGGCAAACTCTGCGGCAACGGGCCGCGCCTGTGGCTCAACATGCAGCAGGCGCGGGACCTTTGGCACGCCGAGCGGGCGCTGGCCGATCAGGTCGCGAACATTCCGAATCTGAGGCTCGCCTAGCCGATCATCTCCAGCAACATCGCGTTGAACGCCTCGGCCGCCTCATACGCGACCCAGTGGCCGGCGCCTTCGATGACGCGGAAATCGATGTCCGGCCGCACGCTCATCAGCCGCTCCCGCCGCGCTGCGATCGAGGGGGTGGCGGTGACGTCGCCCGAGCCCCAGATGCCGTTCAGCTTGCCGCGATAGACCTGGATCGCATCCAGGAGCGCCGTCGTGGAGGCAAATTGCGGGCTCTTCATCCGCGTTGCCCGGGTGCAGACCTCCTGGATGGCGAGTGCCAGCGCGTCGATGCGCGCGGGGTCGGCGATCATCAGGCGGCGCAGGTTCTCGCGATGGGCGGCGACACGTTCCTCGCCCGAGAGCGCCCGCACCTTCACCAGCCCCACCGAATGGCGCGGGAAGCCCATGGCGCCGGCGCCGACGATGGTGAGCGAGCGCACCCGGTCGAGATGCACTGCGGCCACCTGGCTCGAGACCATGCCGCCGAAGGAGAAGCCGCATAGATCGTAGCGCTCATCGCCCAGCATGGCGCCGACGCCGTCAGCGACGATCTGGCCGACGGATTGTGCGGTATAGGGATCGGGTGGCGAGGCACTGTCGCCAAGGCCGGGCAGGTCCGGCACGATCACTCGGCGGCGTTGCGACAGGACAGGGATGTTGCGCCCCCAATGCCGCCAGGAGCCGGAGCCGCCATGCAGCAGCACGAGTGCGGGGCCCTCGCCCCAGGCGCGCAGCACCATGTGGCCCTCGCCGCAGGGTGTGGCGAAATGCTCGGCCGCCGCTTCCAGCTCGGGGAAGGGCTCGTCCGCCGCCGGCACCGGGCGCATGCCCAGCCGCAGATCCATTTTCCTGCCGATATCCAACGCCGCGCTCCCTGCTGCCTGGGGCCAGATTGCACTCAATGCCCCATGAGGCAAGGCGGCAAGCCGTTCAGGCCGGCCGCAGCGGGGTGCGGAAGCTCGAAACGCGGCTCTGCTCGTAAGGCTCCTCGGTCAGCGTCTCCGCCGCCCACATGCTGCGGTGCGGGTTG
>CAIPLM010000250.1 GCA_903865895.1 uncultured Rhodospirillales bacterium | reverse complement strand
GTGTCCGACGTCGATTGCTGCATCACCCGCAGCCCCTCGCGCGGCGGCGCGTCGGGGTTGGCGGCCAGCAGGGTCGGCCGGTAATACACGCCGCCATTGGCGATCGCCGCGGTGCCGGCCACCACGTGCAGCGGGGTCACCGAGATACCATGGCCGAAGCCGATGGTCATCGTGGCGATCTCTTTCCAGTTCGCCGCCGAGGGCGCGCTCGGCGAGCGCACTTCGGGCAGTTCGATGCCGAGCGGCGCCAGCATCCCCATGCGCTCCATCCAGGCGCGCTGCTTCTCGCCGCCCACCGCGTCCGCCATGCGGGCCGCGCCAATGTTCGAGGAGTAAGCGAGGATCTCGGGCAGATAGAGCCAGCGCTTCTTGCCCTCGAAATCGCTGATGGTGAAGCGGCCGATATGGATCGGCGAGGTTGCATCAAACCCGTTCCAGATCTGCACGGTGCCGCTGTCGAGCGCGAGCGCCGCGTCCTGCAGCTTGAAGGTGCTGCCCGGCTCGTAGCGGCCGAAGGTGGCGCGGTTCAGGCGCTCGTCGTTGCTGGCGGTGCCGAAGTGGTTGGCGTCATAGTCCGGCAGGTTGACCATGCCGATCACCTCGCCGGTCCGCACATCGAGGACGATGCCGGCGGCGCCGATGGCGTTGAAATCGGTCATCGCCTTCAGCAGCTCGTCGCGCACCACCTGCTGCACGCGGATATCGACGGAGAGCTTCAGGGGCGCCGGGTCTTTGCGCAGCCGCTCATCGAAGAATTTCTCGATGCCGGCGACGCCGTGGCCATCGACGTCGATGCCGCCGATCACATGGGCGGCCACCCGGCCCTGCGGATAGCCGCGCCGCTCGGTCGGCTCGAACTCGATGCCGGGGATGCCGAGATCGTTGATGTCGATCTGCTGGCGCGGCGTGATGTGGCGCGCGAGGTAGACGAATTGCCGCCCATCGGCGGTCAGGCGGCGGCGCAGATCGGCGGCATCGAGCTGCGGCAGCACGCGGTGCAGTTTCTCCGCCGCCTCATTGGCATCGATGAGCTTGGCGGGGTTGGCGAACACGCTCGCGGTGGGCAGCGAGACGGCGAGGATTTCGCCGTTGCGGTCGGTGATGGTGCCGCGCGCCTTGCGCAGCCCGAGCTCGGCTGGGGTGGGCGCGGTGATTGCGGTGCTCGGTGGCGTGGCCGGCGGCGGCTCCGGCCGGCGCATCTGGGCGACCGGCCGTGGGCGCATCGGGTCGATCACGGTGGCGAAGGCGAGCTTCCCGGCGACCAGGCCAAACAAGCCGAGGAACGCCCAGCCGGCCACGCGCAGGCGCCGCTGGGTGCGCCGCAGCATCGGCGAGGCGGCGGCATCGGCGGAGGTGAAGCGGATGTGCTCGATGCGCAACACCGAGGCGGCATCGGGCGCACCGGGGCCGCGGGCGAGTTCGTCGCCGGTCATCTTTCGGTCGCTCATCGCAGGATGCCCGCCTGGGCCGAGGAAATGGTGGAGGGGACCATGGTGCGCGCCATGCCGAGCGCCGAGGCAACGGCGGGGATGGCGGGATTGACCGGCTCACCCCGAGCGATCCGCGCCACCGCCTCGGCCGGCGTGGCCGGCGGCTGGCGCGGCGGCACGGGCGGGGTGCCCGGGTGGGCGGCGGCCAGCACCGAGCGCCCGGCAGGCGGCGCGGCCGGAGGAGCGGCGGGCGGCGTGACGGAAGGGGGAACCGGCAAAGCCGCGGCGGCCACCGGCGCCACGGGGGTGGCGAGCGGCGCGGCGAGCGAGAGCGGCGGGCGCGGCGGCACGCCGAAGGGCGGCGGGTTCGCCAGCGCTACCGTGGTCACGGCGGGGACGGTCGCCGCAATCGCCACCGGCGGCGCGGCAGGCGGTGCCGGGCGCGGCGCAGGGGCGGCCGCCATCATCGGGCGTTCGGTCTTGACGGGGTCGGTCCGGGTGGGGTCGGTCCGGGCGGGGTCGGTCCGGGCGGGGTCGGTCCGGGCGGGCTCAACCTTCGCGGGTTCCGGTCTCATCGGCTCGGCCTTCACCGGCACCACCTTCGGCACCATCGCGTTGGGCGCCTGCGGCTCCAGCGGCGCCGCCGGCATTGGGGCGCCGATGGCGGGCAGGCGGCGTTCGAGTTCGGCGAAGCTGGCGAACTGGGTGGGCGCGGTGGTCTTGAGATCGGGCAGCAGGCCGCCGGATAGCTCCGCGAGCCGCGAGGGATCGTTCAGCAGCGCATATTCCGTGCGCATGAGCCCGGCGCGCTGACGCACGATATCGGTCTGCTTCATCACGCGCGCGATCTCGCGGTCGAGCAGCATCGCCTGGTTCTTGGTCTGGAACAAATAGAACCCCGAACCGAGGGCGGCGATCAGGCATAGCAGGGTGAAGTTCCGCATCATCGCAGATCTCCCAGCGCATCGTTGCGCATCATCGCCCGCAGCCGGGCGCTGCGGGCACGCGGATTGGCGTAGGTTTCGTCGCTGCCTGGCCGCAGCGCCTTGGCGGTGAGGGCCGAGAATTCTGCGGCCTGGCGCCCCATCAGCCCGCGCGGGTCGTAGCGCGAGGGGGCGGGGGTGCGGCCGGTGGCCTCGGTCATGAAACGCTTGACGATACGGTCCTCGAGCGAGTGGAAGGACACCACCACCAGCCGCCCGCCGGGCGCCAGCAGGGCCGCGGCATCCGCCAAAGCACGCTCGATCTGGCCCAGCTCGTCATTCACCTTGATGCGCAGCGCCTGGAAGCTGCGGGTCGCGGGGTCGATGCCCGAGCGATCGGGCGGCACCACCGCGCGGATCACCCCGGCGAGGCCCGAGGTGGTGGTGATCGGGGCCACAGCGCGGGCCGCGACGATCGCCTTGGCGATGCGGCGCGACAGCCGGTCCTCGCCATATTGGTAGATGATATCGGCGAGTTCACCCTCGGGCAGGGTGTTCACGAGGTCCGCCGCGGTGGGGCCGGAGCGGCTCATGCGCATATCGAGCGGCCCGTCGAAGCGGAAGGAGAAGCCGCGGGCGGGGTCATCGATCTGGAAGGAGGAGACGCCGAGATCGAACACCACGCCGTCGAGATGGGTTATGCCGACGCTCGCCAGCAACGCCACCATATCGGCGAAGCCCCCCTCCAGCAGATGCAGCCGGCCGGGGTACCGCGCCGCGAGGGCCTCGCCACGCGCGATGGCTTCGGGGTCGCGGTCGATCCCATAGACGGCGCAGCTTGCGGCGGCGAGGATGCCCGCGCTGTAGCCACCGCCGCCGAAGGTCGCGTCGAGATAAACGCCGTCATCGCGCGGGGCGAGGCTCGTGAGCACCTCGGGCAGCATCACCGGGACATGGCCGGTCATGACGCGCTCCCCGAGGGGCTGAGCTTGCGGGTGCGCGCCCGCTCCAGCATGGCGGCGCGGTGGACGCGATAGGCGGCAGGGGCCCAGATTTCGAATTTGCGGCGCAGGCCGACGAAGGTGACGGCATCCTTCAGTTCGGCATGCAGCACCTGCGCCTCCGGCAGGATAACCCGGCCGTCCTTGTCCGGCGTGCAGTGATTGGAATCCGCATAGACGGCATAGGCCATCACGTCTTCGTCGTCGCTGAACGGATCGAGCTGCGCCATCGGCCCGGCAAGCTCCTCGAAGTCGGCCCAGGCCCACCCCTCGATGCAGGCGTATTTGTGGGAGGGGCGCAGGATGAGGCTCGATCCGCCAGGCACCGCGGGCAAGTGGTCACGGAAGTCCGAAGGGATGGACAGGCGTCCCTTGGCATCCAGTTTGCCCAGAAATGTGCCCATGAAGAGCGTCATTCGGCCCGGCCTCGCCCCTTTCCACTACGCCGCTCCGCCCGAGCCGGCGACCCCGCTGTCACACGCCTTTTCCGGGATGAAATGGGATATCATGGGTAAATCTGGGCGTCAAAGGGATTCCCCTCTGATCTTGGCGTTCTGCCTGGCATTATCTTTCAAGTTCAATAGAGTGGGAATCGTCATGAGGCAATCATCCCGCGAATGTTATCCACAGAATTCCAACCCTATTAACCTAATGTTCGATATTTGTTCGATATAAAATCCGGTTTTGTGTCGGATATCGGCATCCTGCCTGTGGATAAATTTGCCAGACGGCCTGTAAGCCGGGTTCTGTCCGCCCCGCCGGGGATCGCTCCCCGGGGGAGCGGGACGACCATTCCTCTGGGACACGCATTGCTGCGCGCCTCGCGCGACCAACCCGGGCGACGGGGCGGGAATGCCCCCGTGGCATCGCCCCCACGCGAACGTGACGACGATCCACCGGCCGCCCCTATTCGGTCTTGCTCCCGATGGGGTTTACCCTGCCGCCCCTGTCACCAGGGGCGCGGTGCGCTCTTACCGCACCGTTTCACCCTTGCCTGCGGGCATTGCTGCGCGCCGGCGGTTTGTTTTCTGTGGCACTTTCCCTGGGGTCGCCCCCGCCGGCCGTTAGCCGGCATCGTATTCCCGTGGAGCCCGGACTTTCCTCCACCAGGGCGTTACCACCCAGGCAGCGGCCGTCCAGCCGTCTGACCCGGGGGTCATGCGCGCCGCACGCCGCAGCGTCAAGCCTGGCTACAACCCGCGCTCGCGCTTGATCCGGTCCCACGCCGCGTTGATCCGGGCCACCTTGTCATGCGCGCTGGCGATGAAATCGGCCGGCACGCCGCGGCTGGCGAGACTGTCCGGATGGTTCTCCCGCATCAACTGCCGCCAGGTCTGCCGCACCGCCTCGTCCGATGCCTCGCGCGTGAGGCCCAGTTCGGCATAGGCCAGCGCGATGTCGTCCTCGCCGGCCACCTGCCGCGCCCGGCCATCCCGTGCCCGGCCCCAGGCCGCCTCCTCCAGCGCGAACCCCACGAACACCGAGCGGAGGAACGCCTCCTCCGCCCGGTTCAGCCCGCGATCCGCCCGCGCGATGGTGAAGAGCGCCGCCAGCACGTCCTCCAACATCCCGCGATTATCCGCGAAGGCCTGGCCAAGCTCGATTGCTGTCAGCCGCGGGTCGTCCTCGCTGTCCCGCGCATGGTCGAATAGGCGCCCGATATCGCGCACCGCCTCCGGGGGAATGCGGAAACAGCGCTTGAACGCGTCAATCTCCGCCCGCACCACCACGCCATCACATTTCGCGAGCTTGGCCGCCAAGACCACTACGCCAACGGCGAACACCTGGTCCCGCTGCCCGCCAATCCGCCGATGCCCGGAGATCGCCGAGCGCAAATCAGATCCGAGTTTCCCCCCCAGACCCGCCAGCCCGCCACTCTCCGCCGCATGCCCCAGCGCCGCCCCCACAACGGCACCGAACGGCCCAAGAACCGCAAACCCAGCAACCCCACCAATAATCTTACCCCACACGCCCTCACCCCCACACCGCCCTCCCACATACCACGCCGGGGCAACCCGCACCAAAGCAGGCTTGGTGCAGGTGGTGGTGGACGGAAGGCCAGGAGCGCTGCCCCTGGACCCCGCTGGGGGCTCAGAGCCCCCAGACCCGCATTCGTTTAAGTGGGTTTGGGATGAGGGAGGGGGCCTACTCCGCGGTCGCAACCTCCGAGTTGG